>JBEKHI010000026.1:0-35444 GCA_050012355.1 Streptosporangiaceae bacterium | reverse complement strand
CGGTCCGCCCGCAACTGCCGCTGGACGTCCGGGTTCTCCGCGAGGATCTTGAGCGCTGATCCGAGCAGCCGGACGGTGGTCTCCTGGCCCGCCGAGAAGACGTTGGCCGCGACCCGGGCGGCATCCCCAACGTCAGGCAGTGAGCCGTCCGGGAAGGTCGCGTTGGCCAGGCCGGTGAGCACGTCGTTAAGTGGCCGCTCGCGGCGCTCGGCGATATAGCCGGAGAACTGGTCGTACAAGAACGCCAGCGGATCATGCGCCATCGCCTGTTTCGTGTCCCCGACCCCGCCGTGCGGCCGCGCCAGTCCGCTGGCGAACTCGGCGCGGTCGGCTTCCGGCACGCCGAGCAGGTCGGCGATGACGAGCAGGGTGAACGGGGCGGCGAACCCGCGGATGACCTCGCCCTGGCCGCCGGCCAGGAACTGTTCGAGCTGGCCGTCGGCGAGCCGCCACATGGACGCCTCGTTCTCCTTGAGACGCTTGGGCGTGATCAGCTTCATCAGCAGTCCGCGGTGCGCGGTGTGTATCGGCGGGTCGAGAGTGGGCAGCTGATCGTTCATCGGAAGCTCGTCCCGGTGTTCCTCGATCAGCTCGCTCACGTCGTCGCCGGTGAGCGGGACCGGGAAGCCGGGGAACGGGCCGGTGACCGATAGGCACGAGGAGAACCGCTCCGGGTCGTGGAACACCTCGACCGCCTCGTCGTATCCGGTCACCATCACCACGCCGTGATGCGGCTCCCGCCACACGGGGCACCGGGAACGGAGCGTCTCGAAGTACGGGTAGGGGTCAGCGATGAACTCATCGCCGCGGAAGAAATCTGGCTCGGTCATGCCGGCTCCTTCACCAGGTTCAGATAGGCCGCGCCACTGTCTGGCACCCTGGGCTGCTTCCACACCTCGACCGGAAACGAGACCATGACCAGAGACTTCAGCAGGTCCAGCAGATTGGCCTCGGCCGCTGGCAGCTCGTCAAGCGAGAACTGATCCAGGTGCTTGAGCGCGCGGTCGAGTTCCGGGAACGCCGCGTCGTAGAAGGCCTGCATCTGTTCCATCGAGGAAGCCAGCCGCTTAGCGTAACGTTCCGGCTCGGTCGGCAGGATCCAGTCGCTGAACGGCTCTAGCGATGTGAAGTCAGCGGGCAGCGACATCAGCGTTCTCCTTCACCCAGTCCGCCGTGACCTTGTGCAGGTGGCGGAGCAGTATCTCCTGGTCGCACAACGGGAACTCGGTCACCGCGCGGCTCGCCAGCATCGTCTGGGTGGCCTGGAGGGTGTTGGAGTCCTGCAGCGCGTACTCCTTGAACGTCACCGCGGCGAGTTCCTGCCCGAGCCGCTCACGGGCCGTCTTCGGCGGGACGAAGTAGAGGCTGCACTCGAAGATGTGCCGGTCCACCGCCGTCGGCCAGTAGTGATAGGTGAGGTACCAGCCGGGTGCCCAGACGAGCAGCATGAAGTTCGGGAAGAAGTGAAACGTGTCGATACCCCAGGCCCGGTGCCGCGCCGGGTTCAGCCCGGCGGGCAGCGAATCGAGACCCTCGATGTCCGGCCGGTCCCATGGACCGAACAGGCCGCTGCGCAGCACCCGCTCGATTGGCTTGACCATGTTCAGGTCCTTGGGCGGTGACATGCCGCCCCAGCTCGAGATCATCGAGTGCGGGCTGCGCAAATCGTAGTGCAGCGCCTCGAAACCGATGCTGGCCAGCTTGTCGGACTCGTCCTTGACCGCCTGCTTGGCGTGCAGGATGGGCGCGTGGTAGAACTCGGCGAACGCGTCGATGAACAGCTTCCAGTTGCTGCCGATCTCGGCCTTGTAGCTGTAGACCTCGGTCATCTCGTGGAACGGATAACCCTCGATGCCCTTGGCCAGGTCCCCCAGGTAGTCGGCCAGCGGTGGGGCCGCGGGGTCGAGGTTGACGAAGATGAACCCCTCCCAGATCTCGCAGCGCACCGTCTTGAGGCCGAACCTGGCCTTGTCGATGTCGAAGAACTCGGGCTCCTGCTGGACGAACGTCAGGTCACCCTCGAGGCTGTAGCGCCAGGCGTGGTACTTGCAGGTGAACTGGCGACAGGTGCCTGACACTTCCTCGTCGGGATAGTCGTTCCAGACCAGCTTGTTGCCGCGGTGCCGGCACAGGTTGTGAAACGCCCTGACTTGGCCGTCCCGGCCGCGGACGATGATCAGCGCGGTGCCCGCCACCGCCAGTTCCTTGGTGAAATAGCTGCCGGTCTTCGGCACCTGCTCGATCCGGCCCACGTTCAGCCAGGTGTGGCGGAAGATGGCCTGTCGCTCGGCCTCGTAGTACGCGGGATCGATCGAGTCGGAGTAGTCGACTTCGGCGGTGCCGAGCTCGGGATAGTGCTCGGTCCAGGACCCCTCGGGCGGCTTGGGAAAGTGCGGCATGTGTCAGGTCCTCCTCGCGGGCTCGGTTGCCGGCTCCGGCTCCGCCTCGTCTTCCAGTTCGACCCCGAAGGTGTTGAACGCCATGGCCAGCAGCCCGTACGTTCCGATGGTGAAGACGAGGTCCATCAGCTGGCGGTCGTCGAGATCGTCGGCGAGTCGTTGGTAGGTCTGGTCGGTCAGGCTTGACTGGGTGTCGAGTTCGTCGACGGCGGTGTTGATCAGGGTGGGCGCGCCCTCGCTTACCTCGCGGATCTCGTCATCGGTGACGCCGATCTTGCGGGCGATCCGGACGTGATGCGTCCACTCGTAGCGGCAGTCACGCCGCCAGGCCATCCGCAGGATGGCCAGTTCGCGGATTCGCCGCGGCAGCGTCGAGTCCCGGCCCAGCAGGTACATGTTGTAGGCGAGGAACGGCTTCGCCAGCGCCGGGTGCCTGGCGAACAGGCCGAGCACGTTGTTCGGCGGCGGCTTCCGTCCCAGCACCGTGAATGTGTCCGGGTCCCACTCGTCGTAGGGGAGCGGGTCGATGCGGCTCAAGTGTTCCGTCCTCCGTTCACGCCGATGATCTGGCCGGTGATGTAGCCGGCTTCCTCGGAGACCAGGAAGGCGCAGGTGGCCGCGATGTCCTCCGGTGTGCCGACCCGGCGTACCGGCGTCCGCTGGATGTGGTCGGCAACCGTGCCGCCGAGCAGGTCGCGTTCCTCGGCCCGGCGCAGCATCGGGGTGTCGATGAAGCCCGGTGGCACCGCGTTGACCGTGATGCCGTCCGGCCCAAGTTCCAGTGCCAGCGCCTTAGTCAGCCCGTTGACCGCGGATTTGGCCGCGACATAGTGCGCCATGAACGGCTGGCCGGAGTGCGCGCTGGACGAGGAGATGTTCACGATCCGGCCCCACCCGGCGTCGAGCATGTCGGGGAGCACCGCCTGGACGCAGTGAAAGACCCCGTTCAGGTTGACGTCGATCACCCGTTGCCACGCCTCGAAGGTCAGGTTCGCGAACCGCTTGAACCCGTCGATCCCGGCCGCGTTCACCAAGATGGTGACCGGCCCGAGCCGCTGGCGTATGACGTCGAGCGCGGCGTCGATCTGCGCACGGTCCGTCACGTCGGCTACCTGAGCCAACGGATCTTCCGACGTGGAACGATCCAGCGTCGCGACGTGATAGCCCTCGGCGGCGAGCCTGCGGGCGATCGCACGTCCGATGCCGGACGCGCCTCCCGTTACGACCGCGGTCTTCATCCGGAAATCTCCCTTCCAAATATGAGAATCGTACTCTCAATGCTAGTGATGCCGCCAGACTTGCGGTGCGCTCGGCGTCGCCGCCGGTTCCGGAGCGGCCAGGAGGAATAGTTGATTCTCTGTTTTTGAGAGTGTAATTTCCACTCAGAAGGAGGCGAGCCATGGGAGCACAGGACGCGACCCGGCGGATGCTCATCGACGGGGAGCTTGTCACGACGGAGCGGACCTTTCCGTCGGTGAACCCCACGACGGGCGCGGTGATCGGGTACGCACCAGACGCGACGGCGGTCGACGCTGAGGCCGCCGTAAAGGCGGCGCGGCACGCGTTCGACACCTCGGGCTGGGCGACCGACGTGAAGTTGCGGACGCACTGCCTGAACCAGCTCTACCAGGCGCTGACCGACCACAAGGAGGAGTTGCGCGAGCTGACGATCGCCGAGGTCGGCGCGCCGCGCATGCTCACCCACGGGCCGCAGCTCGACCAGCCGATCGAGATCGTCCGGTACTACGCTGACCTGCTGCCGTCGTACTCGCTGACCGAGGAGCTCGGCGAGATCGAGGTCCGCGGACAGCAGCACCGCCGCTGGGTGGAGAAGGAAGCGGCGGGGGTCGTCGCGGCGATCATCCCGTACAACTACCCGACGCAGATCGGCCTGGCCAAGCTCGCCCCGGCCCTCGCCGCGGGCTGCACGGTCGTGCTCAAGGGTGCCCCCGACACTCCGCTGGTCACCCTCGCCTTGGGTGAGCTGATCGCGAACCAGACCGACATCCCGCCGGGCGTGGTCAACGTCATCACCTCATCGGAGGCGGCGACCGGTGAAGTCCTCACCACGCACCCCGACGTAGACATGGTCACGTTCACCGGTTCCACTGCCACCGGCCGGCGGATCATGGCGGCCGCGAGCGAGACAGTCAAGCGGGTCTTCCTCGAACTCGGCGGCAAGTCGGCGATGATCATCCTCGATGACGCGGACATGAATACCTCGGCGATGTTCTCGGCCTTCATGGTCTGCTCGCACGCCGGCCAGGGATGCGCCATCACCACCCGGCTGCTCGTTCCGCGAGATCAGCATGACGCGATCGTCGAACAGGTCGCCGCCTACCTGGGCCGGGTGGCGGTCGGCGATCCAGCCGACCCGAAGACCTTCATGGGCCCGCTTATCAGCGAGCGGCAGCGGGACAAGGTGGACGGCATGGTCAGCCGGGCCGTCGAGGCCGGGGCCAGGCTGGTGACCGGCGGTGAGCGCATCGATCCGGGCTTCTTCTACGCGCCCACGCTGCTCGCAGGAGTGGACCCGGATAGCGAGATCGCGCAGGACGAGGTGTTCGGCCCGGTGCTCGCCGTCATCCCGTACACCGATGACGACGACGCGGTGCGCATCGCCAACAACTCGATCTACGGTCTGTCGGGCGGCGTGCAAAGCGCCGACACCGAACGGGCGATCGCGCTGGCGCGGCGGATCAGATCCGGGACGTTCAGCATCAACGGCGGCAACTACTTCTCGCCGGACTCGCCGTTCGGCGGCTACAAGCAGTCCGGCATCGGCCGGGAGATGGGCGTCCCCGGATTCGAGGAGTTCCTCGAGCGCAAGACGTTCGCGGTGGTGGTGGGATGAGCGGGACCCGTCCGCTCGAGGGGATCATGGTCCTCGAGGTCGCGATGTACGGGTTCGTCCCATCGGCCGGCGCGGTGCTCGCCGAGTGGGGAGCCAACGTCATCAAGGTCGAGCACGCGGTCACCGGCGACCCGCAGCGCGGACTCCGGCAGACCGGCGCGTACAAGATCGAGGGCGACCCGAACCCGAACATCGAGCACGCCAACCGGGGCAAGCGCAGCATCGGCATACACCTGGGGCGACCCGAGGGCCAGCAGCTGATCTACGACCTGGCCAAGGACGCGGACGTCTTCCTCACCAGCTTCCTGCCGAGCGCCCGGCAGAAGTTCGGCATCGACGTCGACGACATCCGCGCGATCAACCCGGACATCATCTACGCGCGCGGCAGCGCGCTCGGCCCGCGCGGAGCGGAGGCCGGCAAGGGCGGGTATGACATGACCGCGTTCTGGTGCCGGGGGACCAGCGCGGCCAGCCTGACCCCGCCCAACGTCGAGGGCCTGATCAATCCGCCGCCCGCCTACGGCGACACGATCTCGGGAACGAACCTCGCGGGCGGCATCGCGGCGGCCCTGCTGAAGCGCGAGCGGACCGGTGAGCCGTCCGTCGTGGACGTGTCGCTGCTCGGCAGCGGGCTATGGACAATGGGACACGCGATCGCGATCTCACTGCACCTCGACCGGCCGTGGATCGCTCCCGAATCCGGCAGGCACGCCGCGATGGTCAACCCGTTGTCCGGCCTGTACCGCACGGCCGACGACCGCTACCTGTCGTTTGTCATGCTGCAGCCAGGAAAATTCTGGACGGATGTCTGCGAGCACATCGACCGCCCGGATCTGGCCACCGACCCGAGGTTCGCGACCGCCGAGCAGCTCGCGGCCAATGCCGGGGAAGCGGTCGAGATCCTGCGCGAGATCCTGAGCAAGCGCACCCTGCCGGAATGGACCAAGCGCTTCGCGACGCTCAAGGGTCCCTGGGCGCCCGTCCAGGACACGCTGCAGGCCGCCGACGACCCGCAGATCAACGCCAACGAGTACCTGATTCAGGCGGGCGACATGCGGCTCGTCTCGAGTCCCGTCCAGTTCGACCAGACGGCGCCGGTCAGCGGTCCAGCACCGGAGTTCGCGGCTCAGACCGAGGAAATCCTGCTGGAACTCGGCCTGGACTGGGACCGGATTCTCGCGCTCAAGGAGGCGGGCGCGATCACCTGAGCTCCAGGCCAGCCAGTTCACCGCGGGATACGACGCCGAGCTTCGGATACGCCTTGTACAGGTGGTGTCCGACGGTGCGCGGGCTGAGGAAGAGCTGCGCCGCGATGTCCTTGTTGGACAGGCCCTGGGCGGCCAGCCGGACGATCTGGAGTTCCTGCGGTGTCAGTTCCCCGGCCGGGCCTGGCTCGGCGGATCGCAGCGTGATCCCGGTGGCGGTCAGCTCGGTCTTGGCCCGCTCCGCCCAGGGGATCGCGTCGAGCCGCGAGAACTTTTCCAGGGCGGCGCTGAGCTGGATGCGGGCGTCGGCCTTGCGCTTGTCCCGGCGCAGCCACTCGCCGTACAGCAGCCGGGTCCGTGCCTCGTCGAATGGCCGGTCGTCCCGCTCGTGCAGAGCCAGCGCCTCCCGGTAGTGGTGTTCGTCGCCGGACAGCAATCCGCGGCACCGGCAGACCAGCGCGGCCACCCAGGGCTGCCCGGTGTGCGAAGCCCAGGTCTCCAGCAGCGCCACTGGTTCGGTCGCCAGTTCGGCCCGGCCCAGTCGCACCGCCGCTTCGACCAGATCGGGGGTGGATCTAGTCGCCGATATGTGGAAGAACCGGCGGCCCTCGGCCAGCGTCTCCAGCCGGGTAAGCGCCGATTCCGCGCGGCCGAGACCAAGGTCGAGCAGACCGAGTGACGAGGCGGTCCAGGGCACGGTCCAGCTGGGCCGGATAGCGCGGCTGAGCGCGGCGTCGGTCAGTTCATGGCAGAGTTTCTCGTCGCCGCGGGCGGCGGCCAGCAACGCGAGCGGCTCGGCGAGCGCATCCACCCAGCGCTGCTGACCGGTGTCGAGCGCCAGCTGGAGCCCGTCGGCGACCGTCTGCCGCGCCTGCGGGTGGCGGCCGCCATACGCCTGGCCAGAGCCCAGATAGAACAACGCGGATGGCAGCCATCCGATCCGCCCGGCCGCGCGAAGCTCACGGTTCAGCTCGGCGCCGATCTGCCATACCGTGCGGTCCTGGCCGAGCAGCAGTGCGAGTCCGCAGATCAGCAACAGACCGGGGACATCACCCGAGGCGGCCGACCGGGCCTGGTCAAGGACGTTTTCCGGGTGAAGCCCGACCGCGGGCCGTCCCAGTACCGGCGCCACCGCCCGCAGCAGCAGCCCGACCAGCGGGTCTCGTGACACGTCCAGCTCCTCCAGCCGGGCCACGCTCTCGGCCAGCTCCGCTTCCCCCGCGTACCAGCCGACGTGCGCCGACTCGATGAGCAGCACCATGGCCTGCCGGGGGTCGGCCGCCGCGATGAGCTCGCTGGCCGCGACCAGCCGGCGGTGTGCCGTCTCGGGGTCCCCGTGCTGGAACGCCACGGTGGCCTCTACCTGGAGCAGCCGCGCCGAGAGCGACGGCCCGGTGTGGTCCGGGAGGCGAAGGCCCGCCGCGGCTAGTGCCGCGGCGTGGTCTAGATCGCCCGATTCCGTGGCGGCCTCGGACGCGAGGGTAAGGCGGCGGGCCTTGGCGGCCGGGTCGGTGCTCAGCTCGGCCGCTCGTTCGTACCAGGCCAGGGCGCCGCTCTCGCCGCCCCGTGCCCGGGCGTGGCCGGCGGTCCGCTCGAGCGAGGCGGCGATTTTCTCGTCGGGCCCGGCGGCCGCCGCGGCCAGCTGCCAGGCACGCTGGTCCGCCTGGTCGGGGGCGTCCAGCGCGTCAGCCAGCGCCTGGTGGACCGTCCGTCGCAGCGCCAGCGGAGCGGCGTGGTGTACCGCGGAGCGGATGAGCGAGTGGCGGAACGTCACGGTGCGGCCCTCGACCTCGACCAGGCCGGCGGCCACCACCGCGTCGAGGTCCGCGAGCGATGCGCCTAGTCCGGCCGCCGCGCGCAGGATCGGCGCGAGGTCGCCGCCGGGTTCGGCGGCCGCGACCAGCAGCAGGGTGCGGGTGGGTTCCGGTAGCCCGCCGAGCCGGCTCTCGTACGTGTCACGCAGCCGGTCGGTCAGCGGCAGCGGACCGTCTTGCCTTGGGTCGGTCAGCACCCGGGGCAGTTCGAGCAGGGCGAGCGGGTTCCCGTCGGCCTCGGCCAGCACGCGATCGCGGCGGTCGGCCGTCAGGCCGGTGCCAAGCAACGCGGTGGCCACCTCAGCGGACAGGCCCCGCACGGTCAGCGCGGGCAGCCCGGCCGCCGGGAAG
Organism: Streptosporangiaceae bacterium; assembly: GCA_050012355.1. Classification (GTDB taxonomy): domain Bacteria; phylum Actinomycetota; class Actinomycetes; order Streptosporangiales; family Streptosporangiaceae; genus JBEKHI01. Next base: position 26,821 of record JBEKHI010000026.1, on the reverse strand, counting down.
GCACCAGTGCGCGCGCCAAAAAGCAGGACGACCGACTCGGTGTCCAGCCGCCGGGCGGCGAACAGCAGAGCGTCAGCGCTGGCCCGGTCCAGCCAGTGAGCGTCGTCCAGCACGCAGAGCAGCGGCTGGCCGACGGCGAGTTCGCCGAGCAACGACAGCACCGCGAGGCCGACCAGGAAGCGGTCCGGCGGCCCGGATTCGGCCAGCCCGACGGCGCCCCGCAGTGCCTCCGCCTGGACGTAGGGCAGCGCGGTGACGCGGTCGAGCGCCGAGCGCAGCAGCAGGTGCAGCCCGGCGAAGGGAAGCCCGGCCTCCTCCTCGACACCGGTGGCGCGCAGTACCAGAAAACCCTCGGCCCGCTCGATTGCCTCCTCCCGCAAGACGGTCTTGCCGATGCCGGGGTCACCACGCAGCACCAGCGCGCCGCTGTTCCCCTCGCGGGCTCGGTCCAGCAGTTCCTCAAGGGTCGCCAGTTCAGCGTCCCGGCCGTACAGCTTCATATGTCTTATGCAACCCGATCCAATTACCTATTCGTGACTGATTCCTCGTCTGGCGGATCTCCGTAGCGTCCTGACCATGACAACATCTACCCTGCTCCGCCCGGGCATCCGGCCCGAGGCAAGCCCCCACAAAGGCGCGCTGCCTGTCTTGCTGGCCGGCGTATTCATCTCACTGCTCGACTTCTTCATCGTCAACGTGGCGCTGCCCGACACCCAGCGGGACCTGCACGCGAGCCCGTCGGCGGTCCAGTTCATCGTGGCCGGCTACGGCCTGGCGCTGGCCGCGTTGCTGATCACCGCCGGGCGGCTCGGCGACCTGTTCGGCAGGCGCCGGCTGTACCGCTTGGGCCTCGGGCTGTTCACGGTGGCCTCGGCGGGCTGCGGGCTGGCTCCCACCGCGGGCTTCCTGGTCGGTGCCCGGGTGGTGCAGGGCGCGGCCGCGGCCCTGCTGATACCCCAGATCCTGGGCATCATCAACACCATCTACACCGGACCGCGACGGGCCAAGGCATTCACCGCGTACGGCATGACCATCGGCTTCGGCGCCGTCTTCGGTCAGCTCGTCGGCGGAGTCCTCATCAGGCTGGATGTCGCCGGACTGGGCTGGCGATCGATCTTCCTGATCAACGTGCCGATCGGGGTGGCGGCGGTGGCACTAGCGCCCAGGCTGGTCCCAGAATCCCGCGCACCGGGCGCCGCCCGGATCGATCTCGTCGGTACCGTGCTGGTCTGCCTCGGCCTGGTCGCGATCGTGCTGCCGCTGGTGGAAGGGCAGCAGCAGGGCTGGCCGGCCTGGACCTTCGGCTGCCTCGCCGGGTCGATCCCGCTGCTCGCCGCCTTCGCCATCTACCAGCGCCGGCTCGCCGCGCGCGGCGGCGCACCGCTGATCAACCCGCAGCTGTTCCGCGAGCGCGCGTTCACCGCCGGGGCGATCACGAACCTCGCCTACCAGATGATGATGGCCTCGTACTTCCTGGTCCTTGCTCTCTACCTGCAAGACGGCAGGGGACTGTCCGCTCTGGAGTCCGGGGTGATCTTCCTGCCGCTCGGGCTCGGGTACTTCGCGGCCTCCGCGATATCCGGGAAGGTCGCGGCCCGGCTCGGCCGTCAGGTGGTCGCCCTCGGCGCGCTGGTCGTGTCCGCCGGGTACCTGGTGCTGGCGGCCACCGCCGGTGACAGCACCGGCTGGCTCATGCCGGGGCTGGTGATCTCCGGGATCGGGATGGGCTTCGCGATCGCGCCGATGCCGGCCATCATCCTGGCTGGGGTGAAGCCGGACCACGCGGCCGCCGCGTCGGGCGTACTGTCGACCGCCCAGCAGGCGGGCGGCGCCATCGGGGTGGCGCTGATCGGAATGATCTTCTACCGCTCGCTGGCCGGCGGCTACCCGCACGCCTTCGAGCTCAGCCTCGGGGCGATGGCCGCGCTCGGCCTGCTGGTCGCGGGCCTCGTGCAACTCCTGCCGCGGTAGATGGAGAGCGTCGTTATGGTCGGTGCTGCATTACTCACCAAAGCCTGCCTCGTCCTGGAGGCGGTCGCGGTGGCATGAAAGTCGGGTGGCTGCGGGCTGTAAGCGGCTGGGGCCGACTGCCGTGCCCGGCGGCTCCAGGTCGGATGGTGCTGGTGGTGCTCATGGGCGCGGTGAAGCCGTCAGCCTGGGTGTGCCGTTGCTGGGCGGTGTGGCACTGCTCAGGCTCTTTGCTGGTCAGCGTCGCACTGCCCAGAATCGGTCCGCTGCCGCGCACCGGCTGGGGAGGGACTTTCGGGCCAGAGTTCGGATAATGCCACATTGACCATAACGACGCGGCCGCGGCTTACCGGGCCTGGGTCATGACTCGGGCGGCGGCCGCCCAGTGTTCGTCCGCGACCCACAGCCGGGCGAACGCCCTGGCTGCTTCCCGCACCGGGACGCCGCCCTTGGTGACCCGTTTGATGTCCCGGGCCGGACGGCAGGCGAGCGACCTGGCCAGCGCCCGCCACGACGAATCGAACGCCAGCCGCGGCGTCACCTCGTCCACCAGGCCGATGTCGCGGGCCTCGGCGGCGGTCAGTACCCGCCCGGTACCTGCCAGCAGCAGGGCACGGCCGCGATCGCCAGTTCGGCGCCGCCGCCGAGCGCATGGCCGTTCAGCGCCGCGATCACCGGGCCCGGGAAGTTCGCGAGCCGGTCGCAGATCCCGCGCATCCGCAGCGCCATCCGGATCGCGTCGTCCTCGGTGCGGATCGCGGCGAGTTCCTTGAGGTCTCCGCCGGAGACGAACACCCGGTCGCCGGCCCCCTTGATCACCAGCGCGTGCGCGCCCGCCACCGTGTCGAGCGTCTTGTCCAGCTCGTCCATCGTGTCGGGGCCGATGGCATTGCGCACCTGGGGCCGGTCGATCGTAATGATCGCCAGTCCATCCTCCAGCTCAAGATCAACCACCTCGTGAGAATATCATTCTCAAAATTAGAAAGCCATGGTCTCATAGGGGTATGCGGATGATCCCGGCCGAACTGGCCCAGCGGTACACGGCGCAGGGATGGTGGACGGACGAGACACTCGGGACGATGCTGGCCAGCGGGCTGCGGCGAGCGCCGGACACCGAGTTCCGCGTGCACTCCGATGTGCACCCCTGGGCGGGGACGTTCCGCGACGTCGAGCTGATCGCACGTCGGCTGGCCGCCGGCCTGCGGGATCGCGGCGTCGGGCCCGGAGACGTCGTCGCGTTCCAGCTGCCGAACTGGATGGAGGCCGCGGCCGTCTTCTGGGCGTCGGCGTTCCTGGGCGCGACGGTCGTGCCGATCGTGCACTTCTACCAGCGCAAGGAGGTCGGCTACATCCTGCGCGCGATCACGCCGAAGGTCTTCGTCACCGCGGAGAGCTTCGGCCGTCTCAGGTACCAGCCAGATCTCGCCGCGCACGTGCCGGTCGTCGGTGTCGTCGGTCGCGACTTCGAAGACCTGCTCGCGGACGAACCGCTGCCGGGCGTCCTGGAGACGAGCGCCGCCGGTCCGGCGCTGATCGCCTTTACCTCCGGCACCACCCGTGACCCCAAGGGCGTCGTGCACAGCCATCAGACGCTCGGCTGATCGCGGAAGAGGGGCTCACCGTGGCCGGCGGCGCCACTTACTACATGACGAGCCTCATTGATCACCAGGACTTCGACCCGGCCACGCACCTGCCGGGCCTGAAGTACGCGGGCCTGGGTGGCTCGCCGGTGCCAGCCGCGGTGACCTCGCGGCTGGCGGCGCTCGGCGTCACGGTGTACCGCGCTTACGGCAGCAGCGAGCACCCGTCGGTCACCGCCTCGCTTTACACAGCCCCGGAAGCCAAACGGCTCTACACCGACGGGAACGCCTGCCCGGGCGTGGAGGTCAAGCTGGCCGGAGACGGCGAGATCCTCAGCCGCGGCCCCGACCTGTGCCTGGGGTACACCGACGAGTCGCTGACCGCCGCGGCGTTCGACGGCGAGGGCTGGTATCACACCGGTGACATCGGCGTTCTCGACGAGGACGGGTACCTGACGGTCACCGATCGCAAGAGCGACATCATCATCCGCGGCGGGGAGAACATCAGCGCCGCCGAGGTCGAGGAACTCCTGCACGCGATGGACGGCGTCGCCGAGGCGGCGGTCGTAGCGGCCCCCGACGCCCGGCTCGGGGGAGCACGCCGCCGCGTTCGTCCGGCTGAAGCCCGGCGCGGCCGAGCCCGACCTGGACGCGGTGCGCGCTCACCTGGAAGGCGCGAACCTCGCGCGGCAGAAGTGGCCGGAGGAACTGCACGTGGTGAGCGAGTTCCCGCGGACCGCCAGCGGCAAGATCCAGAAGTTCGTGCTGCGTAGCGAGCTGAGCGTTGCGCCTCCCGCTCAATGAGAATACGATTCTCATATTCAGCAAGGGAGGATTCCATATGCCATCGCGCGTACTGCCGTATCCGCTGTTCGATGCGGACAACCATCTGTACGAGACCGAGGACGCGTTCACCAAGTACCTGCCCGCGCAGTACAAGAGCGCGGTCCAGTACGTGCAGATCAACGGGCGCACCAAGATCGCGGTCCGCGGTCAGATCAGCGATTACATCCCGAACCCCACCTTCGAGGTGGTCGCCAGGCCCGGAGCGATGGAGGAGTACTTCCGCATCGGCAACCCCGACCGCAAGACCCGGCGGGAGATCTTCGGCGAGCCGATGCGATCGATACCAGCGTTTCGCGAGCCGGGGCCGCGCGCGGAACTGATGGACGAGCTCGGCATCAGCCAGTCGCTGATGTTCCCCACCCTGGCCAGCCTGCTCGAGGAGCGCATGCGGGACGATCCCGAGCTCATTCACGCGGTCGTGCACGCGCTCAACCAGTGGCTCGACGAGGTGTGGGGCTTCAACTACAAGGACCGCATCTTCACCACTCCGGTGATCAGCTTGCCCATCGTAGAGAAGGCCATCGAAGAACTCGAGTGGTGCGTCGAACGCGGGGCCCGGGCGATCCTGGTCCGGCCCGCGCCGGTACCAGGGTTCCGCGGTTCGCGGAGCTTCGCGCTGCCGGAGTTCGACCCGTTCTGGGGGCGGGTGAGCAAGCACAGGGTTCTCGTCGCGATGCACTCCTCGGACAGCGGCTACGCGCGCTACTCCCAGGAGTGGGAGGGCAGCGACCGGGAAATGCGGCCGTTCGAGGACAAGCCGTCCGACACCTTCCGGATGGTGGCCGAGTGGCGGCCGGTCACGGACGCGGTCGCGAGCTGGGTCTGCCACGGCGCGCTCTTCCGGTTCCCCGAGCTCAAGGTCGCGGTCATCGAGAACGGCTCGGCCTGGCTGAAGCCGCTGCTCGACCAGCTTGGCGACGTGTACAAGAAGATGCCGCAGAACTTCCTCGGTGACCCGGTAGAAGCGGTCAGGAGCCGGATCCACATCAGCCCGTTCTGGGAGGAAGACCTGGCCGAGCTGGCGAGCATCGTCGGCGTCGAGCGGGTGCTGTTCGGCTCGGACTACCCGCACCCGGAGGGCCTCGCCGACCCGGTCAGCTACGTGGACCATCTCGCCAAGCTTTCCGAGACCGACCAGGCGATGGTCATGGGAGGTAACCTCGCCAGACTCGTGGCCGCGTAATGCCTCGATCCATCCCGGAGCTGGTGCAGTCCGCGGCGGACCGCTTCGGCGACGCTGAGGCCGTTGTCGACGGTCCGCTGCGGCTGACCTTCACCGAGCTGGCGCGGCGCGTGCGGGTCGCGGCGGGCGCGTTCGCCAATGTCGGGATCGAGAAGGGTGACCGGGCGGCGATCTGGGCGCCGAACTCGGCCGAGTGGATCATCGCCGCCTTCGGACTGCTCACCGCGGGCGGGACGCTGGTGCCGGTCAGCACCAGGTTCCAGCAGGCCGAGGCGGACGACATCATCAGCCGCAGCGGGGCTAAGGCCGTCCTCGTGCAGCAGGGCTTCCTGGACCGCAAGTTCCAGGCGACCGTGCCGGCCATCGATATCAAATCGGGCTTCCTGGACAGCGGCTCGCCGTTCGAACGCGAGACGGGCCCGGACGACATCTGCGACATCTTCTTCACCTCGGGCACCACCGGACGGCCCAAGGGCGTGCTGATGGCACACGGCCAGGCGCTCCGTGCCTATGGCGAGTGGTGCGACCTGGCTCGGGTCGTCGAGGGGGACAAGTACCTGATCGTGAACCCGTTCTTCCACATCTTCGGCTACAAGGCGGGCTGCCTGGCGTCGATGATCCGGGGAATGACCATCTACCCGGTCCCCGTCTTCGACGCGGCCTCGGTGTTCGAGATCGTCGAGCAGGAACGCATCACGGTACTGCCCGGCGCGCCGACGCTGTACCACTCGCTGCTGTCCGCGCGGGCCCGCTGGGACCTGTCGTCGCTGCGCGTCGCGGTGACCGGCGCGGCGGACATACCGGTTGAGCTGATCAGGTCGATCAAGAAGGACCTGCCGTTCACGGACATCATGACCGGCTACGGACTGACCGAAGCGGGGACGGTCACCACCTCGCGTTCTGGTGACTCGTTCCGGGATATCGCCACGACGGCCGGCGTCCCGTGCGACGGGTTCGAGATACGGACCGCCGCGGACGCGGAGGTCCTCGTCCGCGGGTACGGCGTGATGCGCGGCTACCTGGACGACCCGGTGGCCACCGCGGAGGCGATCGACGCCGACGGGTGGCTGCACACCGGCGACCTCGGGAAGATCGAGCGCGGGCGGCTGATCGTCACCGGGCGCAAGAAGGACATGTTCATCGTCGGCGGGTTCAACGCCTACCCGGCCGAGATCGAGAACTTCCTGCTCGAGCATCCGGCGGTGGCCCAGGTCGCGGTGATCGGGGTGCCGGATGAACGGATGGGGCAGGTGGGAAAGGCCTTCATCGTCCCCAAGCAACCGGTGACCGCCGACGCGCTGATCGGGTGGGCCCGGGAACGCATGGCCGGTTTCAAGGTGCCGCGCTACGTCGAATTCCGCAAAGAGCTCCCGCTGAACGCGACCGGCAAGGTGCAAAAGGATCAGCTCCAGTGAGCGTTCGGAGGTACGGCAGCTATGCGCGTTGGCGTGATGGTCGGGCCGGAGCGGCGGGACACCGCGCGCAAGGCCGGGTTCATGGTTTCCGATGCCCTCTGGGCGGAGGAAGCGGGGCTCGACACGGTCTGGGTCCCGCAGGTCCCGTCGGACTTCGACGCGTTCGTGGCGGTGACACTGCTGGCCACCAGGACCACGCGGATCGAGATCGGCAGCGCGGTCGTCCCGTTGCAGGCCCAGCATCCGATCGCACTGGCGCGGCAGGCGCTGTCCGCGCACGCGGTGGCCGACGGGCGGGTCGCGCTCGGCATCGGGCCGTCACACCACTGGATCATCCAGGACATGCTCGGGCTGCCGTACGAGCGGCCCGCCGGATACACCCGGGATTACCTGGAGGTGCTGAACGCGGCGTTCAGCGGATCCGATCAGGTCGACGTGGTGAACGAGACGTTCAGCGTGCATAACCCGCTCAGCCTCGCTCCGGTAGCGCCGCTGCCGGTGCTGGTCGCCGCGCTCGGCCCGGTCATGCTCGGCATCGCGGGGTCGCGGGCGGACGGCACCATCTTGTGGATGGCCGACGCTCGCGCGGTCGCTTCCCACGTGGTGCCGCGTCTCACCAAGGCGGCTGCTGACGCCGGTCGGCCCGCACCACGGATCGTGGCCGGCGTCCCGGTCTGTCTGTGTCTGCCGTCGGAGGTTGATGCCGTGCGGGAGCGGGCGGGCCGGGTACTCGGCGAGGCGGATTCCTCGCCGAACTACCAGCGGATCCTGTCTCACGGAGACGCCCGTTCCGTGGGTGACCTGTGCATCGCCGGCGACGAGGCCACGATTCTGGCTGGCTTCCAGCGTTTCGCTTCCGCTGGTGCGACGGACCTGTCGGTTCGTCTGCTGCCCCTCGGCTCCGGCCGCGAGGAACTGGTCGCCTCCAAGCAGCGGACCCGCGAACTGGTCGCCGCCATAGCCGCGCAGCTGCGCTGACCGGCGGGCGTCGCGGCCGTCGCGGGCGTCGCGGCAGCGGCCCTGGCGTCGCGGCAGCGGCCCATCGCGTCTTATCCCGGGTTCGTGTACGCTACCCGCCTATAATTTCGGTATATGTCGGTCGGCCAGCGTGTACTAACCCGGGATAAGTGACCGTCGGCCCGCGCCACCCCTCTGCTTGGTGCTTGGTGCCATGGCCTGTCAGCGAGCTCTTGGCCATCAGGAGACGTCGGTGTCAGATGAGTGGTGCTAATATCAGTTCATGGCATGTAGGCGCTTAAAATGACACCTGGCTTGCGGTGTTGATAGTAGCCAGATTATTGCTGAATCAGATATCAGAGGGTTTATTTTGACACGGACGATTCCTCCTTCGATGGCGGGGGTGCTGGAGCGACTAGAGCTGGAGCAGCCGACACTGGTGACCAGCGATGAGCTTGCCCGGATCCTCGCCGAGGAGGGCGTGCGGACTTCCGCCGCGGTGGTGGCGGCGCGACTTCGGGCGAGAGGGTGGCTGCTGGCGACAGACCGGCGGGGCGTGTGGGAGTTCGCGCCCGCCGCGGTCGCGGGTCCCTATTCACGTCATGATCCTCAGACGCCGCTGCGCGCGTTCCTGCTCCAGTACCCGGATGCCCGCTGCGGACTGACATTCCAGGCGGCCGCCTGGGCCTACGGGATTGCCAATCGCGTCCCGGACCGGCTAGAAGTAGCCGCTTCTGATGCGGCCCTCGCGCGCCAGCTGCCGCAATCGCTGAGCGTTTCGGTGTTCGCCCCGCGGCTGGATACTCTCACCCAGCGCGCGGTTCCCGTGCTCGCGGTGGAGAGCGTGCTGGTACACATGGCGGCGCGGCCGTCCGCCGTGCGGTCTTGGGCGAGCGCGGCGGAATGGCTGCCCGGCATTGCGGCGGAGGGATCGTGGCCTGCTCTGTCCGAGGAACTCAGTGGCCGTCCCGCTGCGGTTGTGGCTCGTACGGGGTACCTGCTGCAGGGGCTGCGACCGGATCTGGCCGCCGCACTACGGCAGTTGTCGCCGCCGAGGAGCAAGACCTGGTTCGGACCCCGGCGCCCGCTGCTGCGGCATGACAACGGCTGGCTGATCGCGGACACGCTGCTGCCCTTCGACCCCCGCACCCTGGAGCCGGCGGGATGAGTGATATCACGATCACACTGGGCCATGTTGCCCGCCACACCCCGCCGGGCGCAGGAGCCCAAGGGCGCGATGCGGCGATCAGCGATATCGCCCAGGATTTGCTCCTCCGGCACCTGAACGACGTCGGCGTCCTGGAGCCGCTCGCGTTCAAAGGCGGGACATCGCTGCGCAAACTCTACGCAGGCAATGCTGGCCGGTTCTCACTCGACCTGGACTTCGCCTTCACCGGGATCGGCGAGACCCCCGACGATGCGCTGACGGAGCTGATCGCAGCCATTGACGGGCTGAGGATCGAGCCGTTCGGGTACGGCGTCATCGAGCGGCGCGGAAAGTGGACTCTCACCTACGCCCATCCGTTCGGCGGCGCGTCATCGCTGCAGAGCAAGCTTGACCTGAATCCGCCACCGTGGCTGGAACCGGTCCGCCGCCGCTGGCACCCGCTGCCCATCCACGCGCAATATGGACCGCCCGCACTCCCCGCGTTGCAGGTGATCCGGCTGGAGGAAAACATCGCCGAGAAGATCGCCCGGCTCAACCGCGCGACCCCGGCACGCGACATGTACGACTTGCGTTGGGTGATGAGCAACGCCGCCATCACCGGCCCGCTGGATCTGGCGCTCATCCGGCGGCTTGCCGTGCTCAAGATCTGGGTCGATGCCAACGGCATGCACGTCGGCCACACCTGGTGGAAACCCGGTCACGAAGGACCCGCCTTTGACCCGGCGCGATGGCTGCGCGACCGTAGCACGGGTGAGTTCGACGAAGAGGACATCGGCGCGCTCGCGGTTCCCACACCGACCGTCGCAGAGCTATCCGACGCTCTCCGAACCCACTTCCGGTTCCTCAGCGAACTTGACGAAAACGAACGGATCCTCGCCAAGGCCCGCGAGCAGGACCGGCCTCTCGCACTGCGCGCCGTGGCCACCCTGCCCAGCAGTCGCATCGCCGACGCAAGCCTCTACTGAACGGAGCCTCGATGCGCAATTACGCCGAGCATTCCCGCCGGAATGCCTACTCGTAGACGACGGTCGCCGAGGGGGACGACGGCACGCCCTGGCAGGTAAGCACGTACCCTTCGGCGACCTCCTCGTCGGTGAGCACGTCGTTCACCCGCATCGTCGCGGATCCCTCGGTGAGCTGGGCGATGCAGGTGCCGCAGTTACCCGCCTCGCAGGAGGTCGGGGGCGACAGGCCCGCCCGCCGGGCACTCTCCAGCAGGGTCTCCCCGTCGCGCCGTGGCACCGACGCCCGCTTGCGCCCCAGCACGATGGTGACCTTCCCGTCCGTCTCGGAAGTCGCACCCGAAGCAGGAGAACCGTCGAAGCGCTCGGAAAACACCAGCCCCGGCCCCGGTAGCGCCGACTCCACCACGTCCATGAACCCCTGCGGCCCGCACACGTAGCAGTCCGCCTCGACATCGGCACCCACGAAGGACCGCACCACCTCCGCGTCCGCCAGCCCGTCCGAGACGTCGTAGCGCCGGACCACGGACAGCCGTCCCGGGTACCGCGCCGCGAGGTCGGACAGAGCGGACAAGAAGATCGCCGACTCACGGTCCCGGTCGGCGCATAGCAACCGCACCGGCCGCCCAGTCGAGGCGAGCGCGGACTTGGCGAGCGACAGCACCGGCGTGATCCCGCTGCCGCCGCAGAACCCCAGCAACGGCACCGAAGCGTCAGCACGCAACACGAACCGTCCCGTCGGCGGAGTCAGTTCCAGCGACAACCCAGGAACCACCTGCGAGTGAAGCCAGGTAGACACCAGCCCGCCCGGCACCCGTTTGACCGTCGTCATCAGCTCATCGTCCACGTCGGGGGCGCTGGACATCGAGTACGAGCGAAACCGGTCCACCCCATCCACCGGCACGCGAAACGTGCAGTACTGGCCGGCCAGGTACGCGAACCGCGAACCCTGAGGCTCCAGCACGAAGGTGCGAGTATCGGCGGTCTCCTGGACGACACGGGTGACCGTCGCGCGCCCGAAGACGGGTCTCGGCATGGGTGCCCTCCATCTGGTATGAATGTTCTAGCAATATGAGAATTATATTCTCCCATCACAAGAGGCACAGACCGAGGGGAGATTCTCCTATGGACGCCGCGCTCTGTTTCGAGGACCGGGAGTACAGCGTCGACGAGCTGGATGCGCTGGCCGACGGACTGGCCAGAAGGCTCGCGAGCCAGGGTGCCACGGGCGGTGATCGGGTGGCCGTCATGAGCTCTAACCGGCCCGAGTTCGTGATCGCCATGCTCGCGACCTGGCGGCTTGGCGCGGCGGCGGTGCTGATGAGCCCGGCCTGGCGGCAGACCGAGCTGGACCACGCGCTCGCGATCACCCAGCCGCGGTACGCCGTCGGGGATCATCCGCTACTAGCCGAGCGCGTGCCCGCGATGATCCACCTCGACGAGCCGATCCGGCCCGATCCCAATCCAGCGGCGCCCCCGCCGGGCCCGGCTCGCGACGCCGTCCTGGTGTTCAGCTCCGGCACCACCGGCCTGCCCAAAGCGGTCCGGCACACCCACGGATCGCTGGACGCCGCCGTCCGGCACTGGCGAGACGCGCTCAAGCTGACCAGCAAGGACCGGATCCAGATCGCGACGCCGCCCTCGCACATCCTCGGTCTGCTGAACATCGTCACCGCGCTGCGGGCCGGGACCTGGATGCGGCTGCACCGGCGGTTCGACCTGGACCAGGTGCTGCGCACCATCGAGACCGACCAGATCACGCTGGAGATGGCGGTCGCCCCGATCGCGCTGGCCTTGGCGAACCACCCGAAGCTGGAAGACTACGACCTGAGCAGCCTGCGGTACATCATGTGGGGCGCGACCCCGGTCACCAGCAGCGTCGCCGAGACCGTGACCCGGCGAAGCGGCGTCGGGTGGCTGCCCGCCTACGGCGCCAGCGAGCTGCCGGTCATCGCGTGCAACCCGATCGGCAACCCGCGGCTGGACTCCGTCGGGCGGGCCGTCCCCGGCGTGCTGCTGCGGGTCGCTGACCTCGACACCGGTGAGCCGCTGCCGCGGGGCCAGTCCGGTGAGATCCAGGCCCGGGCGTCCTCGCTGATGGCGGGCTACCTGCCCGGCGAGGCCAACGACGACGCCTTCGCCGACGGCTGGTACCGGACCGGTGACGTCGGCTTCATCGACTCCGACGGCTGGGTGCGGCTCACCGACCGCTGCAAGGAGATGATCAAGGTCCGCGCGTTCCAGGTCGCGCCCGCCGAGATCGAGGGGGTCCTGCTGGGCCACCCGGACATCACCGACTGCGCGGTCTTCGGCATCCCCGACGCCAAGGACGGCGAGGCGATCATCGCCGCGGTCGCTCCGCGCGCGCCGGTCGACCCCGACCAGCTGGTGGCCTACATCGGCGAGCGGATGGCCTCCTACAAGCGCCCGGCCCGCGTCATCGTCGTCGATGACATACCGCGACTTCCGTCGGGCAAGGCGCTGCGCCGCCTGCTCCGCGACCGGTACCTGAAGGAGAACGATGGACGCCCGGCTGACGCCTGAGCAGGAACAGCTCCGCCACGCGGCGGCGAAGCTGGCGGCCGACCTCGGCCCCGGTTCGGTGCTCGACCTCGATGACGCGGATCGGCGGGCCCGGCTGGAGCAGGCGGTCGCCGCTACCGGCTGGCGCGCCCTCCGTTCCGAGGGTGCCTCCGGGGTGGAAGTCGCCCTCGTCGCCGAGGAGTTCGGTCGCGGCCTGGTCGATGTCCCTTTCATCGGGCCCGTCCTAGCCGACGAGGATCTGCTCACCGAACCGGCACTGGGCGCCGACCTCACCGGCGCCACCGCGGATATCCGCCGCGACCTCCCCGCCACCCCGCTGGCCCTGGTCGTGACCGCCGCCGACATTCTCGGTGCGGCCCGCGGCGCGCACGCACTCGCCGTCGGGTACGCCAAGGTCCGCGCGCAATACGGTCGCGCGATCGGCTCCTATCAGGGCGTCTCCCATCCGCTGGCCGAGGGGCTGGCGCTCATCGAGGGCGGCACCAGCGTGCTGCGCTACGCGGCCTGGGCCGTCGACGAGGAACCGGCCGCCGACGCCGCCCGCGCCGCGACGATCGCCAAGCTCTACTGCGCCCGCGCCGCCCGCACAATCTGCGAGGCCGCGATCCAGGTGCACGGCGGCATCGGCAACACCTGGGAGTGCCTGGCGCACGTCTACCTGCGACGCGTCCTGGTATCGGCGGAAATCTTCCCCGTGACGCTGGAGGACATAAGTCTTGGATTACCGCGACTCGCCGCACGAGGCTTCCTTCCGTAGCCAGCTAAGAACTTGGCTATCAAAACGTCGAGGCCAATTCTCCGCGACCGGTGACGACTACTGGCGGCGTCAGGGGGAGTGGCACCGGGCCCTGTACGAAGCTGGCTTCTTCGGGTTGTCCTGGCCACGCGAGTACGGCGGGCACGATCTGCCGCCGGTCTACGACGTCATCCTGGACGAGGAGCTAGCGCTGGCGGGCGCGCCACCCAGGCCGAGCCTCGGCTACCTGGTCCAGGGCCTTGGCCGGCACGGCAGCGAGGAACTGCGCCGCCGGTTCCTGCCCGGGATGATCGACGGCACGCAGCGCTGGTGCCAAGGGTTCAGCGAGCCAGGGGCCGGGTCGGACCTAGCGTCGCTGACCACGTCCGCGGTGTCCGATGGCGACGGCTACGTGATCAACGGCCAGAAGATCTGGACGAGTTACTCCGATGTGGCCGACTGGTGCCTGCTGCTGGCGCGCACAAATCCAGACGTGCCGCGGCACAAGGGGCTGTCCGCGTTCATCGTGCCGATGGGCCAGCCAGGTATCGAGCAGCGTCCGCTGAAGATGATCAACGGGGTCAGCACTGAGTTCGGCCAGGTGACGTTCGACGGGGCGCGCGCGGACTGCCTGGTGGGCGAGCCGGGTGACGGCTGGGCGCTGGCGATGACGGTCGTCGCGCACGAGCGCGAGCCCGCTGAACTCGGCTACTCCGCCCGGTACGGCAAGCTCGTCCGCGACCTGATCGCGCGGGGGGCTAGCGGCCCGGAGGTCACCTGGGCCTACATCGAGACCGAGATGCTCCGGCTGCACGTCCGCCGCCGCCTATCGGAGCGGCTCGACGGCATCTCGCACGGTCCCGACGGCTCGCTGGACAAGCTCCTCATGACCTGGACAGAACAGGCCGCCGGTCACGCCGCGCTCGCCGTCGGCGGCACCGGGGACCAGGACCTGCTCAGCCACTATCTCTACAGCCGCGCGCAATCCGTGATGGGCGGCACCTCGCAGATCCAGAAGAACATCATCGCCTCGCGGATCCTGGAGCTCTGACTCGTGTACGAAATGCCCGCCGAAATACAGGTGACCGCCGACGGACCGCTGCGGATCATCACACTCAATCGCCCCGACGCGCTCAATGCGGTCAACGATGCGCTGCACACCGGGCTGGCCCGGCTGTGGCCCCGGCTCAGCGAGGACCGCGACGCCCGGGCGGCCGTGCTCACCGGAGCCGGCAAGGCGTTCTGCGCGGGCGGCGACTTCGGCTACCTGGCCGAACTCGGCCGGGACCCGGAGCTGCGCGCCAAGACCATCGCGCACGGCCGGGACCTGGTGCTCGGGATGGTGCGCTGCCGGGTCCCGGTGGTCGCGGCGGTGAACGGCCCAGCGATCGGCCTCGGCTGCAGCCTGGTCGCGCTCAGCGACGTCGTCTACCTCGGCGAGGACGCCTACCTGAAGGACCCGCACGTCCAGGTGGGGCTGGTCGCGGCCGACGGCGGGCCGCTCACCTGGCCGCTGCACACCAGCCTGCACCTAGCCAAGGAGTACGCGCTCACCGGCGCGCGGATACCCGGTGAACGAGCGCTCGCGATGGGCCTGGCCAACCACGTTGTCGCTGACCCGCTGGCCGAGGCCACCGCGTGCGCCCAGCGGATCGCCGGGCTGCCCCGGCAGGCGGTGGAGTCCACCAAGCGGCTGCTCAACCTGCACCTGGAACGGGCCGTGCTCGCCACCATCGACTACGCCACCACCGCCGAGGAACAGTCGTTCCAGACCGACGACTTCCGCACCACGATCGCCAAGCTCACTTAGCCGGGGCCGCCGTTTCTGGTCGGTGCTGCACTACTCGCACTCTTTCAGGGGTATTGCAACACCCACCAGAATCGATCTGCTGCTATGACTCAACTAGGGCACGGAACTTTCCGGTCATAGGCCAAGCACATAAATCAGTCGGCATAATGATCCGTATGTCAGGAGACAGCCACTCCCTGGGGTTCGATGAGAACGTTCCGAACATCGCGCGCGTTTACGACTTCTTTCTTGGCGGGAAGGACAACTTCGCCGCCGACCGTGAACTCGCCGGCCGGATCGAGGAGCTCTCCCCTGATTGGGTGCAGGCCTGCCATGACAACCGGCGCTTTGTCGGCCAGGTTGTTACCTGGGCCGCCCGACAGGGCATCCGGCAGTTCCTCGACCTCGGGGCCGGGCTTCCGACCCATCCGGCCGTGCACGAGATCGCGCGGGAAGTCATCCCCGACGCGCGGGTGTGCTACGTGGACAACGATCCCGTTGTGGTGGTGCACGCACGCGCCCTGCTGACCAAGCCGGCCGGTGTCGAGGTGGCCGAGGTTGACCTTTCCGACCCGGCCGTCGTGCTCAAGCACCCCACGGTAGCTAGCATCATCGACCCGTCCGAGCCCGTATGCGTACTACTCGCCATGGTCTTGCACTTCTACGATCCGGTGCTGGCCCGCGAGCTCGTCGACGGGTACGCGTCGCGGCTCGCCCCCGGGAGCGCGCTGGCCATCTCCTGCGGCCGGAACGACGATCCCGTCATGTGGCAGCAGATGCGTGCTAACTACACCGCCGCGACGACTTACAACCACACGCGGGACGAGCTGCGGTCGTTTTTCGGCACCCTGGAACTGGTCCCGCCGGGACTGGCGCTGGCCAGCACGTGGGAGGGCGGCCTGGCTGAGGTACCGGATCAGCCGCCCGGACCCGCGTACGTGCTCGCCGCCGTCGGCGTCAATCCCTAGGGGATCAAGATGGTCTTGCCGGGCAACTGCCCGGTGACGGCTTCGTCGTGGATGGCGGCCAGGTCGGTCAGCGGCCGGTGCTGAGCGACGTCGATCGTCAGCTCGCCGGCGTCAACCCGGGCGACTAGCTCGGCCAGCTGGGCAGCGTCGCTGCGCGCCGAGACCGACACGACCCGCACCCCGCGTCCGGCATCGTCCAGTTCGGGGAAGGTCGTACTGACGAAGACCCCGCCGTCGGCGGCCAGGCCGGCCAGCTCCAGGGTCTCCTGCGGGTCGGTGCGCACCAGGCTCAGCACCACGTCGAACCGCTGCCCGGCCACCGCCTGCGGGAGCGGGGTAGCGATGTAGTCGATGATCTGGTCCGCGCCATAGGAACGGAGCCGATCGGCGCTGCGCGCGCTCGCAGTGGCGATGACGGTGGCACCAGCCTGCTTCGCCAGCTGAACGGCGTACCCGCCGACCGCGCCGCCCGCTCCGTTGATCAGGAGGCTCTGCCCAGCCTTGAGGCCGGCGTGCTCGAACAGCGACTGCCAGGCCGTCAGTCCGGCCGACGGCAACGCGGCGGCGTCAGCCAGCTCGACGGCACGGGGCGCGGCGGCCAGCACATCGGCCGACGCGGCCACGTATTCGGCCGCCGCCCCTTGCCCGGTAATCGGCAGGAACGCCACCACCGCGTCCCCGGTGTTCCAGCCGGTCACCCCGTCGCCGACCTCGGCGATGACGCCGGCCACGTCGAAGTCCGGGATGTGCGGGAAGGCGATCGGGAACACCGGCTGCACGAAACCCGCGCGGATCGCGACATCCAGCGGGTTGAACGCGCTGCCCGCCACCTTCAGCACCACCTGACCGTCACTCGCTACCGGGCGGTCAGCGTCCTCGTAAACCAGGACGCCACTGTCGCCGTAGGAGTGGTAACGCACTGCCTTCATGAGTTCTCCTCAGGACTGATGCTTCAAAGTTGAAGCATGTGAGGACTATAACCTGCTTCGACTTCGAAGCAATACCGCTGAGCGGGGTGATGCTCATCACAATGCTTAAAATTCGAAACAGATATGATGATGGGATGAGCGATCCCGGCCACGACGCCCCAGGGCTCGACGCCGCCCAGCTAGACGCCTACTTCGCGCTCATGGAAGCCGTCAGCCTGCTCCAGCACAGCGTCGAGCAGCAGCTACGGGCCGAGGGCGACATCAGCTACGTGCAGTTCCAGCTGCTGGCCCGCCTCGCCGCTGCTCACGGGCAGCTGACCATGACGCAGCTGGCCGACGGCGTCGTCTACAGCCGCAGCGGCCTGACCTACCAGGCTGGTCTGCTGGAAAAGGCCGGCCTGATCACCCGCGGCCCCAGCCCGGATGACGACCGCGCCACCCTCGTCACCATCACCGACAGCGGCCTGGCCCTGCTCGGCCGCGTCATGCCCGGCCACGTCCAGGTGAACCGCCGCATGCTGTTCGCCCCGCTGTCCGACGACGACCTGCACCACCTCGGCGACATCATGACCCGGGTCCGCGACCACATGCGCACCCAGCCACCCCGCTCCGCCGAGCCCCGCAAGCGCCGCTGACCCGCACGGCGAGGTCAGCAAAATGCGTTGACGCCCGGTGGCCTGGCCGGCCTACTGTCGAGCCATGGACGATGCCGCTCCGCCCCTGCTTCTGTTCATTGTCGGCCCGCCAGCCGTGGGCAAGATGTCCGTCGGGCAGGCCATCGCGGAGCGCACCGGCCTGCGGCTGTTTCACAACCACATTTCCATCGAGCTCGCGCTGCGCTACTTCGACTACGGCACCCCGGCGTTCCGCCGTATCGATAGTGAGATCCGCCGGCGGATTCTCGAAGAGGTAGCGGCCAGCGACCTGCCAGGCCTGGTCTTCACCTTTGTCTGGGCGTTCAACCTGCCCGCCGACCAGGCTGAGCGGCTGACGCGTAATGAGTGCGCATCGCGCCTGGCCGAGAAACCTTCGAAGCGTGACCTCGAAGCGTCCCGTCGCCGCCTGCTCGAAGACGACGCGCGGTACCAGCTCAATTCCGAGGGGAAGTTCGACGATCGGCAGGACTACCTGCGCATCAACAACACGCTCCTGATGCCCGGCGAGGTCGCCAACCGGGTAATCGAGCACTTCAACCTATGATCCGGTTTACTTGGGCGGGAAGCGGAGGGCGCCGTCTAGGCGGATGACCTCGCCGTTCAGGTAGTCGTTCTCGCAGATGTGCTGGACGAGGGCCGCGTACTCCGGGGATTGTCCCATTCGCTTGGGATACGGGATCTGCGGGCCCCAGTAGGCCTCGAGCTTGTCGCCCGCTTTGCCGTAGGCGGGGGTGAGGAACGTACCGGGAGCTATCGTGACGACCCGGATGCCTAGCGGCGACAGGTCTCGCGCGGCGACCAGCGTCATGGACACCACCCCGCCCTTGGCCGCCGCGTACGGCAGCTGCCCGGTCTGTCCCTCGTAGGCGGCGATCGACGCGGTGTTCACGATCACGCCTCCGGCGGACCCCATCGCGGCGGCCGCGAGCCGCATCACGTTGAACACGCCGGTCAGGTAGAACTCGATCGTCTGGCGGAAGCCGTCCAGGCTCAGCGGCTCGCCGTCCTTGCCGACCAGTCGCCCGCCCACGGCCGGACCACCGTGCGTGTCCACGCAGATCCGCAGCGGCCCCGCTTCCGCCATGGTTGCGCGGATGTCTTCCTCGCTGGTGGCGTCCGCGTGCACGTAACGCACGCCCAGCTCTTCCTCCAGTGCCTTGCCCTTCTCGTCCGCGACGTCAGCGACCACGACCCGAGCCCCAGCCGCGTGCAGCCGGCGCACGGTCGCCTCGCCTAGCCCGCCCGTTCCGCCGACCACGACCGCCGAGCTACCGCTGATCTCCACGTCGCCTCCCTTGCGAATCTTCGTCTCTTCAAGAGAGAATAACATTCTCATGAGCATCACGACGATCCTCGAAATGGCCGCGTCCGCCGGGGACGGGCCGGCGATCACGGCCGACGGCCGTTCGGTGTCCGCCGCCGAGCTGCTGGACCTCGCGCTGGCCGCGGCCGCCCGGTTTCGCGAGCACCGGGCCGTCGTCTACCTGGGCACCAGCGGCGTGCCTTACCCGGTCGCGCTGTTCGGCGCCGCGTTCGCCGGGGTGCCGTTTATCCCGCTGAACTACCGGCTCAGCGAGCAGCAGATCGCGGCGCTGCTCGCCCGCCACCCGGGCGCCTATGTCGTCCGGGACGAGGTTCCGTCCGGCGCGGCCAGTGAGGCCTCGCCCGCCGACCCGGACGACGTCGCGGTGATCTTGTACACCAGCGGCACCACCGCCGAGCCGAAGGCGGCGCTGCTCCGCCACCGGCACCTGCTCGCCTACGTGCTGAACACGGTCGAGTTCGCCTCCGCCGAGCCGGGCGACGCCACCCTGGTCTCGGTGCCGCCGTACCACGTGGCCGGGCTCGTTAACCTGCTGACCAGCTTGTACGCGGGCCGTCGCATCGTCTACATGCCCGCCTTCGACCCCCGCGACTGGCTGGCCACGGTCCGCGCTGAGCGGGTCACCCACGCGATGGTGGTGCCCACCATGCTGGCCCGGATCGTGGACGCGGCCGACGAGGGGGCCCCGAGCCTGCGGAACATTTCGTATGGCGGAGCGAGAATGCCAACCGCCGTTTTGGTCAAGGCTTTGAAAATCTTCCCTACGGCGGGATTCGTGAACGCCTACGGTCTGACCGAGACGGCGTCGTCGATCGCGGTGCTGACGCCCGAGGACCACCGCGCGGCGCTCGCGTCCGATGATGAGCAGGTCCGTGCCCGGCTGGGGTCGGTGGGCCGCCCGCTGCCCGGGATTGAGTTTTCTATCCATAACGACGCTGGTGAATCCCTCGGACCAGGCGAGACCGGCCTGGTGTACGTGCGCGGCGACCAGATCTCCGGCGAGTACGGCGCGGGTACCGCGCTCGACGCTGGGGGATGGTTCGCCACCCGCGACCTCGGACGGCTCGACGGCGACGGGTACCTGTTCATCCAGGGCCGCGCCGACGACACGATCATCCGCGGCGGGGAGAACATCGCGCCCGCCGAGATCGAGGACGTGCTGGTCAGCCACCCCGGGATCACCGAGGCCGCGGTGGTCGGCGTGCCGGACCCCGAATGGGGGCAGCGGCTGGCCGCCGTCGTCGTCGGCTCCGGCGACCCGGAGGAGATCAAGAGCTGGGTGCGGGACCGGCTGCGCTCGTCCAAGACCCCCGACCTCATCGTCTTCCGCGACGAGCTGCCGAGGACCGAGACCGGCAAGTTGCTGCGCCGCGTGCTGCTCACCGAACTGGAGGCCACCCATGCCTGAAGCGGTCATCGTTTCCGCGTTGCGCACCCCGATCGGGACCGCGGTCAAGGGGACGCTGCGCGATACGAGCGCGTTCGACCTGGCGGACGTCATCGTCCGCGCGGCCGCCGACGGGCTCGACGCGGACCTGATCGACGACGTGATCCTGGGCGAGGGCCTGTACGGCGGCGGAGTGATCGCGCGGCACGCCGCGATCACGGCCGGGCTGCCGCAGGTGCCCGGGCTGGCCAGCAACCGGCACTGCGCGGCCGGTCAGGCGGCGGTGCAGGGCGCCGCGGCGTCCATCCGGGCCGGGATGGACCAGCTCGTGATCGCCGGGGGTGTCAACTCGGCCTCGACCACCCGCAGATCGGACTGGATGCCGCCCACCCACCCGGACCGCCCGGACGCCCCCAACCGGGACATGTCGATAACTGTCGGCTGGAACTCGGCGGTCCGCGCGGGCGTCACCCGTGAGGAGATGGACGCCTGGGCGCTGCGCTCGCACCGCAACGCGATCCGCTCCATCGACGACGGCCTGTTCGACGACGAGATCGTCCCGGTCAAGACGCCGCACGGTGAGTTCTCGGTCGACGAGCACCCGCGCCGGAACACCTCGATGGAGAAGCTGGCGGCGCTCAAGCCGCTGCACCCGGAGATCGAGGGCTTTTCCATCACCGCCGGGAACGCCTGCGGTGCCAACGACGGCGCCGCCGCCCTGGTGGTGGCATCGGATTCGCTAGGGATGCCGGCGCTGGCCACCGTCCGCTCCTGGGCGTCCGTCGGTGTCGACCCGGCCGAGACCGGGCTCGCCCCGCTCAAGGCGATACCGAAGGCACTCGCCCGGGCGGGCCTGTCGGTGTCCGATGTAGACCTGTGGGAGATCAACGAGGCCTTCGCCGCCATGTGCGTAGCCACGATCCGGCTGCTCGGGATCAACCCCGAGCTGGTCAACCTGAACGGCAGTGGCTGTTCCCTCGGTCACCCGGTAGCCGCCACCGGTGCCCGCATGCTAGTCACCCTGATCCACGAGCTACGCCGCCGTGGCGGCGGCATAGCGGTAGCCGCCATGTGCGCCGGCGGCGGCATGGGCTCCGCCACCGTCATAGAAGTCGCCCCGCGCTAGCCGCCCCCACAGGGGTGCCCCCCACGGGGCCTGCCCCCCGCAGGGGCATCGATGACTCATCGGGGCCCCTCTATGGGCGTCGATGACTCATCGCTGCCCTTGGGTGCGGTGTGGCGGGGGCTAGTTCGCGGCGATGCCGTGGGCTATGAAGTCCCAGACTTCGTCGGCGCTTATCGGGTTGCCGGTCTCTTCTTGGGGGACGCCGTTGGACTGGGCGATGAACATGACGGTTTGCATCGTCAGGGCGGCCGCCCGGCGTGGCTTGGTGGAGGAACGGAGTTCGCCGGCCGCCTCGACCTCGGTCAGCAGCTCGGCGAACAGGGCGAGCAGCGGGGAGTGGGCCGCCCGCACCTCATCGGAATGGGTCAGCAAGAGCTGCGGCGCGAAGTCGGTGAACAGCGGACGCTGGGCCGCCGGGTCGGGGCGGGACAGCTCGAACAGCAGCTGGACCGCGACCTTCAGCCTTTCGAGGGGATCGGCGGGGCCGGTCGCGGCTGCCCGGATCTGCTCGGTCGCGCGCAGCAGCGCGTCCTCGAACAGCGCCAGCAGCAGCTCATGCTTGCCGTCGAAGTGCTGGTAGAAGCTGCGCAGCGACTGGCGAGCCCGGTCGACGACCTCCTGCACGGTGAAGTCGGTCGTGCCCTTCTCGGTGATGATCGCCTGAGCCGCGTCAAGGAACCGCTGCACCCGGCGCTCAGCCCGGAGCTTCGCCGCCTTGGTGGACCGCTCGACGGCGCGTTGTTTCCAGGCAGGCTCATCGCTCAGAATGCTCACGCTTGCTTCCGTTCCCTGCGCCATATATAGAACCTTACTGCACGGTTCCGGCAAGCCATGGAGCCGCGATCCAAGTATCTCATTCTCGCATCCCGGGAGCCGAGCGCGGTTAACAGGTGCACCAGGCGCTGTGTGAACCCCTCCCGTTTCAGCAGATTACCCGCCTCGCAGGTCAGGTCCCGCGCGCTGCCTAGCAGCCCGTCTAGCACCAGCGCCCGCCGGATCTGCCGGTGCAGATCATGCTCGGCCGTGAAGCCGATGCCGCCGAGTACCTGCTGGCAGTGCCGCGCGGCGGTTAGCGCCGCCTGCCCGGCCGCGGCCTTGGCCAGCAACGCGGCTGTGTCGCGGTCGGCGGCGCCGGCGGACGCTTCCAGCGTTGCTTCCGCCCCCTCCAGGGCTACCAGCGTCTCGGCGAGCCGGTGCCGGACAGCCTGGAACGACGCGAGCGGGCGGCCGAACTGCGCCCGGCTGAGCACGTGGGTCCGGCCGTAGGAAAGCATCAGCCGGCCGATGCCGGTCAGCCACCAGCCCAGCGCCAGGCGGCCAGCGGTCAAGGCGGGCGGCGGCAGGGGTGGCTCATCATCGCTGGCGGGACGCAACGGGAGCGCGGGATCCAGCGCGGTGCCGGTGACGTCCGCGCGCTCCCACACCACCCAGGAGCCTCCCGCGTAGGGCAGCGGCAGCGTGCCGCCGGGGCGCTCGCCCATCGCGGTCAGCAGCACGTCGTTGAGCTGGGGCCCGTGGGCCCCAGTCTCGCCGAGCAGCCCGAAGACGAGCGGGATCGCGACCTGAGGCTGGGCGGCGAGCAGGTCGGCCCAGCCGAGTTCGGCCAGCGCGGTGTCGAGGACCTGACCGGACGCGCGGAGCATCGTCTTGCGCAGCGTCTCGGCGAGCAATTCCTGTTCGGTGTCGTCCAGGCTGATGACGGTCACGGTCGCTCCTTCCCGAGGTCGAGCAGGCGGCGCGCGATGATGTTGCGCTGGATCTCCGCGGTGCCGCCGTAGATGGTCGCCGCGCGCGAGTAGAGGTACTCGGTGCGCCATGGTGACTCGGTGAGCTCGATCGTCCCGGGCAGCAGGTCGCGCGCGGTGTCGAACAGGCGCTGTTCCGCGGTCGCGAGCAGCACCTTGTCCACGGAGGTCTCCGGGCCTAGTGTTTCGCCGTCGGCGAGCCGTCGCTGGGTTACGCGTGACCGGCAGCGCGCCGTGTGCAACGCCAGCCAGGCCTCACCCAGGGCCCGGTCGTCGGGTGCCGATGTCTCGGAGAGCAGCCGGTCCAGCCGGGTGTACAGCCAGGCGATCCGGTGCCAGAAGCAGGTCGATCGCTCATACGGCAGGAGGTCCATCGCGATTCGCCAGCCGTCACCGGCCTCGCCGAGCATCCGGTTGGCGGGCACGACGACCTCGTCGAAGAAGACCTCGGCGAACTCGTCGACGCCGTGCATCGTGCGCAGCGGCCGGACGGTGATGCCGGGGGAGTCCATGTCGACGAAGAAGGCGGTTATCCCGCTGTGGCCCGGTCCGGTGCGGGTGAGCAGCACGCAGCGCGCGGCGTACTGGGCCAGGCTCGTCCAGACCTTCTGTCCGGTGATCACCCAGGCTTTGTCGTCGCCCGGGGTGGCCTTGGTGGACAGCGACGCGAGGTCGCTGCCGGAGCCGGGCTCGGAGAAGCCCTGGCACCATTGTTCGGTGCCGTCGAGCAGCCGCGGGACCATCGTCGCTGCCAGTTCGGGTGGGGCGAACGAGATCATGGTGGGTGCGAGCACCTCGACCATGGAATACAGCCCAGGTTCGGCGAGGTCGCGGGTGGCGATCTCCTCGCCGAGGATGGCGCGCAGCGCGGCCGGTCCGCCGAGTCCGCCTACCGTCTCCGGCCACCCGTATCGCATCCAGCCCGCGTCGAACAGCGCCCGGCGGACCCGGGCGAGCTGGGCTACCTGGGCGTCCAGGCTATGGTCCGGGCCCGGGGTGAGATCGTTGCTGGCCAGCCACGCACACAGGTCGGCGCGGAACTCAGCGTTTGTAGGCATGCGGACGCCCGGAGTCGTGCGCGCCGTTGCGCCGGATGAACGTCATGGCGCGGGTGCGCAGCCGCCAGCCATCGGTGGTGCGCTGGTACGTATCGGTGTAATAGCCGATCCGCATCTGGTGGGACGCGTGGTCGATGAACGCCAGTGGCTGGGTCCCCGCCGCGGTGTCGCCGTCCAGCTCGACCGCGGCGGTGCCGGTGAGGAACAGGCCCTTGGGTGCCGCCGCGACCAGCGCGGGGAACTCCTCGAGCGGATAGACCTCGCCGAACGCGCTATAGGTCCCGTCGGGGGTGAAGACGGCGAGCAGCCCGTCGATATCGCCACGGGTGATGGTGACCGCGTAGCGCGCCAGTAGCTGCTGGATCTCCACGACATCATCGGTTGACAAAGACGTTCCCGCCCTTCATCACGAACCGCACGTCTCGCGTGACGGTGATGTCCTCAGTCGGATCGCCGGGGACGGCGATGATGTCGGCGAGCAGTCCCTCGGCCAGCCGTCCCCGGTCGGTCGGTGCGTCTGGGATGGCGATCAGCTCGGCGGCGGTCACGGTCGCCGCGCGAATCGCCTGGGCCGGCGTCATGCCCCGGTCGACCAGCGCGATCAGCTCGCTGGCGTTCTTGCCGTGCGGTATCGCGGGTGCGTCGGTGCCGACCGCGATCTTGACGCCGGCCTCGATCGCCATCCGGATGGACCGCTTGGCCTGGGGGAACATCTCGGCCGCCTTGGCTTGCAGTTCCGGAGCGGCCTTCGACACGTCCATGCCGTCGGTGAGGAAGGTGGTGGCGACGAGAAAGGTGCCGTGTCTCGCCATCAGCTTGAAGGCCGCCTCATCGGCGAGGAAGGCGTGCTCGATGCAGTCGATGCCCGCCAGCACGGCGGCTCGCACCGCGTCCGCGCCGTGCGCGTGCGCGGCGACCCGCAGCCCGCGGCGGTGTGCCTCGTCGGTGATGGCTTTTAGCTCGTCGTCGGAATAGTGCAGCGCGCCCGGCAGTCCGGTGTGCGACATGACGCCGCCGGAGGCGCAGACCTTGATGAGCTTGGCGCCGTACTTGATCTGGTAGCGAACGGCCTTGCGTACCTGCTCGACCCCGTCCGCGATGCCCTCTTCCACGGTGAGCGGCAGCACGCCGGGCGCCAGCGCATTGAACATCGTCGGGTCGAGGTGCCCGCCGGTGGGCGTGATCGCGTGCCCGGCCGGGACGATACGGGGGCCGTCGATCCACCCGGCGTCGATCGCCTTGCCGAGCGCGACGTCCAGCAGGTATCCGCCGGTCTTCATGAACAAGCCGAGGTTCCTGACCGTGGTGAACCCGGCCCGCAGCGTGCGGCGGGCGTTGCCGACCGCGCGCAGCACCCGGATCGCTGGGTCGTCCTGCACTCCGGACAGCGCCCCGGTCTCGCCACGCCCGCCCATCAGCAGGTTCACTTCCATGTCCATCAGGCCAGGCAGCAGGATCAGCTCGCCCAGGTCGAGAACCTCGCCGTCGGTGTCGCGGCCCTGCGCGTCGGGGCTGTTGGTGTCGCGGTTCTGCGTCTCGCGTCCGACGGCCGCTATCCTGTCCCCTTCGATCCGCAGAACTCCCGGTCGCACGACCTGGCCGCTGTCGACGTCGAGCATGCCGGCCGCCTTGATCGTGAGCGGCGTGGCCTGGTCCGCGGTGGCCATCGTCGTGAGCCTCCTCGTATCGCACCTGTGAGAATTCAATTCTCATATATGAGTCGAACGTTCTCACGTTGGCGAGTGCGAGTCAATGTTGGCGCGGCCGCTCAGCTGGCTGTTCTTGACCGCCGGTCACCCCATCGGGTCCAGAAAACCGCCGCCCGGCCGTAGCTGAACTCGACGCGCTTGATTAGCGAAAGGAAATCGCACCCCCGCAGGCTCTCTCGCGACTCGCGGCGACCTCGTACCGGCAGCTGGCCTGTTCCCGGTGGGTGCTGCAGTACCGGTGCTCTTGGACGCGTCGGCTATGTAGTTGCGGTGTCGGGTCCGGTGCGTGACTTTCGGGCCGGGATGCGCTAAGCGGTGCTGGGGTCATGATCGCAGGGCCGCGCGATTATGGTGGAAACCTGCCGTCAGCCGGCGACGGCAGGTTTCCACCATGATGCGGAGAGCCCTCCGCAGGGGATATCCAGCGAGATGACAGACGCCGCGACCAGATTATCGCCCGGCCCTATCGCGGCTCGGGTGATGAAACCTCGTAACCAGCCGACGCGTCCCCAGGGACGGCAACTCTTCGCGAGACCGCGGCTCACCACGTCACTCACTTCACGGAGCCGCACCCATGTGGCTTGGCGGCTGGAGCATTGATTCTCTGATAACGAGAAGGTAGTTTTCATAAAGAGAGAGGGGTGGTGCAATGACCACGGCAGGACCGGCGCTGCGGCCCGGTGAGCAGCTCGCCAGCACCGTGTGCGCCACGCGAGTCGTCGTCGTCCGGGCACCGGCCGGAGAGCACCCGCTGGTGACCTGCGGCGGGGA
>JBEKHI010000025.1:0-35452 GCA_050012355.1 Streptosporangiaceae bacterium | reverse complement strand
ACGCGGAGCCGCGCCGGGCACCCACGAACTGGCGCCGGGCGGCGGCGGTGCATCGTCGAACGTTACGATCTCGGCGCGGCTGGGCATTAGGGCAGTCTATTGCTGGGCCAGTGCGCGCAACACGTGGCTGAATCCGCGCGGCGCCCGCCCCTGGCGGCGCGCTGATGTTTCCACGGTGATGTCACTGGCCCGCACTACGTGGCATCCAGCCTTGACCGCGGCGGCGAGCAGAGCGTGGTCCTCCGCCGTGCGCAGTGGCTCGAATCCGCCCGCCACCAGGTACGCGGACGCGCGGATGCCGAGGTTCGCCCCATGCACATGCGGGTGCGGTCCCGCTCCGAACTCGTACCTGGCCGCGAACACAGCCGGCGTGTACGGCGGGTGCTCGTCCCAGTCCGCGACGGAGACGGTCCCGAGGACAACGTCCCATCCTTGACCCGCGTAGCTGAGCTGGCGGCACAGCCAGCCGGACGGCACGATGGTGTCGGCATCGGTGCGGATGTACACCTCGGCCAGGAAGTCCGGCTCGGAGTGGCTGACCAGCCGGGCCAGTTCGGTACGGGCGGCTAGCGCCTGGTGCGCATCGTCGCCGGTTCTCGGATGATGAGCCACCGGGTGCCGCCAGTGCACGGCGAGCAGCGTGCCGTCCGGTTCGAGCGAGGCGACGGCGTGATCCAGCACCTGCCGCAAGTCGCTGTCACCGAAGTAGTACAAAATCTCCGACAAAACGATGAGATCAAAACGGCGAGACGGCCACCCCCCAGGAAGATCACGCTGCTCGACCTGAACGTGGGGCAGGTCCTTGGTCCGCTCGGCCGCGGCACTGACCGCGGCCGCGGCCAGATCACACGACAAGAGGGCGTCGCACCGCGAGGCGAGCATCCGGGTGAACACGCCGATGGAGCAGCCCGGCTCGAAACCGGCCCGATACCGTTCCGCGGGCAGCTGGGCCAGGCTGATCATCCGCTTCCGCCGCTCGTACCAGCGGTTCTCGAACCCCCAGGGGTCGGCCGCGGCCCGGTACATGTCGTCGAAGTAGCCCGCGCCGACGGTCATCGCAGCAGCACCATGCGGGCCGACGTCGCGCTTGGCCGCCGCCGTCAGCAGAGTCTGGCCGACGCCTCGTGCCCCGCCGTACCAGCATGCCGCCACCCCGGAGCCGCCATGCGCGAAACCGGGTCGGCCGGTGTAGCTGCCCGGCCCGCCGACCGGCTCCCCCGGGATATCGGTGAAGGTGACATCGAGCGTGTCACTGCCCGCCATGCCGACGGCGGGCCAGCTGCCAGCGACCGGAACAAGAGCGCTCGCGCTGATCGCGAAGATCCGGTTGCCGTCCGGCGCCACCGCCGTCACCAGTGCGTGCGTGCACGATCGCGCACCCGAGCAATATGGCTTGATGCCGTCGAGTCGCCAGCCGCCTCGAGTCCGGCTGGCCGTGAGCCGGGGCCCTGGAGGCTGCGCGGCCCAGACACCCCAACGGCTCCCGGCTGGCGGCGGGTCAGCGCCGAGTTCCGCCAGGATGGCCAGCGCGTCGGTGTGTCCCTCGGACAACCGGGCCAGGGAAAGGTCTTCCCCCGCTAGGTCGGCGAGGATAGTCCAGCGTTCCCAGGTCCGCCCGCTGCCCGGCATCGGCAGGTCCAGCCGCCCGGATTCGACGGCGGCCACGAAGGCCTCCCCAGCTGGCTGCGCCCCCTCGTTGATGATCGTCCCCCGGACTAACGCTTGCCTGCGCGATTGGCAGCAGTCGCCTCGTGCGTGGCATTTCCAGTGCTGAGTGATCCGTCGGACGCTTCCAGATGCGCCCGGACGAACCAGTGGAACTGCTCCAGCTGACGAGACTGCCCGATGAGCATGTCCTGGGTGACCGGATCGAGGTCCTCGGTGGCGTCCACGACGCGTCGGTGCGCCTCGATGACCCCGGCGTACACCACATCCAGCGCACCGAGATGCTCCAGGGTGCCTGCCCGGCCTATGGAATAGTCGTCCCAGTCACGCTGGCTGACCAGCGCGCCCGGCGTCCCGGTCGGCGAGCCGCCGAGCGCGGCGATCCGCTCGGCCGTCTCGTCGGCCATGAGACGAACCGCATCGACTTGCGGGTCGATCATCGTGTGGACCGCGATGAAGTTCGGCCCGATCACGTTCCAGTGGACGTGCTTCAGGGTGAGCGCCAGGTCGTTAAGCGAGTTCAGCCGGTCCTGCAGCAGCGAGATCAACCGCTCGGCGCTGTCGTTCTTCATTCCGGGCACCGTGTACTCGACCATAATGCGAGCCTCCTGTTTCGTCCGCGATCTGCGGTAAGCCTGTCCCCTACCTCCCGCCGGACGGTTTAGTCATGTCGCAGCCGACTCGCGGCGAAACATGCTGATCATGTTTAGCCTCCGCTGGCTGGGCAGATGGATAGATGAGGTAGCTCTGGGGCCATTGGAGGTACCTCCGCGCCCCAGGAGACCTACATGACCGATATAGACCACTTCGCCGCTGCCGTACCGGGAGTGGAAGAGCTATCTGACGAAAACCTTCTGGTGCTCTGCCGGGAGCTTCCGGCCGACAGCGAGGATCGCGTAAAGGCGCGCGAGGTCCTCGTCCAGCGTTGCGAGCCACTGGTACGAGCCTGCGTGCGGCCTTACCGGGGAAGCCCGGAGGCGACAGAGGACCTGATGCAGGTCGGATACGTGGGACTGCTGAAGGCGATCAACAACTTCGATCCGCAGTTTGGCCGGGGACTGCGCGCCTATGCCGTGCCGTGCATCAAGGGCGAGATCAAACGGCATTTCCGGGATAAGCGGTGGCAGGTCCGGGTGATCCGGCCGATGCAGGAGCTACTGCTCGAGATGCGCGGCGCGATCGAGGACCTGACTCACGAGCTCGGGCGGAATCCGACGGAAGCAGAGCTGGCCGAACGGCTGACGGTGACCGAGGCGGAGCTGCGCGAGGCTCGTCAAGCGGGCGAGGGGTTCACCGCCCTGTCGCTGGATTCGCCGCTGGCCGGACAAGACGATCCCGGCGAGCTCGCCGATCTGCTCGGCGATGATGACGCGGCCATGGACCAGGCCGTGGACATGGAATCGGTGGCCCAGCACTGGGACGAACTTCCCCGGCGCGAGCAGCGCATCCTCGTCCTGCGCTTCTACGGAAACTTCACCCAGGAGGAGATCGCCCAGCGGCTCGGCATCTCCCAGATGCACGTATCCCGGCTGCTGGCCCGCGCCCTGAACCAGCTCAGAGACCGGCTTTCTTCCTGATCACCCGGGCTGCGGGCCGGCGATCAGCCGAACGCTAGGACTATGGCGTGCAGGATCAGGCCGACGCCGGCGCCTACTACGGTGCCGTTGATGCGGATGAACTGCAGGTCGCGGCCGAGCAGCAGTTCCAGCTGACTCGACGTTTCCGCGGCGTCCCATCGCTCGATGGTCCCGGTGACGAGGCTGGCTAGCTCGTCGTGGAACTGGTCGGCGAGTGCCCTGGCTCCGGATTCGACCATCCGCTCCAGGCCCTCTTGGAGCCGCTCATCTGATTCAAGGCGCTGCCCGGCCGCCGCGAGCGCGTCGGCCATCCGATGGCGCAGTTCGGAGTCGGGGTCGGCCGCCTGTGTCCGCAGCGCATCCTTGGTCTTCTTCCACAGCGAAGATGACCAGTCCCGCAGTCCGGGGCTGCCGAGCACCTCGCGCTTGAGGCGTTCGCCGCGTTCACGCAGCTCGGGAGAGGTCTCGAGCCGACCGGGAAGCCCGCCGATCCACGCCTCGAACTGGCGGCGGGTCTCGTCATCCGGGTCGTCCGCCATCTCCGATAGCCGATGGCGCAGCCGGGTGTGCACGCGGTCAAAAACGCGCCGGTTCACCGCGTCGGGCACCCAGCGGGGCGCCTCGGCCTCGAACAGCCCCTTGAGATCGTCGTAATGATCGACGAGATAGCGATCCGCCTCGGACAACACGTTGTTGAACAGCCCCGAGTGGTGACCTTCGGCGAGCAGGACCCGCAGCAGCCGCCCGGCCAGCGGCGCCACCTCCACGTTGTCGACCGCCCGGGTCAGTTCGGCGGTGAGCACCCGCTGGACATCCTCATCGCGGAGCGCCTCAGCCGCGATGACCACTCCGTCCGCGGCGTGACCGGCGAACCGGGCCGCGTTGTCCCGGTCAGCTAGCCAGCCGGCCATCCGGGGAACCAGCCCGGCCGAGCGGATCCGTTCGGCGAGCACGTCAGCGCTGAGGAAGTTCTCCTGTACGAACTGACCGAGGGTTATGGCGAACTGGTCTTTGCGCTCCACGATCAGCGCGGTGTGCGGTATCGGCAGCCCGAGCGGATGGCGGAACAAGGCCGTCACCGCGAACCAGTCGGCGATGCCACCGACCATCGCCGCCTCGGCGCCGGCCTGCACGTAGCCAAGCGCGGTCCCGTGCGCGCCCACCGCGGTCACGACGATGAACACAACCGTCACTACCGCCAGGAAGGCGGTGGCCCGCCGGCGCGCCGCGGCCAGGCGCTGCTCGCGCAACTGCACCGACTCACGGTCAAGCGCCCGTGCCGGTGCGGATGAGGTCGTCTCCGCAGGTCCCATATGACTCCCAGTCTCGCAGGTGACCGGCGCCTGACATACTGCCGGGTATGTCTGGCGACTCTGAATCCGGGAGACTGCTGGCTGACGCCGCTGAACGCGCGCGCCGTTACCTAGCCGACGTGAATCACCGCCGGGTGACACCGGACCCGGCCGCACTTGACGCGCTCGCGGCCTTCGACGAGCCGCTCCCGGAGAGGCCGGGAGATCCGGCCGCCACCTTGGCCCTGCTCGACGACGCGGGATCGCCCGCCACGGTGGCATCGGCGGGCGGACGCTACTTCGGATTCGTCATCGGCGGCTCTTTCCCGGTCGCGGTGGCGACGAACTGGCTCGCGACCGCCTGGGACCAGAACACGGCGCTCCCGGTCATGTCACCAGTCGCCGCGCGGCTTCACGAGGTGGTGACCGGCTGGCTGACCAGCCTGCTCGGTCTGCCGGCCGGCACCGGCACGGTCTTCGTGACCGGAAGCGCGATGGCGAATACCAGCGCGCTCGCCGCGGCGCGGGATCAGCAGCTGGCCAAGGTCGGCTGGGACGTCCAGGCCAACGGGCTGTTCGGCGCCCCCGAACTGACCGTGGTGATCGGGGAGAACGCGCACGCGACGCTGGTCAAGGGCCTCGGGGTGATCGGGCTCGGCCGCGACCGGGTCATCCGGGTCCCAGCCGATGACCAGGGCCGGATGCGCGCCGACCGGCTGCCAGGACAGGTCACCGGACCGACGGTGATCTGCGCCCAGGCGGGCGAGGTTAACACCGGCGCCTTCGATCCGTTCCCCGAGATCGTGGCCTGGGCCCGGGAGCGAGACGCCTGGGTACACGTGGATGGCGCGTTCGGTCTCTGGGCGCTGGCCGACCCCTCGCGAGCGCGGCTGACCGCGGGCATTACCGACGCCGATTCCTGGGCCGTCGATGGCCATAAGTGGCTGAACGTCCCCTATGACTGCGGGATCCTCCTGGCCAGGCGGCCCGAGGATCTTCACCGCAGCTTCGCCACGGTCGCCGGTTACCTGCGCTCCGACGCGGGGTTCGAGGCCACGAATCACACGCCGCAGTCCTCGCAGCGAGCTCGCCAGGTAGAGGTCTGGGCAGTGCTGCGGACCCTGGGCCGCCAGGGCGTGGCCGACCTCGTCGTGCGATCGTGCCAGCACGCCCAGACCATGGCGGCCAGGATGCGGGAAGCCGGTCTTGACGTGCTGAACGACGTGGTGCTCAACCAGGTCCTGGTCCGGGCGAGCACCGACGAGCTGACGACGGCCCTGATGAGCGCCGTGCAGCAAGACGGGACATGCTGGTGCGGGCCGACCGTGTGGAAGGGCAGGCTGGCCATCCGGATCAGCGTCTCCGGCTGGGCGACCACCGGCGAGGACATCGAACGCAGCGCACAAGCGATCAGTGCTGGCCTAGCCCGCTAACGTGCCCGCGCCCGCGCGGCGATCCCCGCGCCATGGATGTCCCATCGAAGGCGGAATCACGCCAGCGATGGGACATCCATGGGGCTGGTGCCGCGCAGGCCGACCGGTTAGGCTCGCCCGCACTTGATGCCATTGACCGAGCACGCCGCCGGAGTCGTCCGCTTGCCGGTGACGTTGAGGTACACGCGCAGGACCCCGCCGTGTCCCGCCACCGGCCCCTGCCAGGACGGCTGAGTCAGCAGCGCGATCCCGCTGCCGGAGTTCCACCATGACGTGATCTGGTCACCAGGCAGCGCCAGCACCAGGTCCCACTTGGCGATCGCCGCGGATCCGTTGTTGGTGATATCGACCTCGGCGGTGAACCCGTTTCCCGAGTCGTCGTCGATTCGGTACCTGACCACCAGCGGGCTCGGCTTCGCCGGGGCGCGACGAGCCGCCGCGACGCGTCCGGCATGCACCGGCTTGGCCTTCGGCTTAACGGGAGCGCCCGCTGTCCGCAGGTGCCCGAGGACCGCGGGTGTCAGCGTGACGCCGTCGAAGGCGCGATGGCCCGCGCTGCTGGAAAGCGAAAACGCGCCCAGCAATCCGCCGCCCGCCATCACGACCGCGAGCACTATCGCCGCAACCGCGGCGGCCAGCCGACGTCGCAGGCTGCGGGTCCGCGGCGGATCTACGTCGGCCAGCGGTTCACCCGAGGTTTCATCCTCGTGAGGGTGGTCGAGTAGCGCCAGCGGCTGCGAGGAAGGCTGCTCGTCGCCAGCACGGCATTGCTCGCTCTTGATGCGGCCGAACATCGCTTCCCTACCACCGATCAGCCGAAAAAGAGGTATCCATCGATTGCTCCCCAAGAGCTCCCGCTACCAGATGGAATGCACCTACTGAGTAGGTTGTCAGCATTGCGAGAGTAGGTGGCTATTGTGAGGGATCCTTAACTGAATCGTTAGGGATCGCGGGTGGTTTGAGTTATCCAGGCAAGGGCATCTCGCCGTTACTAATCGTAACAACAAGAGAGATGTCATGTACGGACAGTATTCAGAAGAGTTCCGGCCTGAGCTTGATATCGATCCGCCCGCGCGGCAGCGCCGCCTCACCGTGCTGCTGCGCGCGCTGCTGCTGATCCCGCACTTCATCGTCCTGATCGCGGCCGGCATCGTCACGTTCTTCGCCGCGATTTTTGCCTGGTTCGGCGCGCTCGCGCTCGGGCGGCTGCCCCGGTGGGCCGCGGACTACCTCGGCGGCTACCTGCGGTACGCGACCGGTGTGTATGCCTCGTTCTACCTGCTGATCGATTCCTACCCGCCGTTCAGCTTCTCGGGTGCTCCTGATTTCCCGGTGCGGGTCGAACTGCGTCCCACCGAACTGAACCGGCTGGCCGTGCTGCTGCGGATCATCTTGGTCATCCCGGCCGCCATCCTCAGCGGGGTGATCAGCGCCGGGTGGAGCGCGCTGGCCTTCTTCTGCTGGCTGGTCGTGCTCATCCTGGGCAGGAACCCGGCCGGGTTGTTCGAGTCGACCGCCGCGATCGTGCGCTATCAGCTGCGCACCGACGCGTATTTCCTGATGCTCACCCCGGCCTACCCGAAGGGCCTGTTCGGCGACGCCGGCACCCGCGACGCTGGCGAGGCCGTGTCCGCGACCCACCCGCTGCGCGTCGGCACCGGCGGCAAGGTGCTGCTGGTGATCTTCATCGTGGTCGGCCTGGCGAGCAGCATCAGCAGCGACGCTTACTCCAGCTCAGACAACTCGGGCGCCAGTTACTCGTCGCCAGCGTCGTTATGATCAATAAATGAAGTTGGAGGCGGTGGGCAAGCGCTACGGCGCGCGCCAGCCATGGGTGGTACGCGATGCGACGACCGAGGTCCCCGCCGGTCAGCTGATCCGCGTCGACGGCCAGAACGGCGCGGGCAAATCGACCCTGCTCCGAGTCGTCGCCGGGGTGACGATGCCATCGCGGGGCCGGGTCGCCGGACGGCCGCGCACCGGGTACGTTCCGGAGCGGTTTCCCGGCGGGCTGCCGTTCTCCTGCCGCGACTACCTGCGGCACATGGCCCGGCTGCACGGCGGCGGCTCGGTCGACGAATGGCTCGAGCGGCTGGGCGCCACCGCTTTCGCCGCCGCGCCGATGCGCACGCTGTCCAAGGGCATGACGCAGAAGGTCGCGGTCGCACAGGCGCTGCTGTTCCGGCCGGACCTGCTGGTTCTCGATGAAGCGTGGACCGGGCTCGACCAGGCCGCGCGCGGCGCGCTCGACGTGGCGGTGCGCGAGCGGGTCACCGAGGGTGGGACCGTGCTGTTCGTCGACCACGATCCCGCCCGCCTCAGTGGTTCGGCCGGACAACGCTGGACGCTCGACGGAACTGCTTCATTGACCATAACGACGCGACCCGCTCCCCCGGGCCCCGCCAGGCTCATGGAGCGCGGCGATCCTCGTGCCCGCGGTCGCCATCCTGACCCGGTCCATGCTCACCGCCGAGCCCGATGCCGCGCGGGCCTGCGTCGCGGCGGTCAGGGGCCCGGTCCGCGCCCAGCTCGCGACGCTGCTCGTCGCGCTGGGCGGCGGGGCGGTGCTGGCGGTGGCCGGTGTTGTTTTCGAGTTGCTGACGGACCGGCCCGGCTCTTTCCGGGCGGTGGTGGCGGGCGCGGTGGTCGCGGTGGTCTGCCTGCTGGTGGGCTCGGCGACGGGCGCGCTGTGTAACCCGCCGCTGTTGCGCCACCCGGGGCTGGCCATCTTGTCTACCATCGCCGCCGTCGTGTTCGCCCTGGCGGCGGGCATCTCCCCGGCCAATGCGGCGCTCCGCTCGTCCGGCGTGGGATCCGGCGTCCACTGGCCCAGCCCGCTGACGCTCGCCGCCGCCCTCGCGCTACTGGCCGTGACCTGGGGCGCTTCGGTACTAGCGGCCGCTTACCGCGGCTTAGCTACGGCCGGGACCCAGCCGCCCAGGACGAAGGCGGGGTTCGACCATTGGGTGGCTTGCGCGGCCGTGAGCTGCTGTGAACAGGACAGTCGCTGGCTGGTGTCGATCGGCTGTCCGGCCAGGTTGGTGCTGCCGTACTCCCAGAACTGCAGGTCCGCGCCGTTGGCGGCGCAACTTCCGGCGGTCAGCAGCCAGCCGTCCGGGTTGATCTGCGGACCCATCCTGTTGTCGATGTACACGTCTTGGCTGTACGGGTACACGGTCGGGTCGATCCTGGCCAGATACACCGACCCGTCGGCGACGCCGGGGGCGGCCGTGAGGGTGTCCTGGTAGAAAACGTAGCCGTACTGGCCCTGCGGGTTGCGGACCTGGGAGACGTATCCGGCGTGCTGCGACTCGAGGGTGTCATGCGTCCAGTACACGGTGCCGGTCCCCCAGGTGAAGTCCACGTCGCCGGCGATGAAGCTGTCCGCCACGTACGCCAGGCCCTGGATCCTGATCGTGTCCTGGTAGGAGTACAGGTTCACCTTGTAGAGCGTGACCCGGTCGGCGTTACCGCGGAACGCCTCGGCCTGCGAGCCGCCGTACGGAGTGGTGTTGCGCAGCGTGATGTTCTCCAGCGTGAAGTCGTTCGCCTCGTCGCTGAAGTTGGACCGCCAGCAGTTGTAGTCGTCATGGACCGGGATCGCCTGGCGCGCGCAGATGTCGGTGGTGTCCGCCGAGTTGAGGGTGTTGTTGTTCGCGTACTGGATGATGGTGCTGTCGCGTTTCGCGCCGATGATAGTGATGTGCGGCTTGCCGGGAGCCACCCAGTCCAGTTCGGTGTAAACACCCTCGTGAACCCGGATCGTGGCGGGCCGTCCGGCCGGGACCGCGTTGATGGCGCCCTGCACGGTGCAGAAATCACCGTTTCCCCTGGCGTCGACGGTGATCGCGCGCGCCCCTGGGCGCAGCCGGTGATCGGTCGTCGTGAACCGCCAGGTGATGCCCGGTTCGCCGGCGAAAACGCCCGGGTCCACGGTCACCGTGTAGGTTCGGCCGTAAGCCAGTTCATGGTGCAGGTAGATCGTGGCCGAGTCGCCGGTGATGATCACGGGATAGTAGTTGAAGTAGTGCAGGTTCCCGGCCTCGTCGGTGGCGCCGCCAACCGTCTCGGTGAAGTCGGCGGGGTCCGCGAGGTTGATGCTGTCCGCCACGGTGCCGTCGGGGTTGGTCACCGTAATCGCGCCGGTCGTACCCAGCGTCGGCGCCGACGGGAACGTGATCGTCAGCGGGGTATCCACGCAGGCGTGGCTTGTCCCGGACTGCGTGCCGGCCACGATCGCCGCCGCCTGTGCTGCTCGGCCTGCCACGAGGAAAGCCGCCGCGCTGCCGGCGGCCACGGCCAGCATCACCAGCCGTCGCACACTCACCACAACCACGCAAAGCCGCCCATCATCGGTCAGCTCCCCGTCACGCATCAACTCAAATCCGACGCTAGTTGTCAAGGGCCGAGCACGCCGCCTGATGCGCGGAGTACCCACGCTGTCTGGTAAAGTCTTCACAGTTCACGGGCCGTTGGCGCAGCGGGAGCGCGTCTCCCTGACACGGAGAAGGTCACAGGTTCAAATCCTGTACGGCCCACGATAA
Organism: Streptosporangiaceae bacterium; assembly: GCA_050012355.1. Lineage (GTDB taxonomy): Bacteria > Actinomycetota > Actinomycetes > Streptosporangiales > Streptosporangiaceae > JBEKHI01. The sequence continues at coordinate 24,941 of JBEKHI010000025.1, read as the reverse complement.
GCCCCCGGAGATTTGATCTTCGGGGGCTTTACTCGTCTTCGGCGGCAGCGGTGCGGCACCGCTAACCCGCACGTGATGCCGTTGAAGGCGCACGCCGTCGGAGTCGTCTGCCAGCCGTTGACGTTGAAATACACCCGCAGCGTGCCTCCATGCGCCGCGACCGGCCCCTGCCAGGGCGGCTGCGTCAGCAGCAAGATGCCGTTGCTCGCGTGGCCGTTCGCGTTCCACCACCCGGTGAACTGATCTTGCGGCAGCGCCACCACGATCTGCCACCCCCAGATCGGCGTCGATTCGTTGTTGGTGACGTCGACCTCCGCCGTGAAACCGCTACCCCAGTTGTTGTCGATCCGGAACGTGACAACGATCGGGGCCGGCGCGGGCGTCGGCGACACGGTGGGCGCCGGCGCGGGTCTGGCCGTGTGCGTTGGCGCGACGGTCCTAGGCGACGGCTTCGGGCGCGGCTTCGGATGCCGGGCCGGGACACGCTTCGCCATAGGGCTCGCACTCGGGAATTTCGGTAGCGCGATGGCGCCGTGGAACGCGTTAGGGTTTCTCGCGCTGCCGCCGGAAAGCAGCGACTGCACACCCAGCGAAGTGCCGAGAATCGTCACCGCGACGAGCACCGCCGCGGCCACGATCGCTACGATCCGGCGCCGCGGTTTCCTGGCGTGTGATCGGCCAACCAGGCCCAGTGGCTCAAGCGGGACCTCCTCGGCGTACGAGAGGTCAAGCAACAGTTGTGTCTGTAGGACATGCCTTCGTGACGCCGCGTGACCGGCGCGGCGTCGACTATTCCTATCGTGGCTGGACATGGCATCTCTACCGCCGTTCCGCCGAACTCGAGGTACCCATCCGATCGCTCCCCACAAGCTCCCGCTAATAGATGGAATGCACCTAGTGCGCATGTTGTCACTTGGGGGAAATAGCGTGGTTCCTGTGAGGAATCCTTTATCGGATTGTGACCATTCGCGTGTTGCTGGCGAGCGCGGATGCGACACCAGGCGCGCGTCGGTACACTCGCCACGCCAGCCCCAGCCCCCGCGCCACGCCCGCCACGCCCCCATGGATGGCCCATCGCCGGGGGTATAGCGCCAGCGGTGGGCCATCCATGGTGTTGATGACCTCGGCTCCGCGATCTAACGCCGCGGCTGCCTTGTCCCGCTTCGCCACCTCGTCGCGGACGATCGGGATCACCTGCTGACCGACCTCGATCGCGTCGGTCAGCAGGTCGTATCCGCGCATCGAGATGATCCGCACGCCGAGGTCGTAGTAGTCGAGGATGGCCTGCGCCACCGTTTCCGGCGTACCGACGAGCGCGTTGGAGTTGCCGCCGCCCCCGGTAGCCGCGGCGGTGCGGGTCCACAGTGCCCGGTCGTAGCGATCGCCACGCGACGCGATCTCGATCAGCCGCTGTGACCCGGTGTTCTCCGGGTTCTTTACCGGCCGCCGACGGGTGAGTACCCCGTCGTTGGCCGCCACCCGAGCCTCGATGCGTCCGACGGTGTCGTGCGCCTTCTCCCACGCCTGCGCCTCCGTCGGCGCGATGATCGGGCGGAACGCGACCTGGATCACCGGCGGCTCGTCCCGGCCCGCGGCTAGCGAACTGGCCTTCACCGATTCGATCTGCTCGGCGGTGTTCTCTAGCGGCTCACCCCACAGGCAGTAGATGTCCGCCTCGGTACCGCCCGCGCGGTAGGCCGCCGCCGACGAACCGCCGAAAGAAAGCCGCGGCCTCGGTCGCTGCACCGGGAACACGTCGCTGACGAAGTCGTAGAACTTGTAATGCTGCCCCTCGTGGTCGAACGGCTCGTGCGACGTCCAGGCGCGCTTGACGATGGACATGTACTCGGCCGTTCTGGTGTAGCGATCGTCCTTGGTCAGGAAGTCACCCTCGCGCTGCTGCTCATGGTCGGTGCCGCCGGTGATGAAGTGCACGGTGACCCGGCCATCGCTGATCTGGTCGATGGTGGCGAACGTCTTCGCCGCGTACGTCGGATAAGACAGGTTCGGCCGGTGCGCGAGCAGCAGGCGCAGCGAGTCGGTACGCGCGGCCACGTAGGCCGCCGCCGCGTGCGGGTCGGGCGCGCCGGAACCGTAGGCGAATAGGATCCGGTCCCAGCCGTTCTCCTCGTGGGCCCGCGCCAGGCGCAGCGTGTACTCCTTGTCGAAGCTGCCGCCGCTGCGGGCCGTGGTCTCTGAGCCGTCGTGTGTCGCGCCCATCCCTAGGAACTCAACCGGCATGGCTGGATACCTCCCTAGCCTCTCGACCGAAATAATCGGCATCCGTCCGGGTTTATTCCGCGCTCGGAGTTGCGGTCGTTGCTGGTGAGTGCTGCACCAACCACGCTCTTAGCCGGTTGGTGCCGCACTCACCAGCAAAGGCCACGCCGCCGCCGTCAACGGCCCGGACCCACGGGGCTGAAGCGGTTAGAGATTCAAACGAAACAGATCCGCACCCCTGGGAAAATCTCCGGCCTCGTGGGAAAATCTGCCGAACTGTTTCACGAAAAGTGGGAGGGGTCGACAGATGCTTCGACTGAAACGTGTCCGCTTGTGTGCTGGTATCGCCGCCATCGCACTGGCGGGTGCGGTCCCGTTCGTCACCGCGAGCGCCGCGACCGCCGCGAGCGCCAGCCCCGGTCCGGACACTCCGACCGGTGTTCCGCAGGGAATCAGCGCCTCCACCCTGCCGGACGCGAGCGTCTTCGGTACCACGCCATCGGACACGCCGGAGACCGTCGCATTCGTGCTAAAGGAGAACGATCAGGGTCAGCTCGAATCAGCGGTCACCCACGGGATAAAGAACTACCTGAGCGTTAGCCAGTTCGCCGCCGAGTACGGGCAAAGCGAAGCCAGCATCAACGCGCTGACCGGCTACCTGTCCGGGTTCGGCATTAGCACCCAGGTCTACGCCGACCACGTGGACGTCGTCGCCACCGGTACCGCGGGCGAATTCGACAGCGCGCTGTCGGTCAGCCAGCAGCAATACAAGGTGCCCGAGGTCAAGGGCAAGAACGGCTCGTTCGGCATCCCCGCCCAGACCGTGCACGGCACCGCGCAGACCCCGCTACTCCCCTACCACCTCGCCAGCTTCGTCACCGCCATCCTCGGCCTGACCGACTACGGCCCGTTCGGCAGCCAGGCGATGCACACCGACACCAGCGTGATCAAGCCGGACTCCAGCAGCACCAACTCGTGCGTGCAGATCACCGGCCTGAACGACGGGTGCCACCTCCCGGAGGACTTCGCCAGCGAGTACGGCCTGAGCAGCCTGTACCGGAAGACCCTCGGCTCCGGGCAGACCATCGCCATCGTCACGCTGGCGGGGCTCGATGTCGGCGCGCCCGAGTACTACTGGGACAACATCGCTGACATACCGGACACCGGCCGCACCGTCAGCGTGTACAACGTGGACGGCGGGCCGGGCGCCCCGAGCTTTGCCGCCGGAAGCTCCGAGACTGACCTGGACGTCGAGCAGTCCGGTGGCCTCGCCCCCGGCGCGAACATCATCGTCTACCAGGCGCCGAACACGGACTACGGCTTCGCCGACGCCTTCTTCCAGGCCGCCAGTCAGAACATCGCCAGTACCGTATCGGCGAGCTGGCTAGAGTCCGAGACCTACCTCGAGGCGTCGATCGCGTCCGGTGAGGAGTCACCGGGTTACGAGGCGGCGTTCGACGAGGCGTTCCTCGAGATGGCGGCCCAGGGCCAGTCCGGTTTCATCGCGGCGGGCGACTGGGGCGCGTACACCGCGCACGTTGACCTCGGCACCACCAATCTCTCGGTCGGCGCGTCCGCGGACAGCCCCTACATCACCGCGGCCGGCGGCACCACGTTGCCCTGGAATGAGACGTTCACCAGCGGCTCCACCAGCGTGACCGTCAACGTCTCGCAGCAACGCGCGTGGGGCTGGGACTACCTGTGGCAGCCGCTGGCAACGCTCACCGATACGCCGCTCGCCACCGAAGCCGAATCGATGGTCAACGGGACCGGCGGCGGCTTCAGCACGATCGAGAACACCCCCTCCTACCAGCGAGGCGTGTCCGGCACCGATTACTACAACGCGCTGGAGTACCTGACACCGACCGATTACCAGACCGTCGTCTCCGGGTTCCAAGCGGAGCCGACCGCGTGGTCGTTCAACGCGACGCCTTCGCTGACCACCGGTTACGCGACCGGTCGCGCGGTGCCCGACGTATCCACCGATGCCGACCCGTACACCGGCTATCTCGAGTGGTCGCCGTCGTTCCCCGAGGGTGGCTACCCCGAGCTGGACGGCGGCTGGGGCGGTACCAGCTTCGTCGCACCGCAACTGAACGGCGCGACCGCCGTCATCGACGCCTATGTCGGCCACCGGGTGGGCTTCTGGAACCCCGAGATCTACTCGTACGCGGCATCAGGTAGCGACCCGTTCACGCCGATCGGCGCGGCGGGCGCCAACAACGACAACCTCTACTACACCGGCAACCCGGGTGCGGATTACAACCCGGCCACCGGCCTGGGCACCCCCAACCTGTCCAGGCTGGCGGCTGACTTCGCGCGCTAGGTTAATCTAATAGGGAGCACGGGAGCCTCGGACGCAGAGGCTGAGAGGGAGGCAGCGGCCTCCGACCGTACGAACCTGATCCGGGTAATGCCGGCGAAGGGAGCACCCTATGATTCCCCGGGCCCTGACCATCGCGACGTCCGACTCTGGCGGCGCCGCTGGTATCCAGGCCGACCTGAAGGCGTTCGCCCGCTGCGGCGCGCACGGCATGTCGGCGATCGTCGCGCTGACCGCGCAGAACACGATGGCGGTCACCGGGATACACGAGCTACCACCCGAGTTCGTGAAACTGCAGATCGACACGGTCCTGGACGACATCGGCGCGGACGCCGCGAAGACCGGCATGCTGTTCTCCGCACCGCTGATCGAGGTCGTCGCCGAGACCCTCGCCCCTAGACGGCTGCCGCTGGTCATCGATCCCGTCATGGTCGCCAGCAGCGGCGCGCGGCTGCTGCGCGAGGACGCGGTCAAGACCCTGATCGAGCGGCTGTTCCCGCTGGCCACGGTGGTGACACCTAACCTCGGCGAGGCACAGGCGCTGACCGGCCTGGACACCGAGGACCGCGCGGCGCTCGCCGAACGCCTCGCCGAGATGGGCGCGCCGGCGGTGATCGTCACCGGCGGGCATGGCACCGACCCGGTCGATCATCTCTACGACGGCTCCCGGCATGTCCCGATTCCGGTGCCCCGCTACCGGGTCGCGGCGACGCACGGAGCCGGATGCACGCATTCGGCCGCGCTCGCCGCCGGGCTCGCGGCGGGACTGCCCCTGGTAGACGCGGCGCGACAGGCGGCGCTGATCGCCGGCGACGCTGTCGCGCACGGCCTCGCCGAGCTCGGCGCCGGCGACGGGCCCGTCAACGTCCTCCATTAGATAGGAGCTGGATGAGCCTCACCGACGACCTCTGGGACAACATCACCGACATCTACGATGCGATCTTGTCCCACCCGTTCCTCACTGGCCTGGCCGACGGGTCGCTCCCGCACGACGCGTTCGCGTTCTACGTCGTGCAGGACGCCCTCTACCTCAAGGACTACGCGAAGTCACTGGCCATCCTCGCAGGCCGCGCGCCGGACCCCGCCACGACCAGGATGTTCGCCGGGCACGCGGCGGAGGCGATCGCCGTCGAGCAGGACATGCACGGCGAACTGCTGTCCAGCCTGGGCATCGACCCCGCCGCCATCGAGACCGCCACGCCGGCCCCCGCGAACCTCGCCTACACCAGTTACCTGCTGTCCACCACGCTCGGCGGCTCGTTCGCCGAGGGCGTCGCCGCCGTGCTGCCCTGCTACTGGATCTACTGGCGGGTCGGCAGCGAGCTAGCCGGCCGCGGCTCCGCCGACCCGCGCTACCAGCGCTGGATCGATGCCTACGGAAGCGAGGACTTCGGCGCTGTGGTCAAGGACGTGCTGGCCGTAACGGACCAGCTTTCCTTGACTTCACCAGAACGGCGCGACGTACTCCGCCACTTCCGTACCACCAGCCGGTACGAATGGATGTTCTGGGACATGGGCTACAGCAAGGAATCCTGGCCCCTCTAACCCAGCCCGCCTCCCGCTCGCCACCCCCCCGCTAGCGCCCCGTCCGCCACTCGCCAGCGCCCCGTCCGCGACCCCATGGATGACCCATCGCTGGTGCTACGGCGCCATCGATGGCCCATCGCTGGGGTCGCGACATCGACACAAAGGGCGCAAAGCGGGCTTTTCGCGTGCGGGGGTCGCGGGCGCAGGCGGGGGCGCGGCGCGGTTGGGGCCGACGGGCGCGAGGGGCCGACGCGCGGGGGGTGCAGCTAGGGCTTGGCGGCGGACCAGGTGCGGATGGTGCTGATGTCAGCGGTGAAGCGGACTGGGGAGGCCGGGACCCAGCGGGCGGCCGCTTCCTGGAGGCAGTCGCGTACGGCGTCCGAGGCGGCCGCGGCGTTATGGTCGGGGACTTGGATTAGCAGTTCGTCGTGCAGGCAGAGCACGATCCGGGCGGCGGGCAGCCGAGCACGGACAGTGACGGCCCAGATTTTGAAGAACTCAGCGGCCGCTCCCTGGATCATCGCGTTGCGGCCGTACCGGCCGCGCGCCGCGACCTCCGACTGCGAGCCACCGGAGCGCATCCGGATCAGCCGGCCGCCGTAGGTGCGCAGGTTCTTCCCGGCGCGGGCGTCGGCGTCCGCGTCGTCCAGGTAGCGCATCGCCACCGGGTACGCCTGCTTGAGCTGGCGCAGCGCCTGCGCGCCGGTACCGGTGGTCTGGCCGTACATGGCACCGAGCACGGCGACCTTCGCGGCGTCGCGGCTGACCTTGAACGTATCCGCGACCGGCAGGTACATGTCGTCGGCCTGGGTAGCCGAGGCGAACGCCCGGTCGCCGGAGACGGCCGCCAGCACCCGCGGCTCGATCTGGCCGAGGTCAGCCCGGACGAACAGGTGGCCGTCCTCGGCGATCACCGCCGATCGGAGGATCGCGGGCATGTTGTGCAACCCGGCGGAAGCGGTCATCCGGCCCGCCGCGCCGTCGCAGCCGGTCCAGGCACCGCGCAGCCGGCCGTCCGCGCCGAGGTTCGCGTCCAGCCAGGCATATCCATAGGTTGTGGCGATCCGTTCGGCCTTGCGCCATTCGAGTAGTTCGCGCACCAGCGGGTGGTCGATCTCCCTCAGCCGCCAGGCCCGGGTGTCGGGCACGTCGACACCCACGGACCGCAGCAGATCACGTACCTGTTGCGGGCTACGCAGGTCGGTGGTCACGCCCGGCGCCGCGTGCGCGAGCACCCGGGCGTCGCGTTCGGCGCGGTGCGCCATGGTGGCCGTGCGCGGACCGATGAACGACTCGAGTAGTTCCTCCGCGACGACACGGTTGACCGGGAGACCGTCGGCGCTGAGCTCCGCGCACAGCAGCTCCGCGGTCGACTCGGAACGAGCGGTGGCGGCGTGCCGTCCGGTGAGGGACTTCTCCTGCTCCCGCGCGACGCTGAGCGCCAGCGACGCCCACTCCCCCGGATCGTCGCGAGCGTCAGGCTCGAGGTAGCCATCCCCGTCGTTGCTGAACAGGGTTCCCGCATCAGCGACGCCCGCCGGGTCGAGGCTGTGGGTGATGGCCCACACATACTCCGGTTCTGCCCGCCAGCCGCCGTACCGCAACCGGTGCACGGCGGCCACGTCCCAGCAGGTCGCGAGCCGGATCCCGTGCGCGATCAGTACCTGGTAGCCGCTGTCGGGCCACGCCGCCCAGCGGGGCCGCAATCCAGCGTCCGCGGCGGCCACCTCGTCCAGGCCCGTCACGGTGCTCGCGCCCTCGACACTGACGCCTGCCCGCCCGGCCCGGGTGACCGCCAGGCCGACCAGCTGGCCGCGGGCCACGCCGTGGTCACGAAGCCAGCTGATCAGGTCCGTCGTCACGTCACCAGCCTGCCATGAGCGTCAGCCAACCGTGGCCTCGGGCACATGCGGTAACATAGAGGACGCGTGATGCGTGTCTCCACGGACGAGGCGCCTTCGACTTCGCGACCACTCCCCAAGTCCTGGAGACTTTTTGACAGCCCTGCTTTCTGAATCTTTGACGCCTGCCTCCTTCGCGGACTTCGGCCTGCCCTCCCGGCTGCTGACCGCGCTCGCCGTGGCAGGCATCGACCAGCCGTTCCCCATCCAGTCGGCCACGCTGCCAGACGCCCTGGCCGGGCGGGACATCCTCGGTCGCGCCGAGACCGGATCGGGCAAGACGCTCGGCTTCTCCATCCCGCTGGTCATCCGGCTAGCGAACGCCCGTCGGCGCACCCGGCCGGGACGGCCGCGCGGCCTGGTGCTGGTGCCCACCCGTGAGCTGGCCGCCCAGGTGCAGCGGGTACTGAGCCCGCTCGCCGAGGCCATGGGGCTCAGCGCCACCATGATCTTCGGCGGCACGCCGATGCGTCCCCAGGTCGCCGCGTTGCGGCAGGGGACCGACATCGTGGTCGCGTGCCCGGGCCGCCTCGCCGACCTCATCGACCGAGGGCACTGCGATCTCGGCGACGTCGCGGTCACCGTGCTTGACGAGGCCGACCACATGGCGGACCTCGGTTTCCTCCCGGTGGTCCGCCGCCTGCTCGCCTCCACCCCGTCGGACGGGCAGCGGCTGCTGTTCTCCGCCACGCTGGACAGCGCGATCGACGTGCTGGTGCGGCGTTTCCTTTCCGATCCGGCCCGGCATTCGGTTGGCGAGACGGCGCCGCCCGCGGAGATGACCCACCATCTGCTGACCGTCTCCCAAGCCGACCGGCTGGATGTGCTGGTCAGGCTGGCGGGCGGCGACAACCGCTCGCTGATCTTCACCCGCACCAAGCACGGGGCGAAGCGGCTGGCCCGCCAGCTCTCCGCCGCTGGTACCCCGGCGGCCCAGCTGCACGGCGACCTGACGCAGAATGCCCGCGAGCGCAACCTCGCCTCCTTCTCCAACGGACAGGTACGGGTGCTCGTCGCCACCGACATCGCCGCCCGCGGCATCCACGTGGACGGTGTGGACCTGGTGATTCACGCCGATCCGCCCGCCGAGCACAAGGCGTACCTGCACCGCTCCGGGCGCACCGCTCGCGGCGGCGCGGGCGGCACCGTGGTGACGATCCAGACCTCCGCTCAGGCGGCGGAGGTACGTCGGCTGATGCGCAACGCCAAGGTCACCCCGATGGCCTCGACGGTGACGCCCGAGTCGAACGCGCTCAAGGCGCTCGCCGGGCCGCTGCTGCCTCGGGTCAGCCCGGCTCCCGAGGAGCGGCAGGCCCGCCAGCCACGTCCGGCCCGCGGGGACGGACGGGACCGCACGGCGCGACCGGGGCGGTCAGAACATCAAGGCCGGCCGGAGTACCAGCCCCGCAAGCCCCGGTCACAGCGCACCGAGCGCGAGCCCGCCGCAGCCGCACAGGGGGCCGTGCAAGAACGCGGGAACCGTCCCGGCGAACGCGCGAAAAGCCATACGCCACGGGCAGGAGAGCGCGGGCCCGCCGGTTCTGGTGGCCGTCCCAGGCGCGCACGGGGCGGGGCAGCCGGTCGTCAGCGTCAGACTGAATTCCGGGGTCGTGGTGCGTAGGCCCCCCTCCATGCGGTAGGTTTGAATTCAGCAGTTGTCGGACTTTGCGATCGTGAATACGCCCGCGCAGTTTAGACAGGTGGGCGCTTTGTCTCCCGGGTGATTTCGGGGGCTTTGCTCCCGCTGCTGATCCCCGTAAAATCGTGGATCTCGCATCACCCGAAGGAAAGTAGTACATGGCTCACGGAACCGTAAAATGGTTCAATGCGGAAAAAGGCTTCGGCTTTATCGCCCCCGACGACGGGTCTGCCGACGTGTTCGTCCACTACTCGGCGATCCAGTCGAACGGCTACCGCTCGCTCGACGAGAACCAGCAGGTTGAGTACAGCGTCACCCAGGGTCCCAAGGGTCCCCAGGCGGCCGACGTCAAGCCGCTCTAACAGGCGCTGCGGGCTTCGTGTGCGATTCCCGGTGCCATAAACCCGGGAATCGCACACGGAACCGTCACTTACCTCGCGGCAAAGTCCGCGATAGCAGGCATTGCGGTGTCGGAGTAGTTCCACATTGCCTGATTCTCCCAGCCGTCACCCGACGAGGCGTCGGCCGGGTTCCAGCCGTTCCCTGCGACCACCGTCCAGGTGGGCTCCCAGTAGAAGGCGCCCAGCCCGAGGCCGTCTGGTACTGCTTGGACGACCGAGAGCACGTCCTGGAAGTTGGCCGCCTGCCCGGCAGGTGTCGCCGCGTAGCCGGGATCGAGTTCGGAGGAGTCGTCGAACGATAGTGCTGTCGACGAGTCATCGGTGGTCAGCGTCCACGGGTACGCGGTCTCCGCCACCATCACCGGCTTGTCGAATTCAGCCGATAGGTCATCGAGGTCGGTCTGCAACACGTCGAGCCGTCCGTCCCAGTAGTCGTAGTAGGACAGCCCGATCACGTTGAACGGCACTCCATAAGACTCAGCGGTCTCGTACCAGGACGCGAGGTAAGCCTCATCGTCCGAGGTCGCCAGGTGCAGCACGATCTCCGTTGAGGAGTCGGCCGCCTTGATACCGTCGATGCCCTCTGTGAGCAGGGCGGCCAGGTCCGGCCAGCCGCCGCAGCCGCTCGAGCAGTCGAGTTCACCGTACGGCCAGAGCATGCCGACGTTGATCTCGTTGCCGACCTGCACCATCGCGGGCCGGGTGCCCTGCTCGACCAGGGCTTCCACTAGTTCGTAGGAGTAGGTGTACACCTGTGACTCAAGCTCCGCGAGCGTGTCCGACGCCCACGCGGCTGGAATCGCCTGTGCCCCAGGATCGGTCCAGGTATCCGAATACTGGATATCCAGATATATTTTTTCGCCATAAGACGCGGCCTGCCCGGCCCCTGCCAGCATTTGAGCCTCGTCGTCGAACCCGTCGCCGGGATTGACCCAGACCCGCAGCCGCACGTAGTTCATTCCGGCCGAGGCAAGCTGCTGTATCGCGTTCTCCTCGGTGCCTGATGAGGTGTAGTAGGTGCCGCCATCGAGTTCCGACCGGTACAGGCTGGAGGTGTCGGCGCCGCGAACCGCGATTGGCGCCGAGCCGGACGTGAACGTCACGCCGTCGTAGTTCGTCCAGTCATCGGCGTTGCCCTCGGTGACGAAATTGATGGTGCAGTCACCGGTGGTCACGTCGACATAGGTGACGATATGCACCCAGTTCCCGTCGCTGTCCACCGGAACGTTGGTTGGCGTGCCGGTCCCGCCGCAGCCGGACAGCGAGATGTAATTGGACGTGTCGCCGCCATTGGACCGCGTCCAGACCCCGAGCGTGTAGTCCCCGGAGGACAACCCGGTCAGCGTCTGGTACGTGTCGACCTCAAACGCGGACGACGACCAGTGCGTGAGCTGGTAATCGTCTCCGTCGTACCCTTCCGACGTGGCCTCGGAATAGGAGGCGGAGGTCGTGTCGTCGGTCGAAGACGTGGTCCAGCCGGTCGGCGACGTGGTGGCGCCGTTCTCGTTGAACCCTGGGTTAGTGACGGTCGATGACGCGCGAGCCTGGACTGTCGTTCCGGCCAGTCCCGCCAGCACGAGGGCCACTACCGCGAATGCTGTAAGTAGATGTCTGGGTGCCTTTCTCATCAGTAACTCCCTTGTCACTACGGGCCCCGCTCGCTAGTGGGCGCCGCACCCGGCCATCAGAGGGCAGCGTTACAGAACAAGGTGAACTTCCGGCGCGCCGTCGCAGTCGACCGGTTTGGCAGGGTATCGACCGGTTGCGTCGGCCACCCACCGCCGCCTCGCGTTCGAGTGATCATGGTGGGTGCGCCACCACCCGCAAAAGAGTGTGGGTAGTGCAGCACTGACCATAATCGTCCGGCCCGATAGCGGGGAAAGATGGCACGGATATCCGGTTTGTCCGCCATCCGGGGGCCCGCCGATACGACGTGAGCCGGCGCGACGCGAGGCCACCGACGCGACGGGGGCCACAGCTGGGAGCCGCAACCCAGCGGAAATGCACCTTATTTTGTTTTGACGCCGTTCTCACCCGGCGGGTGGGGGCTTGCGGAGAATCACCACCTCCCCTCCGGGCACGGTGACGAGTTCGTCGTCGAGGTCGGCGGTCGCCGGAGCGTCACCGTGGTTGATCAGCGTGATGAACCGCTGGCCGCCGCCGGCCCGGCGGACTATCTCAAGCTCGGGATGGTCGCTGAGGCTCACCCCGGCCGACTCGCACGCGGCCGCGAAGACGCGCGCGGTCGTCTCGGTGTCCAGCCGAGCCGACACGTACCAGGCGCGGCCCGCGCCCAGATCGTGCCGCGTCACCGCTGGGCCGCCGGCCGCTGACTCGGCGGAACGACCGGCAGAACCAGCAGCCGCGGCGTACCGCAGCACCGGCTTGGCGCCGGCTAGCCGTACTACCTCGGCCCAGCTGTCGGCGGTACCCGCGCGTCCGTCGTCGTCCCAGGTCAGCCGGACTTGTTCGCCCAGTCGCAACGGCAGCCACTCCTCCACCGTCACCCCGAGCACGTCCCGCAGCGCTCCCGGGTGCGGGCCGGGGTGCACCCGGTCCCAGGCGTCGACGATGCCGGAGAAATACGAGACGAGCAGCGTCCCGCCGGAGGCTACGTACCTGGTGAGGTTCTCCCCCGCCGCGGTCGTCGTCAGGTACAGCGACGGCACGACGACCACCGGGTACCGGGACAGGTCAGCCTCCGGATGCGCGAAGTCCACCGTCAGGCCCGCTCGCCAGGCGGCCGAATACCAGGCACGGACCCGCTCCAGGTAGTCGAGGTCCGCGCTCGGGCGCCATTCGAGCTCCAGCGCCCACCACGATTCCCAGTCCCAGACGATGGCTATGTCCGCTTCTACCTCGCTGCCGCGCATGTCGGCGAGATCGCGAAGCTCCGTGCCCAGCTGGACGACTTCCCGCCAGATCCTGGTGTCGGTGCCGCCCTGCGGCAGCATCGCCGAATGGTGCTTTTCCGCGCCGAAACGGCTGGCCCGCCACTGGAAGAACATCAGCCCGTCGGCGCCGCGCGCCAGGTGCGCGAGGCTGTTGCGGCGCATCTCGCCCGGACGTTTGGCGACGTTGCGCGGCTGCCAGGAAACGGCGCTGGTGGAGTGTTCCATCAGCAGCCACGGCCTGCCGCGGGCCAGCGACCTGGTCAGGTCGGCGGACATCGACAGATCCAGGTAAGAGTCGGTCCGGTCGGCGATGAGGTAGTTGTCGTCGGAGATCACGTCGGTCTCCGGCCCCCACCGCCAGTAGTCCACCGACTTGCAGTTGTTGGCCATGAAGTTGGTGGTGACCGGCACCCCGGGCGACAGCGCGTGCAGGATGTCGCGCTCCCGGCGGAAGCAGTCGAGGAGCGCGTCGTTGGTGAACCTGGCGAAGTCCAGCCGCTGGGCCGGGTTGACCACCGACGAGGAGATCCGGGGCGCGTCGATCTCGTCCCAGTCGCAGTACCGCTGCGACCAGAAGGTGGCCCCCCACCGTTCGTTCAGCGTGTCCAGATCCGTGTACCGGTCGCGCAGCCAGCGGCGGAACGCGCGCACCGAGACGTCGCAATAGCACTCCGCGGTCGGGGCGCCGTACTCGTTGTTCACGTGCCACAGCACCACCGCCGGATGCGATCCGTACCGCGCCGCCAGCTCGTGGGTGATCCGGGCGGCGGCGGCGTGGTACGCCGGGCTGGACGGGCAGTACGCCTGCCGTGACCCGCCGCCGAGAACGGTCCCGTCCCGGGTGACCGGGCGCGCGTCCGGGTCCTGTCGCAGGAACCACGGCGGCGGCGCGGCGCTCGGAGTGGCCAGGTCAACCGCGATGCCATTGCCGTGCAGCAGCTCGATCACCCGGTCCAGCCAGCCGAACTCGAACTCGCCGGGACGCGGTTCCAGCATTGCCCAGGAAAAGATCCCGACGGAGACCAGGTTCACCCCCGCCTCGCGCATCAGCGCCACGTCCTCGTCCCACGTCTCGGGCGGCCACTGCTCCGGGTTGTAGTCACCGCCGAAGGCGAGCGCGTCCAGCCGAGGCCAGCGTGAAGACATGCGGGAGGCTCCATATCTGGGATCGTTCACAGTGCGGATAACAGAGTGATAGCAGTTAGATTCGGACCTTGACAATAGTTAAAGCCAGGTCAATTCTGGGAGCGTTCACGGACCAGGCCGAACGTTGGCACTGGCCAACTCGTACACGTTCCCGGAGGGGCAATGAAGCTTTCTAATCGCCTGCGGGGCCGCCTCGGCGCCCGCGAGCCTGGGGGCTGGCGAAGAGTCGCACGGATCGGAGCCCTGCCGCTCGCGGCCGTACTGGTCGCCGGAATCGCGGCGGGCTGCTCCTCATCACCGAGTAGCACCCCGACATCATCAGCCAGCCAGAAGGTCACCCTCACCTTCTGGACCTGGGTGCCGGACATCAGCAAGGTCGTCGCCATCTGGAACAAGGCGCACCCGGACATCCAGGTCCAGGTGCAGGTGCAGGCCAGCGGCGACCCCGAACTCACCAAACTGCTCACCGCCGCCAAGGCGGGCGACCCGCCGGACGTGGCGCAGGTTGAGTACCAGGCGCTGCCCACGCTGGTGTCGAGCAACTACCTGGCCAACATCTCCCCGTATGCCGCCAGCCTCCAGAGCGACTATCCGGCCGGCATCTGGGACCAGGTGACGCTCGGCAGCTCGGACGTCTACGGCGTTCCGCAGGACGCCGCGCCGATGGCGTTCTTCTACCGTCCCGCCCTGTTCACCAAGTACAAGCTGACCGTCCCCACGACCTGGTCGCAGTTCCTCGCGGACGCCACCCAGCTCCATAAAGAAGCCCCTGGCGTGTACCTGAACACGTTCTCCTCCGAGGACCCCGGCGAGTTCGCCGGACTGTCGCAGCAGGCGGGCTCCCAGTGGTGGTCCGCGTCCGGATCCACCTGGAAGGTGGGCATCGACGACGCCGCCTCGCAGAAGGTCTTCTCCTTCTGGCAGCAGGCCATCGCCACCGGCGGGGTTAACAACCAGCCGCAGTGGACAGCGGCGTGGGACAAGGGGATGAACGACGGCCAGTACATCGCCTGGGTGTCCGACGTGTGGGCACCGACCGACTTCCCCACGGTGTCGGCGTCCAACTCCGGCAAGTGGGACATGACGGCGCTGCCGCAGTGGACCGCGGGACAAGACGTCGCCGGCAACTGGGGCGGCTCGTCAACCGCCGTGATGGCCGCGTCCAAGCACCAGCAGGACGCCGCCGAGTTCGCCGCCTGGCTGAACACGAACCCCACCGCGACCGCCGAGCTGGCGAGTGTCTGCGGCATCTACCCCGCCGACACCGCCGCCGAGGCCGCACTGACCAGCCCACCGTCCTATTTCTCCAACCAGAGCGACTTCTGGAGCCTGGCCAAGCAGCTGTCCGGGACCAGTTCCCAGGTCACCTGGGGACCGGACGTGGACGTGGCCTATGCCGACTGGACCACCGATTTCGGTACCGCGGCGACCAACAAGTCCTCGTTCACCGCCGCGCTCGGCCAGGTCCAGTCCGCCGTGCTCAACGACATGAAGAAGAGCGGTTTCACGGTGGCGGCCGGCTGAGATGACCGGACCATCGAGGCGTACGGCGCCCCGGTACTTGGCGCCGTACGCCTTCGTCGCCCCCGCGCTGGCGGTGTTCATCGCGATCATCGCGGTCCCGATCGGTTACGCGGTCTACCTTTCGCTGCAAAAGACGCACGTCAGCGGGCTCGGCCTCGGAGCCGGCTCGCGCACGCAGGTCTTCGCCGGGCTGTCCAACTACACCAGCGGGCTGTCCGATCCCGAATTTCTCGCCTCGCTGGAGCGGGTGGTCGTCTACAGCGTGATCCTGGTGCCGGTCATGCTCGGCCTGGCGCTGCTGTTCGCGCTGCTGCTCGACACGCCGCGGGTGAAGCTCCGCCGGTTCGCCCGGCTGTCGATCTTCCTGCCGTACTCGGTGCCGATCGTGATCGGCTCGCTGCTGTGGGGCTTCCTGTACCTGCCGACCGTCTCGCCGTTCCCGGTGATCCTGCGGCACCTAGGGATGAACATGCCGAACCTGTTCGCCGGGCACATCGTCTTCTTCTCGGTGGCGAACATCGGGGTCTGGGGCGGCACCGGGTTCAACATGATCGTGATGTACACCGCGCTGCGCTCGGTGCCACATGAGCTATACGAGGCGGCCAGGCTCGACGGTGCCTCCGAACTCCAGATCGCGCTGCGGGTCAAGATCCCGATGATCACGCCCGCCCTCTGGCTGACCGGGGTTTTCTCCATGATCGCGACGCTGCAGGTCTTCAATGAGCCGAACACGCTGGCGCCGCTGACCAACACGATCTCACCGGTCTGGATGCCGCTGATGATGATCTACAACCTCGCGTTCAACGAGGACAACATCTACGAAGCGGCCGCGCTGTCGATCATGCTCGCCCTGGTGATGTACGTGCTGTCGGCCGGACTGTTCCGGATCAGCAACCGGCAGGTGTTCCGGTGATCCTCACCCGGACGGCGGGTGCCGTCGAGACTGAGCCCGTCGTTATGGTCAGAAAAAGAATACCGGTACTGCCTACGGTGGTGCTGGTGCTCGGCGCGCTGTACGCGCTGCTGCCCGTGGTGTGGGTGCTGATCGCGGCCACCAAGAACAACGAGCAGCTGTTCAACACGTTCACGTTCGCGCCGGACGGGGCACTGCTGTCCAACATCAGCGCGCTGTCGTCCTACGCGGGCGGCGTGTTCTGGGACTGGGCGCTGAGCACGGTCATCTACGCGGGCGGCGGCGCGCTGATCTCCATGGGGCTGTCCGCGATGGCCGGGTACGCGCTGGCCAAGTTCCGGTTCCGCGGCCGGTCGTTCATCTTCAACCTGCTGCTGGCCGGCATCCTGGTTCCACCGGTGGTGCTGGCGATACCGCAGTACCTGATGTTCGCCAAGATCGGGCTGGTCGATTCGTACTGGTCGGTGCTGCTGCCCTCGGTCATCTCACCGTACGGCATCTACCTGGCACGGGTTTACGCGATGGCCGCGGTACCGGACGAGGTGCTGGAGTCGGCGCGGGTCGACGGCGGCCGGGAGGGACGGATCTTCGCCAGCATCGCGGTGCCGATGATGGTGCCGGGCCTGGTGACGATCTTCCTGTTCCAGTTCGTGGCGATCTGGAACAACTTCCTGCTGCCGTTCATCATGCTCAGCAACGAGGACAAGTTCCCGATCACCGTGGGGCTCTACACGCTGCTGAACCGCGGCTCGTACCAGCCGGCGCTGTACAGTCTCGTCGTGACCGGCGCACTGCTCTCAATAGTCCCGCTGATCATCTTGTTCCTCGCGCTGCAGCGATACTGGCGAGCCGATATCGCGTCCGGGGCGGTCAAGCAGTAAACATGGTGGCGTGGGGATGAACCGGAAACGGCCGACGATCGAGGACGTGGCCGCGGTGGCGGGAGTGTCACGCGGCACCGTCTCGCGGGTGCTCAACGGCGGTCACTACGTGTCACAGTCGGCGCTCGAGTCAGTTAACAACGCGATCCAGCGAACTGGGTACGTGGTGAATCACCATGCCCGGTCGCTGGTGACGCAGCGTTCTGGATCGGTGGCATTCGTGCTGTCCGAACCGCACGAACGACTGTTCGCCGACCCGAACTTCTCGGTGCTGCTGCGCGGCAGCACCCAGGCGCTCGCCGAGCACGACATCGGGCTGTTCGTCTGCATCGCGTCCTCGGCCGATGAGCGGCTGCGGGTCACCAGGTTCGTCGCCGCCGGTCACGTGGATGGCGCGCTGCTGGTCTCGGCGCACGCCGGGGACCCGATCGTCGACCAGCTTCAGTCGTCCGGCGTGCCGCTGGTGGCCATCGGGGTGCCGCTCGGCCGCGAGTCGATGCTCGCGTACGTCGCGGCCGACGACCGGGACGGGGCCCGGCAGATGGTGTCCTACCTGCGGGATCACGGGCGGACCCGGATCGCCACCATCACCGGGCCGCTGGACACCTCCGGCGGGCAGCAGCGGCTACTGGGGTACCGCGACGTAGCCAGAACCGACCTGGTGGCAGAAGGCGACTACACCCAGGAATCCGGCGAGCGAGCGATGACGGAGCTGCTGGAACGGGCGCCTGACCTGGACGCGGTGTTCGTGGCGTCGGACGTGATGGCGCTTGGCGCGCTGGCCACGCTGCGCCGGGCCGGACGGCGGGTGCCGGAGGATGTCGCGGTCGGCGGGTTCGACGACTCCTCGGCGGCGATCGCCGCCCGGCCAGCGCTGACCACCATGCGCCAGCCGCTGAAACGCGCCGCCGCCGAGATGGTACGGCTGCTGCTGGGCATCATCGACGGCGAGCCGCGCGCCGCGGTCATCCTGCCCACCGAATTGGTGATCCGGGAGAGCGCCTAGGACCCGATCGTGCAGGTGTAGGTCTGAAAACCACAGTCGTTGGGGATGGTCTGGAAGCCGCTGACGACGAAGAACACCTGCAATGTCCCGCCGTCGGCCGCGATCGGGCCCTGCCACCAAGGCTGGGAGAGCACCAGGATGCCATTGCTCATGAAACCGGCCGCGTTCCACCACGCGGTGAACGTGTCGTGCTCCAGCGCCACCGCCATCTGCCAGTCCGAAATTGGCTCCGAGGTGTTGTTGACCACTTCGACCTCGGCCTTGAAACCGCCGTACCACTCCTGAATGATCCGGTACGTCACGACGACAGTGGGCGGCGGTGCCTCCGTCGTCGTGGTCCGCGACGGCGCCGGCTGGGCCATCGCCGGGCTGGCGCTCGCGCGCGGGTGACGCGGATGAGCCGTCGTCGGCGAGGGAGATGGCGTCGTCGGGCTGGACTTCTGGTACGAGGAGGGAACCGAGCCGAGGATCGGGAGGGACTGACTGGCTGGCGCGGCATGCGGACGCAGCAGCACCACTCCCGCGCCCACCAGCATCGCCACCACCGCGACCGCTATGACGCTGGCCTCACGCTTGCGGCGGAATCCCCCCTGCCGGCCGTGCCGTGGTTCGGTCCACGGTTCGGGACTCCCGCCCACCACCCGCGAAGCCTCTTGGTCCAGCAGTACCAGCGTGTCGTTCCGCGCACGCTGCCGCCGCGCCCCGCGCTCACCGTGCTTACTACCCGGTCTGCGCAACGCACCCATCACGGTCGCCGCCAATCAACGCACGAGTTGTCGTCTCACGCAGAGAATGACACTCTGGCCACCATGAATAACAGTGATCGCACACTGGGTAAGGATTTTGTTAGGGCTCACTTAACGTAGGCGTGACCGGGCAGGGCCGCCGACAGGCCGATATGCTCAGATGCGCGCCATTTGCCGAACTGGAGGTCGCCTGATGTCTGAGCTGTCACAGAGCCTGGTTCCCGAGGACGATGGGAGCCTGGCCGGCGGCCTCGACACCAGCGTGGCGCATCCCGCGCGCGTGTATGACCACCTGCTTGGCGGCAAGGACAACTTCGCTGCCGACCGGGAAGCCAGCGAGCAGATGGTTCAGGCGTATCCGGACATCGTCGTCGCGGTGCGCGCCAACCGCGCGTTCCTCGGCCGTACCGTTCGCTACCTTTCCGACGAAGCGGGCATCAGGCAGTTTCTCGACATCGGCACCGGCATCCCGTCCGCGAGCAACACCCACGAGGCCGCCCAGGCGGCCGCCCCGGAGTCCAAGGTCGTTTACGTCGACAACGACCCCATGGTCCTCGCCCATGCCCGGGCGTTGCTCCGCAGCGCTCCCAGCGGGTCCACCTCGTACCTGCACCAAGACCTGCACAACGTCGAGGAGATCCTGCGCGAGGCCGCCGGTTTCCTCGATTTCAGTAAGCCAGTCGCGGTCATGCTGCTCGCCATCCTGCATTACATCCCGGACTCCGATGACCCGTACGGGATCGTCTCGCGGCTGATGGCCTCGCTGCCGCCCGGCAGTCACCTGGTGATCTCGCACGCGGCGGCCGACATCAACTCCGAGGAGCTGGCCGAGTCGATTCGCAGGTACAACCAGCGCTCCCCCGACCAGTCGACGCCGCGTGACCGGGCTCAGGTTGCCCGCTTCTTCGATGGACTGGAACTGGTGCCGCCGGGGCTGGTGCCGATTCCCGAATGGCGTCCCGCCGAGCCGGCCCCGGAGGGCTCGGTCTCGTTGTGGGGCGGTGTCGGGCGCAAGCCTTAGGTTGCTTTGGCGCTAGCCGGGCGGATCATGTGAGGCATGAACCTGGCGCGGCACGCGGAACTGGCACTCGAGCGGCACGGCGACTACGACTGGGTCTTTTCCGGCGATCGCTGGCACACCAGCGGCGAGATAGCGTCTCGGGCGGCGCGGGTCGCGGGCGGGCTGGTGGAGCGCGGGCTCAAGCCGGGTGACCGGCTGGTGGTCCTGATGGCCAACTGCCCGGAGGTGTTCGTCGTCTATCAGGCGGCGTGGCGGGCGGGCGCGGCGATCACGCCGCTGCTGTTCCTGCTGACCGAGGCCGAGCTGCGGCACGCGATCACCGACTCCGGCGCGGTGGGGGTCGTCGCGTCCGAGGAGTTCCTGCCGAAGGTGCGCTCATCGATCAGTGAGCTGCCGGCTCCGCCGTTCGTGGTGACCGAGGCCGAGCTGGAGACCGGTGCCCCGGTACCGATCACCGACCGAGACGGTTCCGACCTGGCGGCGTTGCTCTACACCGGCGGCACAACCGGGCGTTCCAAGGGCGTGCCGCTTACCCACGAGAACATGGCGTGGTGCGGCCGCGCGGTCCGGACGGCGGTTAGCGGCGACCTGACCAGGCAGTTGCTGCCGGTCCCGCTGTCGCACGTGTTCGGGCTCGGAGTGCTGACCGCGGGCATGTTCCGCGACACACCGGGGCGACTGGTGCTGATGAGCCGGTTCGAGCCGACCGCCTGGCTGGAACTGGCGGAACGGCACCGGGTGCAGGTCGGTTCGCTGGTGCCGTCGATGATGCAGATGCTGCTCGGGTCACCGTTGGAAGATCACGATCTGTCCGCCCTGGCCGCGGTGACGTGCGGCGGCGCGCCACTGGCGCCGGAGCTCCGGATGACCTTCGAGTCGCGGCTGCCCGGCACGCTGGTCTACGAGGGTTACGGCTGCACCGAATCCGGCGCGACGATCTCGGTCAACCCGCATGGCCGACGGCGGGCCGGCAGCGTGGGCCTCCCGGTGCCCGGCTGCTCGGTGTCGATCCGCGGTGATGATGGCTCGGAGCGACCGACCGGAGAGGACGGGGAGATCTGCGCCCGCTCCCCCGGCGTGATGTCGGCGTACTGGCGCTCGGATTCTAACGCGGTCGACGCCGACGGGTGGCTGCACACCGGGGACATCGGGCGGCTGGACGCCGACGGGTACCTCTATATCGTCGACCGGAAGAAGGACCTGATCATCCGCGGCGGGTTCAACGTGTACCCGGTCGACGTGGAGAACGCGCTGCTTGAGCACCCGGCGGTGACGGCGGCGGGCGTGGTCGGCCGGCCGGACGAGCGACTCGGCGAGGAGATCGTGGCGTTCGTGGCGGTGCGCGGCTCGGTCTCGGAAGCTGATCTGGTGGCACATGCCCGGGGTTTGCTGGGGGCTCATAAGTACCCTCGGGAGGTTCGTATCCTGCCCGCGTTGCCGCTGACCAGCGTGGGCAAGCTGGACCGCAAGCAGCTCAGGGGCCTGGCGAATCGTTAGATACGCTAGCGATGTGACTGATGATGCCACGTGAACCGTATTCTCATGGACCTGTCGCCGTTGCGCGACTCCCGTGATTTCCGGACTTTCTACATCGGTCAGCTCATCTCAACGCTTGGTAACCAGCTAACCACGGTCGCCGTTCCTTACCAGACGTACCTGCTCACTCACTCGTCACTGTTCGTCGGCCTGGTCTCGATGGCTCAGCTGTTCCCGCTGATCGCCGCCGCGCTGTTCGGCGGTGCGCTGATCGACGCGGTGGACCGGCGCAAGCTGGTGCTACTGGTGGAATCACTCATGCTGCTGTGCAGCGTCGGCCTGGCGCTGAACACGGATATGGGTGCCTCGCTATGGCCGCTCTTCGTGTGCTCCGCCATCCAGGCCGGATTCTCCGGCGTGGACAACTCGGCCAGGAACGCGATGGTGCCCCGGCTGGTGGGGCTGGACAAGGTGACCGCTTCCGCCGCGCTGTTCCAGGCGACGTTCCAGCTCGGGACCATCGTCGGTCCGACGGTGGCGGGGCTGCTGCTGGCCGGCGCCGGGGTGCGTTTCGTCTACTGGCTGGACGTCGCCAGCTTCGTCGCGTCGCTGGCCGCCGTATTCCTGATCAGCCCGCAGCCGCCCGCGCATGCCGGGGTGAAAGCCGCCAGCCTGCGTTCTGTCCTGGATGGATTCAAGTATCTGCGCGGGAAGCAAGGCATCCAGGGGGCCTACCTGATCGACCTGAACGCGATGGTGTTCGGCATGCCGCGGGCGCTGTTCCCCGCGCTCGGGACCGCGCTGGGCGGCGCCACGACGGTCGGCCTGCTGTACTCGGCGCCCGGCGTCGGCGCGTTGCTCGGCGCGGTGACTACTGGATGGGTGGGACGGGTGCGTCGCCAGGGGCTCGCTGTGATCATCGCGGTGCTGGTGTGGGGCGCCGCCATCACCGGATTCGGCTTGGTCCGCTGGCTCCCGGGCGCCATGATCCTGCTGGCGGTGGCGGGCTGGGCGGACGTGATCTCAGCAGTGTTCCGCAACACGATCATCCAGCATTCCGCCGGGGATGGCTTCCGCGGACGGCTGATGGGCGTGCAGGTCGCGGTCGTCACCGGCGGCCCCCGGCTCGGCGACCTGGAGTCCGGCGCGGTGGCGGCCGCGTTCGGCGACACGTTCGCGGTCGTGTCGGGCGGCGTCGCGTGCATCGTGGGCGCGGTGGCCCTGGCACGAGCGCTGCCAGGCTTCCGGCGTTACCTGGCGGTCACTCCAAGCTTGACGGAACCAGAGTCGGTTCGGCAAGAAACCGGTTGACGGCCTGGGCCAGCTCGGACGAGGTCAGCACGTCGGTGTGGATCTGCCCAGGGAGGATCGCCAGCCGCGCCGCCGCCCGCAGCGACGTCCCGCCGTCCGTCGCACCAGCCCCCAGCGATGGGCCATCGATGGCGTTATTCCGCTATCGATGGCCCATCGATGGGGCTGCCGAGCACACCGGGCACGGCAGCTGGTGGCCTGACGCCGTAGCCTGCCAGGCCTCCGGTCAGGAGACCGAGCGCCTGCTCGGCGTCGGCTTGCTCGCACATACCCATCCCGCCTAGCCGATGAGCCTGCGGCCCGGCCGCTTTGCCCGCTTTACGAAGCTCCCGGGTCGCGCGAATGGGACATTCTCGCGACGACAAGACTAGGGGCGCCGATTCGGACCGCCCGAGCCTGTATGCCGGAAACTGATTGGTGGCCGCCATGTCACGGCATACTATCTTTTTCACGGATCTCACGCAGTTTTATCGCAAACAATACTTAATGAGCCAGTACAGCCACTCGTGCGATAATTTGCCCCCGGTCACGCGGGGCCGAAAGTCAACGAGGCCCCCTCGCCCGCACGTCAAGCCATAGCCGCCTGAGCTGCTGAAACGTCCTCACACAATGACTGATCAGGAAATACTAACAGCAGTTATGTTAGTTCCGAAAAACAAATAACTAAACCCCGGACTTCTTGAAAGGGAAACGTTCCCACGCGTATCGCTTGTCACGCAATTGCGAGTCTTTCGCATTTTTGAGAGAACTCTTGACGTGCCGCTATTACGGGACGCAGACTCAGCAACGGGAAATCATGCCATGGCGGGGCAACCATCATGATTGTCTCGCCCGAAACGGGAGGCACAGGGGCTTCATGACAACAATCCCGAGAATCGCGTCAACTCGCTTTTCGGCCGACGCTACTACCGTGCAGCAGCAACTTGGGCTCCTCGCTAACCTGATCGGCACCTGGGAAGGCACCGGGTTTAATCTGATCGCCAGACCCGACTTCCACGACGATGCCAACACCTATCTGCAGCTTAACCAGACACGGGAGACCCTCACGATCACGCCGATCGGCTCCCCCATTCCGAACCGAGGCTTCGGCCAGGACGACATCGAGATGTTCGGGCTCGACTACCTGCAGCGCGTAGAGGATGCCGCGACCGGCGGAGCGCTGCACTTTGAGCCGGGACTATGGGTGACCCAGCCGCCGACGTCCTATCCACCGGAGACGGCGGATCCCGGTGAGCAGATCATCTTCCGCCTGGGGTCCATCCCGCATGGCACCTCGCTGCTGGCGGAGGGAATCGCGTCGGCGTTCAACGGACCGCCGACGCTGGAGACCCCGCAGTCGGTCTACGCGTTCTCCGCATTCCCGTCCTTCAACAGCACGCCGTTCCCGATCCCCGCGACGGGGAACCCCGCGATCAACGCGGCCGGCTCGTCAGAGAGCGCTACCGCGACAGCGGCGGCCGTCGGTCCGGGCTTCGCGGAATACGATCTCAACGTCGCTGACTCGCTCGCCAACCCGCGCACACCGTTCGACACCGACCCACCCGACCCCACCCTCCCCGCGTCGATCAACGGCGTGCCGATGCAGCAAGTCGTGAACGACCCGGCGACGGTGCTCCAGGCGGTGATCAAGAGCCAGCTGGCGCAGGGTTATACGTTCAGCGGGGTCGCGCTGAACATCGTTACCCAGAAGCAGGTCACCTTCCTTGAGAAGGCGAACGAGCCGAGCGGACCAACCACGACGGTCAGCCTGACCGACGGCGACGGCTCACTGGGGAACACCCCGTTCCTGCTTGGCGCCGCGTCAGAAGGCCCGAACGCGCAGAGCGCACTGGTCTACGCGACCTTCTGGATCGAGCAAGTCAAGCCGCCGAACAGTCCCGCGTTCGTGCAGCTGCAGTACGCGCAGTTCACCCAGCTCAACTTCCCCATCTTTACCGTCCTGCACCCGGCGGGCGGCGGGACCGGTCCGGTGATCAATCTCGGCTGGCCGCACGTCTCGGTCGCGACCCTGC
>JBEKHI010000024.1:0-36068 GCA_050012355.1 Streptosporangiaceae bacterium | reverse complement strand
AGCGGAGCCGGAAGTCTCGCTCTGGGACCTGGCCGCGCTGCAGGTGATCGTCACCGAGGCCGGCGGCCGCTTCACCGACCTGAGCGGGCGAGCGGTACCCGACGGCGGCAGCGTCGTCTGCACGAACGGCGTCCTGCACGAAGAGGTGCTCGACCTCCTGCAGCCCACCCCCTGAACCCGCTCGCACGCGCCCAGTTCCCGGCGCCAGGCCCCAGGCCCCAAGCCCCAAGCCCATGGATGTCCCATCGCTAGCGGAATCCCGCCAGCGATGGGACATCCATGGGCCTGGAGCCTGGGGCCTGGGGCCTGGGGCCTGGGGCCTGGGGCCTGGGGCCTGCAGACGACGCTGCCGCCGTCGGGTACCGCTCGCCCGCTCAGGTCGGTGAAGCGGCCGCCGGCCTCGGTGACGATCACCTGCAGCGCGGCCAGGTCCCAGAGCGAGACTTCCGGCTCCGCTGATATTTCCGTCGCGCCCTCGGCCACCAGCATGTGCGACCAGAAGTCCCCATATGCCCGGGTGCGCCACACCGATCGGGTCAGGTCCATGAAGCCCGGCAGTCGCCCCTGCTCCTCCCAGCCGGAGAGGCTGGAGTACGAGAAGGAGGCGTCGGACAGCTTTGTCACCGCGGACACGTTGCAACGAGTCGCCTTCGTGAGCGAACGCCCGGTCCACGCCCCGCCGCCCGCCGCCGCCCACCATCGCCGGCCCAGCGCGGGAGCGGAAACGACCCCGACGACCACATCGTCGCCGTCCATTAGGCCGATCAAAGTCGCCCATACAGGGACGCCTCGCACGTAATTCTTGGTGCCATCGATTGGGTCGATGACCCAGCAGCGGGAACCGCTTCCCGTTTTGCCGTGTTCCTCGCCCAGAACGGCGTCCCTAGGACGTGACCGGCGCAAGAGGTGGCGAAGGGATTCCTCGACCGCGTGATCGGCGTCCGATACGGGCGTCAGATCGGGTTTGCTCTCTACTCGCAGGTCGAGAGCACGGAACCGTCGCGTCGTGATGTCATCGGCGTTGTCCGCGAGGACGTGCGCGAAGCGCAGTTCGTCGTCGTAGTGTGCCACTCGCGAAACGGTACCGTCTGGGACACAGTGCTTGCCAGGTATGGGCTGGCCAGATAAGGGCTTGCGTCGCGTGGTCATACTGAGATGTATGGGACTGTCTGACCCCCCGGAACCGATCCGCGCGTTCCTTCTGCACGGACGCATCACCGGTTACCCGAAGAATCCTGAAAGACGGCGGCTCCTGCTGGAGCAGGTGGCGCTGGAATTCGAGCCGGGACGTTACTTTCCGGAAAGTAACGTGAACGAGGTGCTCAAGAGGATCACTGACGATCCGGCCACCCTGCGGCGGTACCTGGTCGAGCATGAGCTGATGTCGAGGACACCGGACGGCGTCTACTGGCGCTCGGGCGGGCCGGTACCGGTGCACTAGTCTGGCGGAGTGCGCGTAGCGACCTGGAACGTGAACTCCGTGAAACAGCGCGTGCCGCGGCTGCTTCCCTGGCTCGACCAACGGCAGCCAGACGTGTTGTGCTTGCAGGAGCTGAAGGTGTCCGAGGAAGCCTTTAGCGCACTGCTCGGCGCCGAACTCGCTGAGCGAGGTTATGAATTCGCCGCGCACGGCCAGCCGCAGTGGAACGGCGTCGCGATCCTGTCACGGGCCGGACTGAGTGACGTGGTGCGTGGCCTTCCCGGAGAGCCCGGCTTCCCAGGTCCGGAGGCGCGAGCGATCACCGCGACCTGCGGTGGCGTCCGCGTCACGTCCGTCTACGTTCCGAACGGCCGGGTTCCGGATTCCGATCACTACGCGTACAAGCTCTCGTGGCTCGAGGCGCTGCGCGGTATGGTGGCCGCGGAATCCGCGACCGAGATTGTCGTGGCTGGTGACATGAACATCGCGCCGACCGATGCGGACGTGTTCGATCCCGCGGCGTACGTGGGGCAGACGCACGTGACACCGCCGGAGCGCGAAGCGCTTGCGGCGCTGGAAGCGACCGGGCTGAGCGACGTGGTCCGGGATCACTGGCCAACGGAGAAGGTATTCACCTACTGGGATTACCGGGCCGGGATGTTCCACCGGAACCTGGGGATGCGGATCGACCTCATCCTAGCCAGCGAACCGGTCGCCGCCCGGGTGCAAGCGGCCTGGGTTGATCGCGAAGCCCGCAAGGGAACCGGCCCAAGCGACCACGCCCCGGTCATCGCCGACCTGGACGAGGCACCCGACGGCGACATCGGCCCCCTGGTCCCGCCCCCATCCGCGGCCCGCCCGTCCAGGCCCGGCTCGGTAAAGCTCCCCCAATCCCGCTCCTAGCAGGCCTTGCTCGCGCCAGCGATGGCCCAGCGCTGGCGCTAGAGCGCTATCGCTGGCCCATCGCTGGGGTGGGAGGTGGGGGCTGGAGGTGGGGGCCGCGGGGTCAGGCGTCGGTGGCGGCGAGGCTGTGCAGCAGGCGGCGGAGCGAGTCCAGGCGGGCGGTCGCGTTGTGGGCGGTGGCCCAGGCGTCCAGGGCGCAGTCGGGGCCTAGGTGGTCGTCGCCGGGCGGGCAGTCGGCGGTGCCTTCCGCTAGGTCGCCGAAGGCCTCCACGACCCGGGCGGCGGACACGTGGCCGAGTCCGAAGCCGCGCACACCGGGCGTGTCGATCAGCCAGCCGTCGCCGTCCGCGAGCGAGACCGCCACGGCCGACGAGGACGTGTGCCGGCCCCGGCCGGTCACCGGGTTTACCGAACCCACCGCCCGCGACGCGGACGGGATCAGCGCGTTCACCAGCGTGGATTTGCCCACGCCGGATTGGCCGATCAGGACGCTGATCCGGCCCCGCAGCGCCGAACGCAGCCGCCCGAGCGTCCGCGCTGGCAACGGCCTGCGGGTGGTGATCATCGGGATGCCGAGCGGCCCGTACAGCGCCCGCACCTGGCGGGACGATCCGAGGTCCGCCTTGGTCAGTACCAGCAGCGGTTCGAGCCCGGCGTCGTACGCGGCGACCAGGCAGCGGTCGACGAACCGGACGCGCGGCTCTGGCGACGCGAGCGAGCACACGATGACGAGCTGGTCGGCGTTCGCGACGATGACCCGCTCGACGGGATCGGTGTCGTCCGCCGAGCGGCGCAGCTCACTCGACCGGGGGAAGACACGGACGATCCGGGCGAGGGTCCCGGGCGCGCCCGACGTGTCACCGGCGAGCGCGACGTTGTCGCCGACCACCACCGAGCCCTTGCCAAGCTCGCGGGCCTTCATCGCCGTGATGACACTGCCGGAGAGCAGGCAGCCGTACCGGCCGCGGTCCACGCTCACCACGAACGCGTCTACCGCGTCGGCGTGGGCGGGACGGCGGCGGGTGCGCGGCCGGGAACCTCGGCTCGCGCGGACCCGGATGTCGTCCTCGTCAAGCGTCCTCAGTGTTCTGGGTCCGAAAGCATCGAAGACCACACCTCGATGAACGAGGGGAAAGTCTTGCCGACGGTCTCCGCGTTCGCCACCGGCAGACCCGGGACCACCAGCCCGAGGACGGCGCCGGCCATCACCATCCGGTGGTCGTCGTAGGTGTCGAACGGCCGGTCACCCGGCGACAGCGGCCGCGGGTTGATGACCAGGCCGTCGGGCAGTTCGGTTACGTCCCCGCCGAGGGCGTTGATCTCCTTCGCCATCGCGGCCAGCCGGTCGGTCTCATGCCTGCGGGTGTGCGCGAGCCCGGTGAACTTCGACGGCGAGGACGCGACGGCCGCGACCGCGGCCAGCACCTGCGCCAACTCGGGGATGTCTCGCAGGTCCGCGGTGATGCCGCGGACCTCGCCGGAGCCCTTGATCACAAGCCCGGCCGGGGTAAACGTGTGCGTCGCGCCCATCGACGTGACCGCGTCGATAATCGCGTCGGCCGCCTGCAGGCTGTCGGACGGCCAGCCGGGAATCGTCACCTCGCCCCCGGTGACCAGCGCGGCGGCGAGGAATGGCCCCGCGTTGGACAGGTCGGGCTCGACCGTGAAGTCACCGAGATTGATCGGCCCCGGTGAAACTCGCCACGCGTCGGATCCGGCCGCGGTCGCCGAAGCTCCGGCCATAGACAGCATGCGCAGCGTCATCTCGATGTGCGGCAGCGACGGGACCGGCGGCCCGGAGTGCTGTACCTCCACCCCGTCATCGAAACGCGCGGCCGCCAGCAACAGCCCCGACACCAGCTGGGAGGAGCCGGAGGCGTCCAGCGTGACGCGTCCCCCGGGTACCCGGCCCGTGCCGTGCACGGTGAACGGGACAGCGTCGCCGTCGATGGAGACGCCGAGCGCGCGCAGCGCCCCGAGCAGCGCACCGACCGGCCGCTCGCGGGCCCGCGCGTCGCCGTCGAACGACACGGTCGCGGGGGTCAGCGCCGCGACCGCGGGGAGGAAACGCATCACCGTGCCAGCGTTGCCCACGTCGACGCCGAGCACCGCGCCGGATGGCGGTGTGCCCGGGGTGATGGAGAGCGACGTTATGGACTCATCAATGTCGTAGCCGAGGGTGCGAAGTGCGGCGGTGGCCAGCGACGTGTCGCGGGCGCGCAGCGGCTCGCGGATTACCGCTGGCGACGCCGAGAGGGCCGCCAGCACGAGGGCGCGGTTGGTTATGGACTTCGAGCCGGGCAGCCGCACAGTAGCGCGCACCGGTGCGGGCGCGGCCGGCGCCTGCCAGGTTCCGTGGGACATACTGGCAGCGTACCCGGCTTCGCCGTCGGTGCCTGAGACGTCGGACGTTGACGGGGGCGAAAATGGGTTTGGCGATCCTCATTTCTGGTTATGAAATGCCAATCCGGAGGTGTCCATGTGCGGCCGTTTTGTCTCTGCGCGAAAGCGCCAGGAACTCCTGGCGGAGTTCGCCGTCGAGCGTGACCGCACGCCCGCCGAGAAGCCAGCCGACTACAACGTCGCGCCTACCAAGCAGATCTACGCGGTGATGGACCGGGTCGAAGAGCCGGAGGCGAAGCCGGAACGTGAGCTGCGGCTGGTCCGCTGGGGACTTGTTCCGTTCTGGGCGAAGGACCCTTCCGGGGGTGCGCGGCTGATAAACGCGCGCGCCGAGACGGTGGCGACCAAGCCCGCGTTTCGTAGCTCGTTCGCCAAGCGGCGTTGCATCATTCCCGCCGACGGCTACTACGAGTGGCAGCCCATTGCCAAGGGTGAAGGTAAGCCGGTCAAGCAGCCGTTTTACATCCACCGGGAAGACAGCGGAATCCTCGCCTTCGCCGGGATCTACGAGCTATGGCGCGACAAGGACGTGCCGGAGGACGCCGACAATGCCTTCCTCTGGACCGCGTCGATCATCACCACGGACGCGACCGACGAGCTCGGCCGGATCCACGACCGGATGCCCATGCTGGTTGCCCCGGATAACTGGGCGGACTGGCTTGACCCCCAGAACAAAGACACCAACCACCTCATGGCGACCATGCTGCCCGCTGTCCCGGACAATGCCGGCGAGCTGACGTCGTACCCCGTATCAACGGCCGTCAACTCTGTGCGCAACAACGGGCCGACCCTCGTCGAGCCCGCGTCCGCCGGAGGATAATCCGACGACCGCCCCTGTTCCGAACGCAGGAGGCGAGACCCCCCGTGGACCTGAGTGCTGCCCGTAAGCGCCTAGAGGAAATTCGCGACGACCTGGACAGGTCTATCTCGGTGCTGCGAGGTGAACACCAGGATGACCGGGGAGCCTCCACATCGGATGTCTCCGACGCCGGGTTGCGGTTGTCGGAGACGGCGGGCAGTCAAGCGCTGCTGCTGCACGCGGCCTCGCAGCGTTCGGAGATCCAGGCGGCGCTGGTCAGGATCGAGGACGGTTCCTACGGACACTGCGTCGACTGCGCCAAGCCGGTTCCCGAGGGACGGCTCGAGGCCAGGCCGGATGCGTCTCGGTGCGTCGCCTGCCAGGGCAAGCGGGACCGCCGCCGGCGCTAATGGCTTTCTGGCCGACACCACCAGCTGGGTGCCGACCGAATCGTCCGGGCGGGCGCGCATCTCGGTCTCGACGAGGCGCGCGAGGCTGGTGCGGGAGTCGCGCATCAGGTAGTTCACGGTCTTGGCGGCCAGCACGGTCCGCGGCCTGATCCAGGAGATATCGAGACCGTTGTCCGTGAACAGCTCACGGAGATGTTCGGTTCCGTAACAACGGGTGATCGTCCCGTCCGGCCAGGGCACCAGGACCACCTCCGCCCGGGGCAGGTCGGCGAGTTCCGGCCAGTGCTGGTGCTCGGCGAGCACCGCCATGCCGAACACCAGCGAGTCCACGCAGGCAAGCACCCGCCCGGACGGCCGCAGCACCCGGCTGATGTCGGCGACCAGCGATTCAGCGGCCAGGGTCAGCGAAAGGGTGCGGCCCTCGGCGATGACGCCGTCAGCGGACCCGTCCGCGAGGAAGCTGAGGCTAGGGAGATCAGCTATTACATCGCAAAACGATGATCCCTGATCCCCAGGCTCCGGCGCGTCTTCCTGGTCTCGGTCGGCAGTGGGCGGCAGCACCCGTAGGACGCTATGACCGGCCCGGGCGGCGAGCATTGCGGTATGCGTGGAAGGCCCAGATATGTCGACGAGTACCCGGCCGGTCGCTGGCAGCCACGCCTGGAGCTGGGCCCGCGCGACTGCATCCTGGAAACGCCAAAAGGCCGCGAGGGAGCCCATAGAGGCAGTCTTCCCCATCCGTGATCGTGGAATGCGCGCGGGACGGTTCGTGTTTAAGGCGGCATGGTCGCCACTGTAACGACGCCCGCCCGTGTGGGAGCGGGCCCAAGCCGGGTATCCTCGTACGGTCTTCCCGATGGATGGGATGCAGACCAGGAGGGGGTGGGTCCGGTAGCGGAAACGCTCGAAGAGCGCGGCGCGCGTTTCGAGGAAGAGGTCATGCCCTTCCTTGATCAACTGTATTCGGCTGCACTCCGGATGACCCGCAACCCGGCGGACGCCGAAGACCTCGTTCAGGAGACCTTCGCCAAGGCGTACGCCTCGTTCCACCAGTTCCAGCCCGGCACTAATCTCAAGGCCTGGCTGTTCAGGATCCTCACCAACACCTTCATCAACACTTACCGTAAGCGCCAGCGAGAACCACAGCGCTCGGGAGCAGAGGAAGTTGAGGACTGGCAACTCGCCCGCGCGGCCTCGCACACCTCCGGCGGACTCAAGTCGGCCGAGTCCGAGGCGCTAGAGCGGCTGCCCGACTCCGACATCAAGCACGCGCTGCAGGAATTGCCAGACGAGTTCCGGATCGCGGTGTACCTGGCCGATGTCGAGGGGTTCGCCTACAAGGAGATCGCCGAGATGATGGGCACGCCAATCGGCACGGTCATGTCGCGGTTGCACCGCGGTCGGCGTCAGCTCAGGGATCTGCTCCAGGACTACGCGGTCGAGCGCGGACTCGCCCCGGCGGATGGCGGGAAGGACCGGTTATGAGCTGCGGGAAACCTCACGACGTACCGTGTTCCGAGGTACTAGACCGGGTGTATAGCTACCTCGACGGGGAGATGTCCGACGCGGACTGCCTCAAGATCCGCGAGCACCTAGAGGACTGCGGGCCCTGCCTCGAGGAATACGGCCTGGACGAGGCGGTCAAGCGGCTGGTACGCAAGCACTGCGGCTGTGATCCGGTGCCGGACGGACTGCGAGCAAAAGTCCTGGTGAAGATTCGCGAGGTGCGAGCGGAGCTTGAGTTCACGGAGTAGCGTGGGGTCCGTAATTTTTGGGTCTGCGCGAATCGCCGTGATCACGTTATCCTAGTATCTGACGGCTCACGGTGAGCACGTGTCATCGCCCAACTAGGAGGCGTTCATGCGGGCGACTGGTGGGTTCAGCACAATCGAAGGCAGCGCCGTCTTGATGAGCCGTCGCGGTGTTACCTGGATTTAGGGAAGCCGCTGGGCGGCCGCGCGCGTCCTCCGAGGGGGGAGCTTGGGCAAGGTCTTCTCGGCAACGCGAATTTATGTCGGCACGGTGGTGCTGGCTGCGATCCTGTTGCCGGTGGTCGCGCCGTCGACGGTCCCCGACTGGCGAACCGTCGTCATCTTGTGCGTTCTCCTTGTCGTCTGTGAGCTGATGGCCACGCGTTCGAAGAACGTGGCCTGGTCTCCTAACTCAGCGGCGATCCTCGCGGCCGTCGTGATGACTGGCCCGGTGGGTGCCGCCCTGGTGGGCGCTTGCACGGTGTTCCGGCACCGGCGTGGTCAGACGCCGACCAAGCGACTATTTAACGTTGGCATGCTCGCGCTGAGCGGTTACCTGCCGAGCCGGGTCTTCATCCTGGCGGGCGGAGTCGTCGGGGTCCCTGGCCACACGTCGTTCCCGGGCATCATCGTCCCGTTCGCGGCCGCGGCGGCCTCGCACGTCTTCATCAACTACTCCCTGCTGTGGATAGCGCTCTGGCTGACCAGGGACCAAGGCCGCATGTTCCTGGACCTGAAGCTGATCATCACCGAGCTTGGCTACGCGGCGTTCGGGCTGCTGATCGCCGGGTTGTGGTCGGTCATCGGCCCGTTCGCGCCGGTACTGGTGCTGATTCCGCTGTTCGTGTCGCGGTGGGCGGTGGCGCAGTTCGCGGAGCAGCAGCGGGCGTATGAGGCGACGGTCAGCGCGCTCTGCCAGGCGGTTGAGACCAAAGACTTCTATACCCGGGGGCACAGCGAGCGAGTGTCGCGCGGATCGGTGATGATCGCGAGCGAGATCGGCATGCGTACCGAGCGGGTCGAGGCGATCAGGTTCGCCGGCATGCTGCACGACGTCGGCAAGCTCGGCGTCCCGACCGAGGTGCTGCAGAAGACGGGCAAGCTGACCGACGAGGAGTTCGCCGCCATCCAGTTGCACCCGATGCGCGGCCTTGACATCGTGCGGGACATCGGCTTCCTGGACGAGGCGCTGGCTGGCATCATGCACCACCACGAGCGGATCGACGGCCGAGGCTATCCGATGGGGCTGGCCGGCGACGAGATCCCGGAGTTCGCCAGGGTGCTCGCGGTCGCGGACGCGTTCGACGCGATGACGTCCACGAGGTCTTACCGGGGTGCCCGGCCGGTGCCTGAGGCCATCAACGAGCTGCGGAAGTGGGCGGGCACGCAGTTCGATCCCGCGTTCGTGGACGCGTTCGTGGCCGCCGTCGAGCGGGATGGCTGGACCGCGCCCGGTCCGCCGACCGAGGAGCCCGAGCCGGTACCGCCGCCGGTGGCCGCCCGGGACCACGACGATCCGGCTTTGAGCACTACCATCGAGAGCCTGTAGGGCGCCGGTGGCCGCCCGGCACTACGAGCCCCGCGGATTCCCGCGGCAGGTCCTGGATTCTGGCCAGTCGCTGCTGGTCATTTTCGCTGGCGTCCTGCTGATCGCCTGCGTGGCCCAGACCGCGGTGGCGGGGGTCCGTGACGCCAGGACCGCCCTGGTCTTCGGCGCGCTGATCGCGTTCGGCGAGGTACTGCGGCTCAACCTGCCGGGGGAGCGGGAGTCCGCTCCGATCGCCACCGCGGGCGCGCTCGCCTACGCCATGCTGATCCGGGTCGGCACCACCACGGTGCATCTGAGCGCCCAGCAGGTCGTCTCCATCACCGCCACCGGCATGATCGTCGGGGCGCTGCCGCACCTAGCGGTCGGGCGCCCGGCCCGGCTGGCCGCCATGGCGGCGCGGCTGCTCGCGGTCGCGTGTGTCGCGGGAGTGTTCCGGCCGTTGATGAACGGACCGCTGGGCGGCGCGTCATGGTGGGCGGACCTGCTGGTGATGACGGCGCTTGTGCTCCTGGCCTGGCTGGTCGAGGCGATCATCGCGGCACTGATCCGCGCCGACGAGCTGCGGGCACGTTTCGGGGTGTCGCTGGTGGACGAGATGCGGGTGCAGCTTCCGCTGGGGGCCGCTGTGGGCGCGTCCGCGCTGCTCATCGCGTTCGCCGCCGAGGTGATGGGCCTGGCCGCGGTCGCCGTGTTCAGCGCGCCGTTGCTGGTTACCCAGGTGGCCTTCCGGCGGTACGCGGGCATCCGGGCCACTTACCTGCAGACCGTCCGCGCGCTGGCCCGGGTGACCGAGATCGGCGGGTATGTGGAGCCCGGGCATTCGGCCCGGGTGAGCCGGCTGGCGGTCTCGATCGGCCGGGAGCTCGGGATGCCCGAGCCCGCGCTGCTGGAGCTGGAGTACGCGGCGCTGATGCACGATATCGGCCAGCTCTCGCTCCGCGAGCAGATACCGGGCGGCGCCACCGTCCTGGTAGATCCGGCCGAGCAGCGGCGGATCGCCGAGTATGGCGCGGCAGTCATCAGGCAAGCCCACGTGCTCGATCCAGTGGCGGAGATCGTCCGCCGCCAAAGCGAGCCGTACCGTCCGGCCGACCAGTCGGCGGGTGAGGTGCCGCTGAGCAGCCGGATCATCCGGGCCGCGAACGCGTTCGATGACCTGGTCGGATCCTCGGTGGAACCGAGCCGTGCCGCGGCGGCCGTGGAACGGCTGCGGCTGGACACTGCCACCGAATACGATCCCGCGGTGGTGGACGCTCTCGGCAGGCTGGTCAGCCGCCGCTCCGTCCTCGGGGGGACTTGAACCACTGGGCTCCGGGGGTTCAGAGTTCCCCCTCGGGTTAGGCTACTGGCGTGCTCGAATCAGTACTTGTCGCTAACCGTGGTGAGATAGCTCGCCGGGTGATCCACACCGCCCGCAGGCTCGGCATGAAGGCGGTCGCGGTTTACTCGGACGCCGACGCCGAGCTGCCGTATGTCTCCGACGCCTCCGAAGCCGTCTACATCGGTCCCTCGGCACCGGCCCAGAGCTACCTCAACATCGACGCTATCCTCCAGGCAGCCGAGCGGACCGGCGCGGCCAGTGTCCACCCCGGATACGGTTTCCTGGCCGAATCACCGGTGTTCGCCCGGCGGGTCATCGAGGCCGGGCTGGGCTGGATCGGGCCCGATCCGGACGCGATCGAGCAGATGGGCGACAAGATCCGCGCCCGTAACCTGATGGAGAAGGCCGGGGTCCCGGTAGCACCAGGTACCCGCGAGCCAGTGGCCGACGCCGACGCCGCGGTCGCCGCGGCGGAGCTGATCGGCTATCCGGTGATGGTGAAGGCCGCGGCCGGCGGTGGCGGTATCGGCATGAGTGCCGCCTTCGACGCCGCTAGCCTGCGCGGGGCCTTCGAGACGGCCCGCAGCAGGGCGGAACGGTTCTTCGGGTCGCCGGAGATCCTGCTTGAGCGGTATCTCCCGAGTGCCCGGCACGTGGAGGTGCAGATCCTAGGGCTGGCCGACGGCCGGGTGATCGCGCTCGGCGAGCGGGACTGCTCCGTGCAGCGCCGTCACCAGAAGGTCGCCGAGGAGACCCCGTCGCCGGGGGTGACGCCCGATTTGCGGGCCCGGATGCTAGCGGCGGCCGTGCGGGCTGGCGAGGCGGTCGGCTACCGCAGCGCCGGTACCGTCGAGTGCCTGGTCGACTCCGATGATTTCGTCTTCCTCGAGATGAACACGCGCCTGCAGGTCGAGCACCCGGTGACCGAGCTGGTGACCGGCATCGACCTGGTGGAGCAGCAGTTTCGCATCGCGGCTGGCCTGGACGTGACGTTCGACCCGTCGGATGTTCAGGTCAACGGGCACGCCATCGAGCTGCGGGTTTACGCGGAGGACCCCAAGCGGTTCCTGCCCAGCCCGGGCACGATCACCGAGTGGGCCGAGCCGTCGGGTCCCGGCATCCGGGTAGACGCCGGGTACATCGCGGGGAACAAGGTCACGCCGTTCTACGATCCGTTGCTCGCCAAGCTATGCGCGCACGGCGCGACGCGGGACGAGGCCCTCGCGCGAGCCCGCGACGCGGTCGCCGCGTTCGAGGTCGCCGGGCTGAAGACCAACCTGCCGTTCCACGCCGAGTTGCTGGCGGATCCCGGTTTCGTCAGCGGCGACTACGACACATCGCTGGTCAGCCGCATGCGGCCCGCGTAGTAGCCTGCTCTCGAATTACTTACAGAAGAAGGAGACCGGCAGTGGCTGAAGTCCGCGCGGAGATGGTCGCGAACGTGTGGCGCGTTGTCGTCGCGGAGGGGGATCAGGTCTCCGATGGGGACACCCTGGTCATCCTGGAATCCATGAAGATGGAGATCCCGGTGGTCGCCGAGGTTTCCGGTACCGTTTCCAAGCTGAACGTCGCCGAAGGCGACGTGGTCCAGCAAGACGACCTGATCGCCGTAATCGACTAGCTTCCGCTGCCCTGCCGGGCCCAGCCCCGTGGCTGGCCCAGCCCCGCGCCCGGTGGATGTCCCATCGCTGGGGTGATAGCGCCAGCGATGGGCCATCCATGGGGCGGCTCGGGCGGGGCTGCGGTTTATCGCCTCCGGTGGGTGCCGGGGGCTCCTGTGGCGTCGGCGCCGATGCCGGCCGGGACAGGAACCGGTGCGTCCTTGGGGTCGGCGGTGTACTGATGCGGCAGGGTCTCGTCGGCGCCGACCGGGACCTTGAACGCGTTGAAGATCAGGCTGAAGACCGCCGCGAGCACGATGTTGATGATTACGGCGGACAGCCCGATGTAGTAGTGATGGCCGAACAAGAGGTCCTCAGGCGCGGCCCAGTGCGAGGCCGTCGGGGACGACACCCGGTACGCCGCGATCGTGCCGAACAGCATGCCGGCCAGCCAGCCGATGAGCAGTGCCCACCGGTGGAACCACCGGGTGAATAGCCCGAAGAGCACCGTCGGCAGTGTCTGGAGTATCCATACCCCGCCGAGTAGCTGCAGGTTGATGGAGAACTGCCGTGGCAGCTCGATCGCGAACAGCAGGCCACCGAGCTTCGCCACCAGCGACACCCACTGCGATATCCGGGTCTGCAGCCGGGACGAGGCGTCCGGTTTGAAGAACTCCACGAAGACGTTGCGGGTGAACAGGTTGGCGGCGGCGATCGCCATGATCGCGGCAGGCACCAGCGCGCCGATGATGATCGCGGCGAAGACGATGCCGACAAACCAGCTCGGGAACAGATGCTGGAACAGGTAAGGCACCGCGAGCTGGGTGTCGTCCTTGCCCGGTCCCTTGACGTTCGCCACCGTCGTCTTGTCGGCCAGCGCCATGTAGCCGAGCAGCGCGAGCAGGCCGAGGACTATCGAGTAGGCCGGTAGCAGCGCCATGTTCCGCTTGACCACGTAACGACGCTTCGAGGCGATCGCACCGGTGATCGTGTGGGGGTACATGAACAGGGCGCAGGCGGAGCCGAGCGCCAGCGTGGCGAACGAGATCTGGCTGTCGCCCGTGGTCGGGATGAACAGCCCGTTGGCCTTGTGCGTCGTCGGGCTGACGGCCTTGAGGTGGGTTTCGGCCGCGCCGAAGATGTGCCCCCAGCCGCCCAGCCGGAGCGGGATGTAGATGATCGCGACGATCACCATGATGTAGATGAGCGTGTCCTTGACGAACGAGATCAGGGCGGGCGCCCGCAGCCCGGATACGTAGGTGAAGACGGCGAGCACCAGGAAGGCGATGAACAGCGGCAGGTCCTGGATGAATGTGTTACTCGACGAGACGCCGAGTCCCATCACCGTGATCACGGCCTGGATGCCGACGAGTTGCAGCGCGATGTACGGCATCAACGCGAGTATGCCGGTGAACGCCACCGCGAGCGCGAGTCCGCGCGACCCGTAGCGGCCGCGGACGAAGTCGGCGGGTGTCACGTAGTTGTGCACCCGGCAGATGGACCACAGCCGGGGGAGGAAGATGATCGCGATCGGGTACACCATGATCGTGTACGAGACGGCGTAAAGGCCGCTGTCCGCGGCTCCGGCTGCGTAGACCGCTGCGGGCACAGCGATGAAGGTGTAGGCCGTGTAGACGTCGCCGCCGAGCAAGAACCACGAGATGAACGTGCCGAAGCCGCGTCCGCCGAGCCCCCACTCGTTCAGGTGCATCATGTCCTCGGTGCGCCGCCAGCGGGCCGCCGCGAAGCCGGTCACGGTGACGAGCAGGAACAAGATGATGACGATGGTGAGCGTGACCGCGTTGACGTTACTCACTTCTGCTCCTCTCCGGACACGGGGGTCAGGCGCTTCTGGAGCTGGGTGACGATCCACAGCACGATGCCGACGACCGGCATGTAAGCGAGCAGATAGAAGTAGAAGAACGGGAAGTCGCCAACCTTCGGCGTTGCGCGCGCATAGATCGGGACGAACAGCGTGCAGCATATGCAGGCCAGGATCAGCAAGGCGATAAGCGCAGAAATGAACGGGTGCGCGGCGACCGGGCTCTTCGTCGGGGGCGGCGGCGCAACAGACGGCTGTGTCATCGCATCCTCTCGGGTGTGACGTAGGTCACGTAAGTTCAAACTTATGGTGCGCTGGCCAACCGGAATTGGCAATAGGTTACTGACCCTTACGACGAAATTGTTACCAGTAGACGCGCCGGTAAAGTGGCCTCTACCTGGGGAAATATCTAATCACTCTTGCGTCGCTCTAATCAGTATCGGGCGCTCGGGTGAAGCCGTGGCCTGAAATGGCGGCGACTTCCGTCCGTAACTGTATCGCTTCTTAGAGTAACTGGAGTACTTCCGAGCGTAACTGTACGGTTCCCGGCCGGGCGAAGCCGCGCACCGCGCGATCGGCAGCGGGGGCGTCGGCGCAGCGGTGAACTATCGGCGAATTGGTCGCACGAGAGTGATGGCTGGTGCAGCCGGGACCAGCGGACGGTCCTTTGCATCACGTCCGCACATTGAATCTCTTGGGTACGTTTTCCTGCTTAGGGCGAGCTATTTCTGGCTGTATTGCCGCCCTGAGTTAACGAAAGCGAGGCGCAGCCGCGAGACGGTCCCTGGTGAGTGCTGCACCAACCAGCAAAGAGTCGGGTTGGTGCAGCACTCACCAGGAACGATGTCCTAGCCTGGGTCCGATTCACCGCGTGACTCGGGACCGGGCTCGGGGTGTGAACCGGGCTCGGGGGTGCCACCGGGGGCCTCGGCGCTCGCGCCGCCGCCGGCAGGGCCGCTGTCGGCAGAGCCACCGTCAGGGGCGTCGTCGCCGAAGATCTCGGTGCGGATCCGCTCTAGGGAGTCCTCGAGGATGCCGCGCAGGTTGCCGAGGACATCGCCGCCGATGGCACCGGAGTCCCAGGCGACCTTGCGCAGGTCACCGACGAAATCCCTGGCCAGCCGCTCCAGGTCGCGGAAGGCGGCGGCGTCGTGCGGGCCTGGCCAGTTCTTGCGGCCGGGCCAGTCGGTCCAGCGGGGCCAGTCGGTCCATCCGTGCCAATCGTGGGTGCCGCCTAGGTCGTCAGCGGACTGCCGGAACGCGGCGGCGTGCTCCCGGAACTTGTCCCACGGAGCGTCCCCTTCGCGGGTCGCCTCCTGCCATGCGCGCTTGGCCTCGTCCCAGGCGTTGCGGGACTGCCCGCGGGCTCCCTCACGAGCCTGCCGGGCCCGGTCGCGGGCTTCTTCGCGGGCGGCACGGATCCGGTCGCGAGTTTCCTCGGCGGCTCGCCGGGCCTGCTCGCGCGCCTCATCTCGCGCGGTCTTTGCCTGCTCACGGTCGGCGCGTGTCTCGTCGCGAGTCGCGTCTCGAGTCGCGCGGGTCTCCTCGCGGCCCTCGTCCCTGGCCGACCTGGCCTGCTCCCTG
The DNA here is from genome assembly GCA_050012355.1 of Streptosporangiaceae bacterium. GTDB lineage: Bacteria > Actinomycetota > Actinomycetes > Streptosporangiales > Streptosporangiaceae > JBEKHI01. The sequence continues at coordinate 20,505 of JBEKHI010000024.1, read as the reverse complement.
GCGGCCCAGGTCAGCTCTTCACGTAGGTTCCGTACGGTCTCCCGTACGTCTTCCTTGACTTCCCGCACGATGTCGCTGACCGACGCGTGCAGCTCCTCTTCCAGCTCGTCGAGCTCATCGGAGCGGTTGCGCAGCTCTTCCCGGCCCGCCTCGGTGATCCGGTAGACCTTGCGTCCGTCCACCTCGTCGTGGGTGACGAGACCCTCTTCCTCGAGCCGTGCGAGCCGTGGGTAGATCGTCCCCGGTGAGGGGGCGTAGACCCCCATGAACTGGTCCCTGAGCTGCCGGATTACCTCGTAGCCGTGCCGGGGCTGCTCGTCCAGCAGCCGTAGCAGGTACAACCGGAGCCTGCCGTGACGAAAAACCGGGCTCATCGGATCTCGCTTTCCACCTTCGCGCGTCGCAGCAATGTGACGGCGCCGGACACGCTGGTCACGGACACCTGTCCGGAACCAGCGCCAACCTTACCGCTGACGCTACGTGACGCGGGAGATCGCACGGATGCCAGCGACGTGAAATCGCTGGTGATCTTGCCCGACATCGAGTTCAACCGTACCTGAGCACTGAGGTCCTCAGGAAGCCTTAGCGTCACCTTTCCGGAGACGTTCCCGGCCCGCATCGAACTGTCGGGAGTCGGCTCTACATCGGCGGTTAGGTCGCCGGACACGCTGTCGGTGCGCAACCCGCGCAGCAGGCCGCCAGCCAGCGTGAGGTCACCCGAGACCGACTCGAACCGGACCTGCCCGTCGATGTCTCTGGCCTCCACGTCGCCAGATACCGACCGTGCGGTCACATCCCCGGATACGCCGTCCAGCGTGATCTCGCCGGAGACCGACTTCACCGAGGCGCCGCCCGCTAGGCCCGACAGCAGTGCGGCCGCGGAAACCACCCCTAGCTGGACGTCGCAGCCGGACGGAACGGTGATGGTCACATCCGCGGAGTGCGGCCGCGGTTGCAGCCACTCCAGCAGATGGTCCCAGGTCAGTTCCTCATAGGCCACTGTCAGCACCCCATTGGCTTCGCTGATGACGAGAGGGCGCCCGCTGATCCGGGTGATCGACACCGACGGCCGCTCATCGCTGGCGAGGACGGCCACCGATCCGCCGATCAGCCGCACCCGCAGCGCCCGCACTTCGTCGAACTCGAAGGTCCCGGGGGTTTCCGCAGTCCAAGTAGGCATAACCCCACGATATGTCGCGTTCGGCAGAAGTCAAGATGTATCTCGACTAGTAGGGCTGTCGCCGAGGCCTATTCCTCGTCGTCCAGCCTCGCCAGCCAGGTGGCCAGCCGGTCGACCGCGATCTCGAACTCCGGATTCAGGTCCGTGAAGTCGCGCAGCCGATCGGCCAGCCAGGACAGCGAGACGCTCTCCTCGCCCCGCCTGTCCTCAAGTTCCTCGATGCCCCGGTCAGTGAAGTACATCCGGGATGGCCTCTTCGATCACCCGCTGGTGCATCTCCGCGTGCTTGCTCGCCGAGCCGGGAGCCGGCGCCGACGAGGCAGGCAACGAGCTGTGGGTAACCTCACGGCCGAGCACCTTCGGCAGCTTCAGCGCGAAGGTTGGCCAGGCACCCATGTTCGCCGGCTCTTCCTGCGCCCACACGATCTCGGTGGCCGACGGGTACCGGGACAGCTCCGCCTTCAGCTCCTCGACTGGCAGCGGGTAGAGCCGCTCGACCCGGACGACCGCGACACCGTCGTTATGGACCTTTGCCTGACGGGCGGCCAGGTCGTAATACACCTTGCCGGAGCACAGAACGACGCGGCGCACTCGAGCCGGGTCGACCGAGGAGTCCCCGATGACCGGCTGGAACGACCCGCTGGTGAAGTCCGTGGCCGCCGACGCGGCCGCCTTGAGCCGCAGCAGGGACTTGGGCGTGAAGACGATCAGCGGCTTGCGCCGGCCGGACAGTCCCTGCCAGCGCAGCAGGTGGAAGTAGTTAGCCGGAGTGGATGGCAGCGCCACCGTCATGTTGTCCTGCGCGCACAGCGACAGGAACCGCTCCACCCGGGCTGAGGAGTGGTCAGGGCCTTGCCCCTCGTACCCATGTGGCAGTAGCAGAACGACGCTTGACCGCTGTCCCCACTTCTGCTCGCCCGACGAGATGAACTCGTCGATGATGGTCTGGGCGCCGTTCATGAAGTCGCCGAACTGCGCTTCCCAGAGCACGAGCGCGTCAGGGCGTGCCACCGAGTAGCCGTATTCGAAGCCCATCGCGGCGAACTCGGACAGCAGCGAGTCGTAGACGAAGAACTTCGCCTGGCCGTTGTCCATCTTCTTCAGCGGGGTGTGCTCCGAGCCGTTGACCCGGTCGACGAGCACCGCGTGCCGCTGGCCGAACGTGCCGCGCCGGGTGTCCTGGCCGACCAGCCGCACCGGGTGGCCGTCGGTCAGCAGCGAGCCGAGCGCGAGCAGTTCGCCGGTGGCCCAGTCGATGGTGTCCTCGCCGACCGAGCTGGCGCGGCGGGCGAGCTGCGGCTGCAGCCGCGGGTGCACCGTGAAGCCATCCGGCAGGTTCACCTGAGTGTCGATGATCTGCTTGAGCAGGTCGCCCGGGATCGCGCTGGTGATGGACTTGTGGTTGACCGGCCGGTCCTCCGGCTCGGGCCTGGCGACCGTGCCCGGCTGCGGCGGCTGCTCGGTTGCTTCCCTGGTCTCGGTGAACGCGCGCTCCAGCTGCGACTGGAAGTCGCGCAGCGCCGCCTCCGCCTCCTCCATGGAGATGTCGCCCCGGGCTATCAGCGACTCGGTGTAGACCTTGCGCACCGATCGCTTGGCCTCGATCTTGTCGTACATCAGCGGCTGGGTGAACGAGGGGTTGTCGCCCTCGTTGTGCCCGCGGCGGCGGTAGCAGACCATGTCGATCACGACGTCCTTGTTGAACGCCTGCCGGTACGCGAACGCCAGGCGGCCGACACGGACCACGGCCTCCGGGTCGTCGCCGTTCACGTGGAAGATCGGCGCCTGGATCATCCGCGCCACGTCGGTCGAGTAGACGCTGGACCGCGCGTAGCTCGGCGAGGTGGTGAAGCCGACCTGGTTGTTCACGACGATGTGCACCGTGCCGCCGGTGCGGTAGCCGCGCAGCTGGGACAGGTTCAGCGTCTCCGCGACCACGCCCTGGCCCGCGAACGCGGCGTCGCCGTGGATCAGCACCGGCAGCACCGTGAAGCCGGGCTCGCCCTTGTCGAGGATGTCCTGCTTGGCGCGGACGACGCCCTCGGTCACCGGGTCGGACGCCTCGAGATGGCTCGGGTTGGCGACTAGGCTGGTCGGGATCGTCCCGTTGTTCGCCGTGTGGTAGATGCCCTCGGCGCCCAGGTGGTACTTGACGTCGCCGGAGCCCTGGGTGGACTGCGGGTCGAGGTTGCCCTCGAACTCCTTGAAGATCTGGCCGTAGGACTTGCCGACGATGTTGGCCAGCACGTTGAGGCGGCCGCGGTGCGCCATGCCGATCACGGCCTCGTCGAGGCGCGCGTGCGCGGCTTCGCTGATCACCGCGTCAAGCAGCGGGATCAGCGACTCACCGCCTTCGAGGGAGAATCGCTTCTGCCCGACGTACTTGGTCTGCAGGAAGGTCTCGAACGCCTCGGCCACGTTCAGCCGGGACAGGATGCGGATCTGCTCGTCGTGGTCGGGCCGCGCGTGCGGCACCTCAACCTGGGCCTGGATCCACTTGCGCTCTTCGGGGTCCTGGATGTGCATGTACTCGATGCCGACCGTTCGGCAGTAGGAGTCACGCAGCACACCGAGGATCTCGCGGAGCTTGGCCCGCGGCTTGCCGGTGAACCCGCCGGTCGCGAACTCGCGCTCCAGGTCCCACAGGGTCAGCCCGTGCTGGTAGATGTCCAGGTCGGGGTGGCGTCGCTGCACGATCTCCAGCGGGTTGGTGTCGGCCATCAGGTGGCCGCGTACCCGGTAGGCGTGGATCAGTTCCTGGACGCGTGCGCTCCGCGCGACGTCATCCTCATGGGCGTAGGAGAGGTCCTTGACCCAGCGGATCGGCTCGTACGGGATGCGCAGGCTGGCGAAGATCTTGTCGTAGAACTCGTCCGCGCCGAGCAGCAGCTCGTGGATGGTCTTGAGGAAGTCGCCTGACTGCGCGCCCTGGATGATCCGGTGATCGTAGGTCGAGGTCAGCGTGATCGTCTTGCTGATCGCGAGCCGCGCGAGCGTCTCCTCGCTGGCGCCGGCGTAGGCGGCCGGGTACTCCATCGCGCCGACACCGACGATGCAGCCCTGACCGGGCATCAGCCTCGGCACGCTGTGCTCGGTGCCGATGGTGCCCGGGTTGGTCAGGCTGATGCTGGTGCCCTGGAAGTCGATCACCGCGAGCTTGCCGGAGCGAGTCTTGCGGATGACATCCTCGTAGGCGGTCCAGAACTGCCGGAAGTCCATCTCCTCGGCGCCCTTGATGTTCGGCACCAGGAGCTGCCGTGACCCGGCGCCCGTGCTTGAATCGACAGTCTTCACGTCGATGGCCAGGCCTAGGCTCACGTGCTCGGGCTGGGACAGGGCGGGCTTGCCGTCCTGTTCCGCATACGCGGCGTTCATCTCCGGCAGCTTCTTGACGGCCTGGACGACCGCGAACCCGATCAGGTGGGTGAAGGAGACCTTCCCGCCCCGGCCGCGCTGCAGGTGGTTGTTGATGACGATCCGGTTGTCGGACAGCAGCTTGGCGGGCACCGCCCGGACGCTGGTGGCGGTCGGCACCGAAAGGCTGGCCGCCATGTTCGTGACGGTCCGCGCGGCCGCACCGCGTAGCCGGGACACCTGCGCGCCGGCCGACGGAGCCGGGGTCTGCGCCGCGGGCGCGGCAGGTGCTGGCGCGGGCTTCGCGGGTGCCGGTACGGCGGGCCCGTTAGCCGGGACTACTGGCGTGACTGTCCCGTTCAGCGTGGGCTTGTAGTCGGCGAAGAAGCTCCACCACGCGCGGTCGACCGAATTCGGGTCTGCGAGGTAGCGCTGGTACATCTCCTCGACTAGCCACTCGTTCGGGCCGAAATCCGGCTCGATGTGGCCTTCCGGCGGGGCATCGCCCTCGCCGGGTTGGTTCCCTGACGCTGAGTAATCTGCTGACGGCTCATTGAGATCCGCGGTGGCACGCGGCGACCCCGAAGACACGGCGGACATCGCCCTCTTCCGAAGCTTGACTGTGTAGGTTCTCTCCCGGAATTCCAGGCTACCTGGCGCTTAACGTCCCGGGTACCCGTAAGGACAGGTGCTGTCCCTGTGGCATCGCTCACGCGCCGGTCCCGTCACGCTAAGCATTCACCTTCGGCGGGTCCGCGGGCGGTCGAGGCCTCCGTCTTTGCTGGTTAATGCTGCATTAGCCAGCAAAGAGTGCGGTTGGTGCAGCATTCACGAGGAACGAGCCCTCGGGTGGGACACCTCCGACTGCGGGCGAACTCCCAGGTGATTACGGACTGCTGTCGATTTCAAGCACGTAGGGTAGTTTTACGCCGTTGTGGGGGTACTGCCGAGTACCATCTTCGCCAGGGAGTACACGAAGGCCGGTCGGGCCCGAATGCCCGGTCCGCACCCGAGGCGACGACAGGGACAGGCTGGTGAGTAGGGGTTCGACAGGTGATCAAGGGGGCGGCCCAATGAGGCGCCCTCCGCGCTCACGTGCCGTCCCGCCGGGTCGTTATCCCGGCCCTTCGTCCGATGACACCGACCCGGGTATCGGGTTCGACTCGCCACGCCCGCCACGCGCGCTGCCCCCGGCTCGCGCGCTGCCGCCCGCTCGTCAACTGCCTCCGGCGCCGCCTCGTCCGGCAGGCAGGAGCACCGGCCCGATGCCGGGCCGCGATACGGGCCCGATGCCCGGTCGTGACACCGGCCCCATGCCACGGGGACGTCATACCGGCCCGATCTCTACCCGTGAACCCGGCCCTAGCCGCGGACGTCACACCGGCCCGATGCCGAGTGCCAACACGGGTCCGATTCCTAGCCGCGACGCGCCTCCCCCGCGGGGGAGGCATACGGGCCCGATCCCAAGTGCCAACGCCGCTCCGACAACGCAGGGGCGTAACGCCGGTCCGGCCCCCAGCCGCGATGCTGGGCGCAGCCGAGGTCGTCATTCCGGTGCGATGCCGAGTGCGAACACCGGCCCCATTCCCAACCGCAGCACCGGCCCCACCCCCAACCGCAATACGGACCCGATTCCCAGGCGGGCCAGCGGCCCGATGCCGCGTTCCCGCGACACCGGCGGATCTCCCGCCGCCAGGGCGCTCCCCGCCGCCGGCCGGCAACCGAGCGGACCGCAGTCGAGCGGACGGCAGTCCACCGGCCGGCAGCCGAGCGGGCCGCAGCCTAGCGGACGCAAGCCGAACGGCCCGCAACCGAGCGGACGGCAGTCGAGCGGGCCGCAGTCCAGCGGGTCGCAGTCGAACGGGCCGCAGTCCACCGGCCGGCAGCCGAGTGGGCCGCAGTCCAGCGGACGGCAGCCCAGCGCCGGTCCGAAACCCGGCACTGGTCCGCGCGCCGCGGCCGGATCGCGCAACCCGGCGCCCGGCATCGGGGCGCCACCGGCGGGCGGACAGCCGCCGAGGGGCCAGCTGCCCGCGGGCTCTCCGAGAGGCTCGCGAAACACCGGCCCCCGGCCGCGAGCTCGGCATGCCGCGCCGCCTCGGCTGGCGCTGCCAGCCGCTGGCTCACCGCCTGCCGTCCCGCCGCGCACACCAAACGGCACACCAAGCAGCGCACCAAACGGGACACCAAACGCCGGGCCGGCCGCAGTCGCTCCGGCGGGTCGGCAGTCCCTGGCGGCGAGGCAGGCCGCCGCGGCCCGCCAAGCGGTAGCCGCTGAGCAAGCCATGGCGCAGCGATCCGCGGCCCAGCGGGCAGCGGCGCAACAAGCTGCCACACAGCAGGGGACCGGACAAAACGACCAGCAGGCGGCGGCCCAGCGCGCGGCCGCCCAGCGGGCAGCGGCGGGCAGGCGCCGGCCACGGGCCGCGCTGCCGGCACCGCTGGATCGTCCCGCAACCCCCGGCGGCCCGAATCCCGACCTGCCGCGTCGCCCTCGAGAGAGCCCTCCTCGAGAGAGCGGCCCTCGGGAGATCCGCTACACGCCGACGGTTTCCGGGCCCCCCGGCTCCACTCAGCCGCCTGCCCCGGTTCAGCCTCCGGCCCCAGTTCAGCGGCCTGCCCCAGCCCAGCCGCCCGCGGCCTACACCGGCACCCCTGGATGGCAAAACCCGCCCCAGGATCCCATGGCGACCCGGAACGTCGACGCATTCGACGGGCGCTCGCGCGGCGACGCGCCGTCACCGCCCCGGACCGGAGCGGCCTTCGGGGCGCCACCAGCCTTCGAAGGACCACCAGCCTTCGGGGGGCCACCTGCTTTCGCGGGCCCCGGGGTCGGGGTGGAGGAAGGGCCGCCGGGTTACGAGTTCGGCCCCGGTACCGGGCCGATGCGCGCGCTGAACTTCACCTCCGCGCCGCTCCGGCCAATTGACCCGCTGTCCGGCGCCTTCGGCAACGGCGGCCGAGCCGCCAAGCCGCGCGACGTGTTCGGCGGGCAGCCCCGCCCGCCACGCGTCGCCAGTGCCTTCCCGCGGACCGATGACCGGGTCGGCTACCGGACAGCCGGCCGGGACGATGAGGATGAGGACGACGACGGCCTCACCGCCGGGCAGCGGCTGCTCAAGGAGATCCGCGCCGCGCTACGGCTTCGCGGCTGGGTGCTCAAGGTCGGCGTGCCCATCCTGGCGATGATCCCGGTCGGCATCCTGGTGGTCATCTTCGCGGGCGCGAACGGCGGCAACACCAGCCAGGACCCGGGCACCGCCAGCCTCGGGTTCCCGCCTGCCAACTTCGCCACGGCAGACTTCACCACCAACGCCGGGGAAGCCGGCCGCGGGCTCATTCAGACGCTCGGCCCGGTCGCCTCGGACGGAAATGACATCGTGGCGGCCGGCGACGAGACTGGCTCAGAGACCGCGCACGCCGAGTTCTTCGTGTCGCAAGACGCGGGCAAGACCTGGCAGCTGGCCACGGTGGAAGGCAGCCCGCCCACCGGTCACGCGCCAACCCAGATCGCCGTCGGGCCGGACGGCTGGGTCGCGGTCGGCCCCAACTCGATCTGGACCAGCAAGAACGGCATCGACTGGACGCTGAGTTCCGCGACCGGGATGCCGATGGCCGCCGGTGACACGATCAACGCCCTCACCCGCACCGCCAACGGCTTCCTCGCGGCGGGCGGCAACGACGGCAAGCCGGTCGTGTGGACCTCGGCGAACGGCACGACCTGGCAGCGAACCACGCCTACCCTCAACGGCGCCACCAGCATCACCTCGGCGGCGGGCACCTCGAACGCCATCGTGATCACCAGCAAGACGACCGCCTGGCGCAGCACCGACGGCGTCAACTGGACCCAGGTCACCGTGCCGCAGACCGACGCGAAAAACGCGTTCACCGGTGTCGCTCAGATCGCCAACGGCTTCGTGATAATCCGCCCCGGGGCGGCCAGGTCGCAGGCGATCGCCTACACCTCGGCGACCGGGCAGACCTGGACCCGATCGGCCACCATCGCGACGGCGGACGGCGCGGCGCTCACCCTCGGCCAGGTCAGCGGCGGGACGACGGGGGCCGTTCTCACCGGCAGCGCCGACGGCTTCCTGATCGCGTTCATCACCGGCAACGGAACGAACTGGACGGGGACCGACCCGATCGGCACCACCAAGCAGGACACCGAGAGCGGCGTGGCGCTGACCACGAACAACGTCGCCGTCGCCACCGGTGCCACCCCGTTCGCCAATGCCCGCCGTCAGCCACTGCTGGCCCTCGTCGGCGCCCAAGGCACCGCGACGCACGTCACCATCACCGGCGCCGTCACCAACGAGCTCACCGTTAACGCCATCGCGGCGTCCGGCGGTACCCAGGTCGCCGCGGGCAGCGCGGACGGGTTCCCGGCCATCTGGGCCTCCGCCAACGGGGGCAGCAGCTGGACACGAGCGACCAGCGCGGCGCTCAACCGGGCCGGTATCCAGCGGCTGACCAGCGTCGCGGATGGCAACGCGGGCTGGGTCGCCGTCGGCGGCGTCGTGTCCGGTGCGACCGCGCACCCGGTGGTCGTGACCTCGGCCGACGGCACCAACTGGACCGCTGCCGACAACGAGGGGGCCTTCGACGGCGGAGGCGAGACCGCGACCTCGGTGGCCGCGGGCACGTCGGGTTACGTCGTGGCCGGCCAGCAGGGCGGCAACGCCGTCGCGTGGTTCTCCAAAGGCCTGACCGGCTGGCAGCTCGTCGCACTGCCGGACGCCGCGGGCGCCACCGTCAGCGCCGTAACGGCATCAGGCAGTGGCTTCGTTGCGGTCGGAACCAACGCCGGCCATCCCGTTGCCTGGATTAGCCATAACGGCGTGAGCTGGACTTCCGTCACGATCACGCTCCCCGCCGGCGCCACCAGCGGCGAGCTGGGCTTTGTCGCGGCGAACGGGGATCGCCTGGTGGCCGCCGGAGCTAGTACTACCGCGGGGACGCCGAAGCCGTTCGCCGTGGTCTCTTCCGATGGCGGGAGTACCTGGGCGGACTCGGATATCGACGTTATGGCCGCCGATAATGCGACGATCACCGGGCTGACGGCGGCGGGGAGCGGGTTTACGGCGATCGGCACGACGAGTTCGGCACCCGGCACGGAGAACGTCGTGATCTTGTCGCTCCGCACCGGGACCACCTGGACGGAGGCCACCCCGACCGGCCGGGGCTTGTCCGGGGCCGGGATCCAGGAGCTGACCGCGATCACCGCCGCGGGCAACGAGCTCACGGCCATCGGCTTCGTCGCCACCGCGGAGACCGAGCAGCCCACCATCTGGCAGTCGCCGGTCCGCGGCTAACCCCAGATGTCGGCGCGCCGGTTCGCCAGCGACGGCAGGGTTTCCCGCACGGTATCCACGTAGGACAGGTCCGCCTCGACGACGGTCACCCCCGCCGCGGGGCCGAGGTCGGCGCGGACCACGCCCAGCGGGTCGATGAGCATCGAGCGGCCGATGCCGGTCGGGGCCCTGGTGGGCGGGGAGTCCGGATCGGGGACCTGGCCAGCGGCAGCGATCCACACCGTGTTCTCGATGGCGCGGGCGCGCAGCAGCGTCACCCAGTGCTCCTCCTTGAACAGCCCTGACGCCCAGGCCGCCGACACCGTGATCAGCCGCGCGCCGCCGGTGGCGAGCGCGCGGGAAAGCTCGGGGAACCTGATGTCGTAGCAGATCTCCAGCCCCACCCTCGCCCCTGCGAGCTCGACCGATACCGGAGCCTCGCCGGGAGCCACCTCGTCTGACTCGGTCACCCCGAGCGCGTCGTACAGGTGGAGCTTGCGGTAAGTGGCGACGAGTTGGCCGGATCCGTCGAACACCACCGCGGTGTTGTATACCCGGCCGTCGGGCGCGGGCTCGAAGACCCCCGCGACAAGCGGCACGGACGTCTCGGCGGCCAGCGCGGCCAGCCCGGCGCAGAACGCCCCGCCTTCGACCGGCTCGGCGATCGCGCGCAGGTCAGAGCCGAACCGGGCCTGTGTCGCTTCCGGGAAGACCGCCAGGTCGGCCCCGGCGGCCTGCCGCAGTGCGTCCGAGACGCGTTTCAGGTTCACGTCGGGGTCCGGGCTTACCGGCAGCTGGCAGAGAGCTATGCGCATACGGCAACATTAACTCCGTGACCCGTCCGTTGCTGAACCGCAGGCTCGAAGGTCTCGGCACCACGATCTTCGCCGAGATGTCCGCTAAGGCCGTCGCTACCGGATCGATCAACCTGGGGCAGGGCTTCCCGGATACCGACGGCCCGGCGGCCGTCGCGCAGGCCGCCGCGTCCGCGGTCCTCGAGGGGCGCGGCAACCAGTACCCGCCGGGCTCCGGCATCCCGGAGCTCCGCCGCGCCGTCGTCGATCACCAGCGTCACTTTTACGATCTCGAATACGACCCCGATACCGAGGTGCTGATCACCGCGGGTGCCACCGAGGCGATCGCCGCCGCGCTGCTGGCGCTGCTCGAGCCGGGGGACGAGGTCATCGCGTTCGAGCCGTACTACGACTCCTATGCCGCGAACATCGCGATGGCGGGAGCGGTTCGCGTGCCGGTGACCCTGCGGGCGCCGGACTTCCGTCCCGATCTGGACGCGCTGCGGGCGGCGGTCACCGACCGGACGCGGCTCATCTTGCTCAACACGCCGCACAATCCCACCGGCTCGGTATTCACCCGCTCCGAGCTCGCGGCCGTCGCGCGACTGGCGGTCGAGCGCGACCTGCTGGTGGTCACCGACGAGGTCTATGAGCACCTCGCCTACGGGGTCGAGCACATCCCGATCGTGACGTTCCCCGGGATGGCGGAACGCACCGTGTCGATCTCGTCGGCCGGGAAGACGTTCTCGTTCACCGGATGGAAGATCGGCTGGGTGACCGGCACCCCCGAGCTGGTGAGCGCGGTGCGCACCACCAAGCAGTTCCTCACCTACGTCAGCGGTGGCCCGTTCCAGTACGCGGTCGCGTCGGCGTTGACGCTGCCCGACTCGTACTACGCGTCGCTGGCGGAGGACCTGCGGGCGAAGCGTGACCTGCTCGGCGCCGGGCTGGCGGAGATCGGCTTCGACGTCTACCAGCCGGATGGCACGTACTTCATCACCACCGACATCGCGTCGCTGGGGGAGAAGGACGGCATCGAGTTCTGCCGGTCGCTGCCGGAACGTTGCGGCGTGGTCGCCATCCCGAGCGTCGTGTTCTACGACAACGTGGAGGCGGGCCGGACACAGGTACGCTTCGCGTTCTGCAAACGGCAAGCGGTGCTCGCCGAGGCGCTGGAACGCCTCGCCTGTCTGCGCTGATTCGCTCCAGCTTATGAGCGGTCGCTGAGAATATTCATCACACAAAAATATTTGATCGGTCGACGCCAGTCGACTACTGTATCTCTACAGTGATGCGAATATTACTTGCTGCGTGTGATCGGCGCATTTACGCTAGGAGTGATCTAGCGATCACTACATGCATCTCCGCTTGTGAAGCTCATTTCAGGGGGCAGGGTCGCTAGTTTGGGCAAGGGAGCTGATCATGGGCAGACTTGATCACCTGTCGGTGCATAACTGGCGCAAGTCATTGGCGTCATTTGATAGCGGTTGTGTGACGGTTGCTGCGGAGCAAGGATTCGTGCTGGTCAGTGACAGCCGTGACTCTCGAAACATAATTTTGCAGTTTTCGAATCGTGACTGGCGCACGTTCGTGGCCCGAGTGCGAAATACTTAGCCATGCACTTGCACGGGAAGTGTGCGAGGATGTTACCTAGCGGTCAGTTCCTCGCAGTCAGTGGAGCGTGCTGGCGGCGCAGTTGTCTCAGGGGCCAACGGGAGGTGCTGCGGAGTTGAGTTCTGAAGGAACATATAGGACTTCGCATGGAGCGCCGGGCGTCCGTCCGCACAAGTCCAGGGTGCCTCGGTGGAGATGCGGCCTAGCGCTGACGGTGTACTGGGTCGAAGCAGGAATCGCCACTACGGCGGTAGGAGCATGGGTCGCGTCTGGGTTCTCCGGGACTACCCAGATAGCGGTGTGGGTTAGCGTGACGGCGGTGCTTGACATTGGCGCCATACGGCTAACTGAACGAGTTGTCAGTGCCCTGAGCAGGTCTTTTGGTGTCTCAGATAGCAAGCGTCTGCCTCAAGGGAGGTAAGCCCCTTCGTCCTCTCCTGCGCCAGAGCTTGATGCCGCCGCCGATCACCATGAAGACCGTACTACCAGTCCCGATCGCAAGCTTCAGGTCGTACGGCATGCTGGAGGCGCTGAGGATGAGTACGGATATCACGATGATCACGATTGCGCCGAGCGGGACGAATACGTAAGGTGCGAAGATGCGGCAGACGTCGCGACACCCGTCTCGTGCGTCGGGATCCTTGAATAGGCGCCAGAGGAAATCCATCAAAGATTTCGGAGAATCCTCTTGTCGTTCGGATATCGTAGGAGATTTTTGTCGTGCCGCAGATTCGTGGGGCTCCGCGTCGGCGTGGTTCCCATTGAGCACGGCAGGGGAGTAACGGGCAGCCCTCGGCCGTTTTTGGCCACGGCGATTCCTTCCCATGAACCCCTCACTCCTCAGTTCCCTGATCGGATGGCCCTGCTCGCATCACCTGTTAGGCAGAGTGCCGCAGTTCCTTGATCAAGGTGTCGATTAGATCCTTAGCCTCTTTGTCCTGTAGCGACATCTCGCGCATCACATCGAAACGACCGCGGTACCCCGCGATAAGGTCCGGATCTTCGCGGTCGGTGACTGTCTTGACAGTGGTCTCGCGGAAGAGCACGTCCTCGTTCCACTCGGGAGAACGCAGGAGAGTGAACGACTCGAACATGGATGGGTAGGCGCCAGCCGCAAGAGGGATGATCCCCAATGAGATCTTCGGTCGCCTCATATCGTCCTGAAGCTTGGCAAGCTGTTCACCCATCACGGCGGATCCGCCAACCTGACGCCGCAGCGACTCCTCGCCAACGATGTAGTGGATCGCAGGCCCGTCGTCGTCTAGCAGCATGGCTAGACGCTTGGTTCGAAGTTCGCGCCGTTCCGCCGCATGAGTTGAGCCGAGCCCCTTCAAGATCGCCTTTGTGTAGCCCTCGGTCTGAAACAGCCCAGGAACCGCAAGATGAAATCCCATGATGTGCGACGCGGATCGCTCATAGCTCAGGTAGGCGCGGAAGCCTGGGTCCAGCGCGTTCTTGTGCTCGTCGTAGTAGGCGGACCCTCTGGTGTTCCGGCTGAGACTTTCGAGCCTCGCGGTCCTCTCTGGATCCGTGATTCGGTACAGGCCAAGCAACGCTCGCAGGTCGGTGGTCGACACTCTTACCTTGCCGTCCTCGATGCGGGCGACCTTAGAGAGGGACCAGTCAAGGGCATCTGCTACCTGCTGCCTGGTGAGTCCGAGGCCCTCGCGCGCCTCGCGCAAGGTGGCACGGAGGTGCCTGCTGGACACCACAGGGTCTTGAGGGGTTGGCATCGGGTTGCGCCGCTCCGATCGACAAAAGGGGGCTTCAGGGTGGATTGCCCATAGGCGTATTGCTATGAGGCTTGTGGCGGAGATGGGCCGACTATATCAGTATTGGTGTGCCGTATGGGGGACCATCAGGGGAGCAATCTGTTGCCGGAGAGGCAGGTGACCTGCTGCGATCGCGATTACCCGTTGACCGCAACGGGGTTCCGGCCCGGCCAGAACAAGAGTGGGCTTAGGTCCCTAGCGCACCGCGCACCGCGACCGCCACGATTAAGCCATGGCAACGATCATCTTCGCGGTCGCCTACGCTGCCCTTTGCATCGCGATCACGCTGGCCCGCGCGCCTGGTTCGCCGCGGCAGCGTTTCCGCGCCCGGGTGCTTCCGCTCGCGCTCATCGTCATCTCGCTGGCGACCTTCGGCCTGGACGCCGGGGCCTACACCGTCCCGCTGGTGCTGGTCATCGTGGCTGGCCTGCTCGCCTGTGTCGTTCCGGCGGTCGCCGCCAAGCTGACCTCGTTCGCGCTGATCGGGTACGGAGCCTTCGGCATCGATTACGCGAACTCCATCGTGGCTCCGCCGGTGACGTTCTACGGCGTCTTGCCCGTCACTCAGGTGCTGAGGGAAACCGGGTTCGCCTTTACATCGAAGGCAGTCTCGGTGGTCCCGGCCGGGAAGGGAATCACGGCCTTCAGTGGTCTGCCGACCCCGTTCATCTTCGCTCTGCGTTCGCCTATCTGGACGGCGAACCTGGTGCCGGTCGAGGCCGTCATCTTCATCGTCGTCGGGTTGTGGCTGCTGGCCAGAGCCGACGGCCCGGGATCGGCGCAGCTGCGGGCGTTCGGCAATGCGCTGCGCAACCGCGGGCCGGTCCCGCCGACCCTGCTCCTGCCGGTGATCATCGCCTGGATCGCCGTCGCTGATGGCTTTCACACCGCGTACCTGGACTGGTACGTGCTCACCGCGGCGGCCTCGGTGACCACCGTGAGCCTCGCCAAGCGGTGGGCCGCCTACCTCGCCGTCCTGGGCCTCGGGCTTTTCGCCCTCTACGGCCTGCTGGTGGCCGCGGTGCACGACCCGGCCCACATCTACGGACTTATCGTTGTCAACTCCACCGCGGCCGGTTACCTCGCGGGCGTGCAGGGGCTCGTGCTGCTGGTGGTCACGGCCCGGTTGTGGCCGGCGTTGAGCAACAAGAAGGTGACACAGCTCACCCAGAGGGTGGAGCGGCTCACCCTCTCGCGGTCAGAAGCCACCGACACCGCGATCACCGAGCTCAAGCGGATCGAACGTGACCTGCACGACGGCGCGCAGGCGCGGCTAGTGGCGGTGGGCATGTCGCTGCGGGCGGCGGAGCAGCTCATGCTCACGAGCCCGGAGGCAGCGCTGGCGCTGGTCAGCGAGGCGCGCGAGACATCCTCGCGTGCCCTGACCGACCTGCGGGACCTGGTGCGCGGCATCTACCCGCCGGTGCTCGCCGACCGCGGGCTGGCCGACGCGCTCCGGTCGCTGGCGCTCGACGCCCCGCTCCCGGTTGACGTCGAGATCGACCTGCCCGACGAGGTGGCGATGCCGCTGGCGGCGGCCGTGTATTTCGCCGCCGCGGAGGCACTGGCCAACGCGGTACGCCACTCGGGTGCCACGAGGGTGCGGATACAGGGGCTCCGCACCAGCTTGGCGCTGCGCGTGGAGGTCACCGACGACGGGGGCGGCGGTGCTGACGCTGCGCGGGGGACCGGACTCGCCGGAGTCGAGCGCAGGCTGGCCACGTTCGATGGCATCCTGGCGGTGTCCAGTCCGGTCGGCGGTCCGACCATCGTCGTCATCGAGGTCCCGTGCGCGTTGTCATCGGCGAAGATCTCTATCTCCTGAGGAACGGCCTGGTCCGGCTGCTGGAGGCGCATGGCTTCGAGGTGGTCGCCGCGGTGCCTACCGCCCCTGAGCTGCTGCGCGCGCTGACCGAGCTGAAGCCGGACGTCGGGATCGTGGACGTCCGGCTGCCGCCCACCCAGACCGACGACGGGCTCCGCGTCGCGATCTCGGCCCGGCAGGTCCATCCCGGGCTTCCGGTCCTCGTGCTCTCGCAGTATGTCGAGCAGTTGTACGCCCGTGAGCTGCTCGCCGACGCGGCCGGCGGGATCGGCTACCTGCTCAAGGACCGGGTGTTCAGCGACGAGGCGTTCGTGGATGCGGTCCGGAGGGTGGCGGGCGGCGGCACCGTCCTGGACTCGGAGGTTGTCGGCCGGCTGATGAACCACCGGTCTCGCGACGAACCGCTGGCCGCCCTCACGCCGCGGGAACGCGAGGTACTCGCGCTGATGGCCGAGGGCCGGTCCAACGCCGCGATCGCGCAGCGCCTGTTCATCAGCGAGAAGGCGGTGTCCAAGCACGCGGCCGGCATCTTCGGCCGCCTCGGCCTGGCCCTCTCAGACGACGACAACCGCCGCGTGCTGGCCGTCCTGGCGTATCTCAACTCATAGCGAACGCTCCGCCCGGTTCGCGCAATGACAGGGTGGAGGTGTTGTGGATACTGACGCGACGTTGATCGAGCGCTCGCTGCGCGGCCGGCCGGACTCATTCGAGGAGGTCGTCCGTCGGCACGAGGCGGCGGTGCACGCCTACCTCACCCGCCGTAGCGGGCGTCAGGCAGCGGACGACCTGCTGGCCGAGGTATGGCTACGCGCCTTTTCGTCCAGAACGACGTACGACACTCAGCAGTTCACCGCGCTCCCTTGGCTGTACGGGATCGCACGGAACGTCCTCCGGGCATACTGGCGGGCGGCTCCGGGCGGTGCGCCTCCGCCGGAACCGGTCATCGATCCGTGGGATGAGGTCGCTGAACGCCTCGACTCTGCGGCGGTCGCCCGGTCGCTGGTCCCCGCGCTCCGGGCGCTGCCGGCCGCCGAGCGCGAGGTCCTGCTGCTGGTCGCGTGGGAGCAGCTCACCCCCGCCGAGGCGGCGGACGTGCTCGGCATCCCGCAGGGAACCGCGCGCAGTCGGCTGCACCGGGCGCGGCTCGCGCTGCGGCTGGCAATGAACCGGGAGGACGAATGGCTGAAGAGCTAGCGAGCCCGGACTTCCCCGATCCGCTCAGCCTGCTCGGCGAGGTCCCGGCGGCTGATCCCGAGGTACTGGATAAGGCTCGCGCGAAGCTGCGGGCGCTGATCGAGCAGGAGAATAGAAACCCGCGGCGATTGAGGTCCAGTGGGAACCGGTCTGCTGAGGCACCGTAACTTCCTGCTGCTGTGGACCGGCGAGACGATCAGCCTGTGCGGCTCGGCACTGAGCACCGTCGTTATGGCGCTGATTGTGGTTACTGTGCTGCACGGAAGCACGTTCGCGCTCACCGCGGTGTCCGCCGCGTCGTCGGTGCCGTGGCTGGTCATCGGGCTGCCCGCGGGCGTGTGGGTGGACCGGCTGCCAGTGCGGCGGCTGATGATCGCCTGCGACCTAGTCCAAGCGTTGCTGTTCATGAGCGTGCCGCTGGCCGCGTGGGCGGGGGTGCTCACCGTCGCGCAGGTCGTCGTCGTGGCGCTGCTGGCCGGGACCGCGAACGTGCTGTTTTCGACCGCATACCAGGTCTTGTTGCCGCATCTTGTGTCCGGCGCGGACCTGGTCGAGGGGAACGCGAAGCTGCAGGGCAGTTCCTCGGTGGCGTCGATCATGGGCCGCGGCGGTTCGGGCCTGTTGGTCGGGCCGTTGGGGATCTTGCTGAACTCTTTGAGTTTTGTGGTCTCGGCGGTGTGCCTGGTCTTCATCAGGGAGTCCGGCGCGCCGCGCGCTCGTCGGCGTGGTGGCCGGGTCCGCGACGGGCTGCGCTATATCGCTACCGACCCGTACCTGCGAGCGATCACCGGATCCGCTGCGGTCGGCAACGCGGGTTTCAGCGGCAGCGCGGCGCTGTTCGTGGTCTTCCTGGTCCGGGTCGCGCGGCTTCCTGCCGGGGACGTTGGTTTCCTGCTCGCGTTCAGCGGCTTCGGCGGGATACTCGGCGCGGTTATCGCGCGGCGGCTCGCGGGCTGGATGGGGACGGCCCGCACTTTGTGGCTGGTCCGGGTGCTCACCGGGGTGTCCGCCGTGGTGCTGGTCCCGTCCGGGAGCGCTTTTTGCTTCGCGCTCGGTGCGGTGCTGCTCGGCGTGGGTGTCACGATCGGGAACGTGATCGCGCAGAGCTTCCGGCAGGCCTACTGCCCGGAAGTTCTGCTGGCCCGGGTGGTGTCGGCGATGCGTTTCGTCGGCTTCGGGGCTTCGCCGCTAGGCGCGCTGCTAGCCGGAGCACTCGGCACTGTGCTCGGTGTGCGGCCCGCCCTGTGGATCATGCTGTCCGTCTACGCCGCAGCGGCCCTGCCCCTCCTAACCCCAACCATCCTGTCGGCGAGTGACCTGCCCCTCCCGCGGCCTAGGCTGGTCAGTTGTGACCAGTGATCTGATTGAGGCCGCACGGGCCGCCGCCGGGTTCATGCCGCACGATGAGGGCTTGGCGCTCGCTGAGACAGCGGCGGCGTATGTTGGCGTCGGCCCCGTGCTTGAGGTGGGAACGTACCAGGGCAAATCAACTCTCTACCTGGTCTCGGGCGTTCGGGTGGCGGGCGCTCAAGCTCCGGCGGTGCTCACCATCGACCACCATCGCGGCTCGGAGGAGCATCAGCCCGGGTGGGAGTACCACGACCCGTCGCTCGTCGATCCCGCGATTGGCAGGCTCGACACGTTGCCGGGCCTGCGCGCGAACCTGGCCGTCGCCGGGGCGGAGGACGACGTGATCGTGGTCGTGGGCCGGTCGAAGGATCTCGCCCGGCACTGGAACACCCCGCTCGGCATGGTGTTCATCGATGGCGGCCACACCGAGGAAACGGCCGTCACCGACTACGAGAGCTGGGCGCCGCAGGTCGCGATGGGCGGCGCGCTGGCGATTCACGACGTGTTCCCCGACCCCGCCGACGGTGGCCAGGCCCCGTACCACATCTACCGCCGCGCACTCGATAGCGGAGAATTCACCGAGGCCCGGCACGCGGGCTCGCTCCGCGTGCTGGAACGTGTCCTGCAGCCCCATGGATGACCCATCGCTGGCGCTATAGGCCCAGCGGTGGGCCATCCATGGGGTTCGGATGCGGGCGGGCGGGCCGGCCGCTACGTGCAGTCGCGGAACAGGCCTGAGCCGGGGCTGAAGGGGTGGAGGGCGTCGGCCGCTAGGACCACGGCGGCGGCGGTCCATGAGCTGCGCTCATCGGGGAAGTGCGCCTGGTTGACGTACTGCCATCCGGTCCAGTACGAGCCGTCGGGCTCCCGCAGCCGTTGTACGACATCAAACAACCCGGCAGCTTCTGGGCGCTGCCCGGAGGCATCTAGCGCCAGCACCAGCTCGCAGGTTTCCGCGACCGTCACCCAGGGCTGGTCGCTCACGCACCGGACGCCGAGACCAGGCACGACGAACGTGTCCCAGGACTCGCGGAGCCTGCCAAGCCCCACGGCATCCCGCAGCGCACCGCACAGGACCGGGTAGTACCAGTCCATCGCGAACCGTGACTTGTCCGCGAACGCGGACTGATCCGACCTCAGCACCGACGCCAGGGCATCGGCCGCCTTCGCCCAGTCTGGCTGCGGCTGCTCGACGAGTTCCGCCACGGCGACCGCGCAGCGCAGCGCCATCAGGATCGACGAGCAGCCGGATAGCAGCGCGAACGATCCAGGCTGCCCGCTGGCGTCGCGCTCCCAGGCGACCTCGCCGCGCGGCGTCTGCAGGTTCAGCGTCCAGGACAGCGCCCGCTGCACCACCGGCCACATGGAAACCGTGAACTCCGTGTCCCCCGACACGAGAAACTCGTGCCACACTCCCACGGCAACGTACGCCGCGTGGTGGCTTTCGGCCGCCGGGTCGAGCACCGCGCCGGACGCCGCCACCGACCGTGGCCACGAACCATCCGGCCGCTGGGTTCGCCGCAGGTACTCGTATGCCCGCCGCGCCTCGGAAAGCAGCCCGCACGCGGACAGCGCCATCGCGCATTCCACATGGTCCCAGGGGTCGATGTGCCCGTCCGGCCAGGGGATGGCGCCGTTCGGCAGCTGCGCGCGGGCGATCGACTCACCGGTGGCGCGGATTTCCACCCTTCAGGACTTCCTGGCGTAGAGGACCAGGCTCTTGCCCAGCACTGGGTTCAGCGCGCGCTCCGGTGCGCGGGTCCACACCGGCGCCCGCATGATGTCCCAGACAAGCAGTTTGTGGTACGCGCCGACCAAGGCGTTATCGTCGTCAGCCAGGCATTTTAGCCACCAGAACGACGAGTGCAGAGCGTGCGCGTGATGCTTGCCCGTCACGGTGAGTCCGGCCCGCTCGAGCTTGGTCTCCAGCTCGTGGCGGGTGTAGATCCGGACGTGCCCGCCCGGCACCGTGTGGTACTCCTCCGACAAGGCCCAGCACACGCGTTCCGGGAACCAGGAGGGAACTGTGATCGCGGCCAGGCCACCAGGCTTGAGGACCCGGGCGATCTCCGCCATCGCGGCGGCGTCCCGTGGCACATGTTCCAGGATCTCGGCGGCGATAATCCGGTCA
>JBEKHI010000023.1:0-36828 GCA_050012355.1 Streptosporangiaceae bacterium | reverse complement strand
TGAGACATCTGGGTGAGTTAGCATGGCGGCATGGACCTGCTCGCGGACGTGCTCGCGGTCTCCGGTGTCCGCGGTACGATCGCGGCGCGAGTCGAGGCCGGGGACGGCTGGAGGTACTGGAACACCAGCATCCACGGGGCGGCGTTTCACGCGGTAACCGCCGGGACCGCGTGGCTCAGCCTGCCCGGCCAGCCCTCGATACAGCTCATGCCCGGCGACGTGGTGCTGCTGCCGACGGGCGCCGACCACGCATTGTCAAGCGACTCCGGCCCCGTACCGCGCGATCAGCCTGAGGTCGTTCCCGCCGACGGAGGGATCTACCGCATCGGCACTGGCCCGGTCCGGACGCACGCGCTGTGCGCGCACTACCGTCACGACCCCGCGGTGTCCACGCAGATCCTGACGTCGCTTCCAGATGTTGTCCACATCCGTGCCGACAACGCGGGCGGCGCACTCGACGACACCATTCGTCTGCTCGCCCGGGAGCTCGCCCATCCGCAGATCGCCACCGAGGTCGTTCTCGACCGCCTGGTGGACGTGCTGCTCGTCCAGCTGCTGCGAGCCTGGCTGGCGGCGAGCCCGCAACCGGCGGGCGGGTCCTGGCTGGGTGTCCTCAGCGATCCCCTCATCAGCGCGGCGCTGACGAAGCTGCACGGTGACCCCGCCCGCTCGTGGACCACCGAGACGCTCGCGGCTGAGATGGCGGTATCCCGCGCCACCCTGTCACGGCGCTTCCCGGCCGTGGTCGGAGTTAGCCCCGCCGGTTATCTCACGCGATGGCGGATGGATCTCGCTTCCCGGCGGCTGAGAGACACCAACGACAGCCTGGAGGCCGTCGCCCGCTCGGTTGGCTACACCTCTGTGTACGCCTTCAGCCGGGCCTTCAGCCGCGCCCGTGACCAGTCGCCGGGACGATACCGCGTCGCCTCCCGGGACCAGCCGTCAGGCGATCCTGTCCCGCACTGAGAGCACCGCCATCGCCGCACTACGGCTACGGTGGTCCCGTGGTCATCGATGCTCACTTGCACCTGTGGGACACGTCGCGGCATCGCTACGACTGGCTGCTCCGCCCCGGGAACGAGTCCATCAACCGGACGTTCGCGTTCGAGGATTTCGCTGGGCGCGCCCTGACCGCGGGTGTCGATAGCGCGGTGCTCGTCCAGGCCGACGACGATGCCGCGGACACCGAGGCGATGTTCGAGGTGGCGGACGCCCATGACGAGATCGCCGGAGTCGTCGGATGGGTTCCGCTCGATCGTCCAGGCGAGGCCGAGGCAGCACTTGACCGGTTGCGCGCGCGGCCGAAGTTCGCCGGGATACGGAACCTGACCCACGACCAGCCCGACCCCGACTGGCTGCTGCGTCCGGAGGTGGGCGAGAGCCTTGCGCTGCTCGAACGATACGACGTGCCGTTCGACGTGATCGCCGTGCTGCCCAGGCACCTTGAGCACGTCCCGGTGCTGTCCGAGCGGTACCCGAGGCTGCGGATGGTGCTCGATCACCTAGGGCACCCGCCGCTCGGCGGCGATGACTGGGAACCCTGGCGGACCCTGATCACCAAGGCGGCGGCCAACCCCCTGGTACACGCGAAGCTCTCCGGCCTCTATCCAGTTTCCGAGGCGAGGCCGTTCGTCGAGTTCGCGCTCGAGCTGTTCGGGTCCGGTCGGCTCATGTTCGGCAGCGACTGGCCCGTAGCGGAACTCGGCGGGGGTTACCAGCCGGTGGCGGACGCGCTGCTGGAGGTCATCGGCGATGTGCCCGTTCCGCAGCGATACGCCGTCCTAGCCGGAACCGCCAGTGCCTTCTACAGCCTCTGATCCGCGGTCAGGTGCTCAAGCGCCGCGGCTACACCGGCGCGCTTAGCCGGGATTCCCGAGACGGTGAGTCCCATCTCGACGCCGCACAGCGTTCCCATCAGCTCAAGATCACCGAGGTTGCCTAGGTGGCCGATGCGGAACACGCGCCCGGCGAGCTTGCCGAGGCCGTTGCCAAGCGACATGTTGTACCGGTCGAGTATCAGCACCCGTAGCGCGTCCGGGTCGCTGCCGCCGGGAACCAGCACGGCCGTGACCGTGTCCGAGTGCGCGGATTCGTCGAGGCAGACCAGCTCAAGTCCCCAGCCGCGAACCGCGGCCCGGGTGGTGGCGGCGTGCCTGCGGTGCCTCGCGAAGACGCTGTCGTGTCCCTCCTCGTCGAGCATCGTCAGCGCCTCGCGCAGGCCGAACAGCAGGTTCGTCGGGGGAGTGTACGGAAAGGACCCGGTGCGGGCCGCGCCGAGCACCGGCTCCCAGTCCCAGTAGCTGCGCGGCAGCCGGGCCGTACGCGACGCGGCGATGGCCCGTTCGCTGACGGCGTTGAGGCCGATGCCCGGTGGCAGCATCAGGCCCTTCTGCGAGCCCCAGACGGTCACGTCCACGCCCCAGGAGTCATGCTGATACCGGACCGAACCAAGCGATGAGACGGCGTCGACGATGAGCAGCGCCGGGTGACGGGCAGCGTCGATCGCTTCCCTGATCGCGGGTATGTCGGAGACGACGCCGGTCGAGGTCTCGTTGTGCACGACAGTCACGGCCCGGATCCGCCGCTGATCGTCGGCGTCCAGAACGGCCCGTACCTGCTCGACTGGCACCGGATGCCGCCAGTCGCCAGGCACGAACTTCACATCGAGTCCGAGCTTGCGCCCCATCGCCGCCCACTGAGTCGCGAAATACCCGGTCTCGAAGCCCAAGATGGCGTCGCCCGGCGAGAGGGTGTTGACCAGCGCCGCCTCCCACCCGCCGGATCCCGACGAGGGATACAGCGCCACCGGCCGAGATGTCCCCGCGAGCTCGGCGACCCCAGTGAGCACCTCCCGCGCCAGCGCCGCGAACTCCGGTCCGCGATGGTCAATGGTCGGCGCCGCCATCGCCCGGAGCACCCGCTCAGGAACATTGGTCGGCCCTGGAAGCTGCAAAAAGTGACGTCCCGGGCGGTAGCTCATTCCGCAATTATCACATCAAACCATGACAAAGCCTACGCCCCGCAATCCCCGGCCCGGCAAAGGTCAGCACACCCAAACCCAGTCTCCCCGGTCCCGGCGCGTTCCAAGCTCAGTCTCCCCAGTTCCAGTGCGCTCGAAGTCCGGTCGCCCCTGGTTCCGCCGCCCCGAGCTTGCCGTTCCTGGTGGGTGCTGCATTACCCAGGTTCTTTTCTTGGTAGTGCAGCAACCCACCAGCAACGCTCTGCTGCCGAGCGCCCAGCCCGAAATCTTGCATATCGGATAGATCCTCACCGGCCGCTGAATTGCATCAAGGGTCCAATTTGGCAACGAGATGCGTTTTCGTAATGGGATTAGCGTACCTTTGCGTAGCGCGATATGTTAGATCTCTTTCCCCCTTAACTGTGGCCGCTTAGGTGCAGATCCCGAGGTGTCCTAACATGTGTGTGCACGCGTTTATTGACGAGTCCGCTCGCCGGAACGTCTACATACTGGCCGCCGCCGTGGTGAGCCCGGGTGACCTGGCGAAGACGCGTCGTGCCATGCGTGGCTTGCTGGTTCCCGGTGCGCGTGAAGTTCACTTCGCCAAAGAGAAAGATTCACGACGACGGACAGTTGCCGATTCTGTGGCGCGTCTCCCCGTCAGAGTGAACATCTATACCTGCGCCTGCGTGCGGCTATGTGAGTCTGCTAGGCAGTCATGCCTCAGCCGTCTTGCCGAGGATCTTCTCATGCAAGGGGCGCAGCGGATGGTGCTAGACACTCGCAACACGTTGCGGGGCGGTGACCGGGACCGACACGATCGTGAAACTATTCGAGGCGTCCTAGGCAAGCGGCCAAGCGATACGGAGCTAGTTTACGAGCAATATGTCCAGCACATCCGAGGAACTCCTCTGGGTGGCCGATGTCGCGGGCTGGTGCTGGGGTATGGGCGGTGCTTGGCGGCACCGGATCTCCCCGATCATGGCGACAGAAGTCTCCGTAGGGAAATGTGCCCTAGAAAGCGCGAAACCCGGACGCCCACCGTCCGGAGGGAAGACCGGGTTCACTTCACCCCTCCACGGGAGGGACGCATAAATAGTGTGCCCCTACTCCCGGGCCGCTGTCAAACCAGTTACATATCCCCGCAATACGGTCCGCGATTGGTTGGGCGGCGTGCGCCCCAGGGGCGTCGATGACTCAGAGATGCCCCTCTATGGGCGTCGATGACTCATCGCTGCCCCTCCGCGCCGGTGCCGCGCCGCCCGCCGCCCGCCGCCCGCTGTCGGCCGCGGATCAGAGGGGGCCTAGTAGCGCGATTAGCTCGCTGACTTGGTAGGCGGTCGGGAAGTCCGGGGCCGGGTAGCGGAGGGTGCGGCCGTCGGCGAGTTCCATCCCCGGTACCAGCAACGCGTGCTCGGCCATGCGAGTCCTGAGCACCTCGACTTCGAGCACAACCGGGCCATCGAAACGCAGCGGCTTAACCGACTCGCGATCCGCGAGCGCCTTCGGCACCTCCTGCTCGATCCTGTCGCAGGCCTCGTCGGGATGCAGCAGCGCCGCGGCCCGGGCCCCCAGCGCGTGCTTGACCACCACTGACCGCATTCCGGGCGCTACGTCGGCCGCCTCCGCCGCGACGCTATCGTCCCCGGCCACGAGTACTGCGGGGACGCCGAAGTGTGCCGCGAGCGCGGTGTTCAGTCCGAGTTCGCCGAGCGAGCGCCCGTTACAGCGCACGTTGGCGATGACCCCGCCGGAAATGGTGTGCGCCATTACCGAACGCGGCGTGCCCGCCTTACCGTGATAGCCGATGAACACCACGGCGTCGATGTCCGCGTCCAGGCCGGACATCATGCCCCACGGTTTCGGCGTGCCGCGCAGCAGTTGGGCGCGGCGGTCCAGCCGCTCGGGCAACAGGTTCCTGAAGGCGGCGTGCGCCTCGGTGACCAGTACCTGCGCATCCGCGTCGTAGCCGAAGATCCCGCGGACCGCGGCGTTAGCCTCGGCGGTAAGCAGGGCACGATTGCGCTCGTACTCGGCGTGGCCGGGGATGATGTCGTCGGCATCGACCACCCCCGCGATCCCCTCCATGTCGACCGAGACAAGAACCCGCATGCCAGACCCGCCTTCCTCCATGGGCAAACCCCTGCATCCAGCAGCATACGGACCCGATGGCTGGACCCAAGGGAACGTTCTTGGGCAACGGTGTCGCCGCAGCCGACCGGTTTGGTGCAGTATCGCCCAGTTGCGTCGGCCCTCGCCGGGCGTCCCCAGGCCCGAGTGATTCTGGGCGGTGCCGCATTACCCAGCAAAGAGTGTGGATGGTGCAGCACCAACCACAATCGCCGAGCGCAGAGGCAGGGCGAGATGGCGCGGATGTCCGATTCGTGAAGGCCGCATAACGCCAGCGATGGGCCACCGCTGGGGTCGGGAGCAAGGGGCCGGAGGTAGTAGCGCAGGGTTTCGCGGAGGGTGGGCTGGGCGCGCCGGGCGTCGAACTCGAGTAGCGCGGCCTCCGCGACCATGGAGATCCACAGCCGGGCGCTCTCCAGCGGATGCGGCCAGCCCAGCGCGGCGAAATGCGGTTCGCACATCCTGGCGATCTGGTCGTTGCGGGACCGGACCTCGTTCGCGATCGCCGGGACGGCCCGCGCCTCAAGCAGGAGTGCCCGGACCCCGCGGGATTTCAGGCAACCATCCAGGTAGGCGTCGGCGGCCGCCCAGAGCCACTCCCGGCCGGCGGGGAGTACCGTGGACGCGCGCAATGCCTGGGACACGAGTCGGTCATGGAACGTCCGATGCAAGGCCAGCAGGTAGCCCGAGCGGTCCCCAAAATGATGAAAGAAGCTTCCCTTGGCGACGCCAGCCTCTTCGACCACCCTGTTAACACTCATACCTCCGATCCCAGTGGATTCAGAGAGGCGCAGGCCAGCCTCGATCATGGCGTCCCGGGTATGCTGCGCCCGCTCGCTTCGGGAGGTCACAACGGGAGCGTATCCCGGAAGATCATCGCGGTGTAAAGCGTTAGGTCAAGCGGATGTTTATCGTCTAGTCTTCCCGCCGGTATGAATGAGTCACCAACCTTGTCCCAAGTCACCAGAACGCTGCTCCAGGAGCGCCTGACTGGTCTCATGCTGTCCGATGCCAGGGCGCTCCAACGCCGCTTGGCCACGAACAAAGATCTCGGCCAGGTCGAGGCGGCCATCACCCGCGCGGAGGAACGAGTACAACGCCGCCGGGCCAGCGTGCCCGTCATCAGCTACCCGCCCGAGCTGCCGGTCACCCAGCGCAAAGACGAGATCAAGGACGCGATACGCGACCACCAGGTGGTCATCGTGGCGGGCGAGACCGGCTCGGGGAAGACCACCCAGATACCGAAGATCTGCCTCGAGCTTGGCCGCGGCGTCAAAGGGCAGATCGGCCACACCCAGCCGCGCAGGCTCGCCGCCCGCACGGTCGCGGAGCGGATAGCCGAGGAGCTCGGGATAACGCTCGGCGACGCCGTCGGCTACAAGGTCAGGTTCACCGACAAGGCCAGTGACCGGACCCTGGTCAAGCTGATGACCGACGGCATCCTGCTCGCCGAGATCGCCCGTGACCGCGACCTGCTCAGGTACGACACGCTGATCATCGACGAGGCGCACGAACGCAGCCTCAACGTCGACTTCATCCTCGGATACCTTCGCCAGCTCCTGCCGCGGCGCCCGGACCTGAAGGTGATCATCACCTCGGCGACCATCGACCCGGAGCGGTTCGCCAAGGCCTTCAATGACGCGCCCATCGTCGAGGTGTCGGGCCGGACCTACCCGGTCGAGGTGCGGTACCGCCCGATTGAAGACGACCAGGACCAGAGCCAGGCGATATCCGACGCGATAGCCGAGCTGTCGAAAGCGGGACCGGGGGACATCCTGGTCTTCCTGAGCGGCGAACGCGAGATCCGCGACACCGCGGACTCGCTCAAAGACACCAAGGGCATCGACGTCCTGCCGCTCTACGCGCGGCTGGCCACCGCCGAGCAGCACAAGGTCTTCCACCCCACCAGCAGCCGCCGAAGGGTGATCCTCGCGACCAACGTCGCCGAGACATCGCTCACCGTCCCCGGGATCCGCTACGTCATCGACCCGGGGATGGCGCGGATCTCCCGGTTCAGCTTCCGCACCAAGGTGCAGCGGCTGCCGATCGAGCCGATCTCGCAAGCAAGTGCCAACCAGCGCAAGGGTCGCTGCGGCCGGGTCGCCGACGGTATCTGCATCCGGCTCTACTCCGAGGACGACTTCAGCAACCGCCCGGAGTACACCGACCCGGAGATCCTGCGCACCAACCTGGCGTCCGTCATCCTGCAGCTCGCCGCCGCGGGGCTCGGCGACGTGCGCGCCTTCCCGTTCATCGACCCGCCCGACGCGCGTGCCATCGCCGACGGCACCCGGCTGCTCGAAGAGCTCAACGCGCTGAAGGGCGGTCGGCTGACCGATGTCGGGCGTCGGCTGTCCCGGCTGCCGGTCGACCCCCGGATCGGCCGGATGGTCCTGGAAGGCGACCGCAATGGCTGCTCCCGGGAAATGCTCATCGTCGCGTCGGCGCTGTCCATCATGGATCCGCGCGAGCGCCCGGCCGAAGAACAGCAGCAGGCCGACCAGTCGCATCGCCGTTTCACCGAGGAAGACTCGGACTTCGCCGCCTACCTGAAACTGTGGGACTACCTCGCCGGCCGGCAAAAGGAACTGTCCAACAGCGCCTTCCGCCGGATGTGCCGCGCGGAGTACCTAAACTACTTGCGCGTAAGGGAATGGCAAGATCTGCACGGTCAGCTCCAATCGCTCGCGTCTGACCTCGGACTCACCGTAAATTCCTCTAGTCCAGAACGGCGCAGGCTGCATCAATCGCTTCTTGCTGGATTGCTCTCCCAGATTGGCATGCGGATCGAGCCCGATTCGGCCCGTAAGGGAGGCCGCAAGCCGCTGACCGAGTACCTGGGGGCGCGGAACGCGCGGTTCGCGATCTTCCCGGGGTCGTCGCTGGCGAAGAAGCCGCCGGACTGGGTGGTCGCCGCCGAACTCGTCGAGACCTCCCGGTTGTGGGGCCGCGTCGTCGCCAAGATCGATCCGGACTGGATCGAGCCGCTGGCCGGGCACCTGGTGCGCAGGAACTACAGCGAACCGCACTGGGAGAAGAAGCGCGGTGCGGTGATGGCCACCGAGAAGGTCACGCTCTACGGGGTGCCGATCGTCGCCGACCGTAAGATCAACTTCGGGCAGATCGACCCGGTGCTGTCTCGTGAGCTGTTCATCTCCCACGCCCTGGTCCAAGGGGAGTGGGATACTAGGCACCGGTTCTACGGGCAGAACCAGCGGCTGCTCGCCGAGGCGGAGGAACTCCAGCAGCGGGCGCGGCGACGTGGCCTGATCGCCGACGAGCAGGAACTGTGGCGGTTCTACGACGCGCGGATTCCCGCGGACGTGACGTCGGTCCGGCATTTCGATACCTGGTGGAAGAAGGCGCGGCACGAGACGCCCGATCTGCTGACGCTCACCGAGGCCGACCTGTTCAGCGAACAGGCCGGTGACGTCGACGGCGGCGCGTACCCGGATGTCTGGACGTCGTCCTCGCCGTCAGAGCCCGCGCTGCCGTTGTCGTACGCGTTCGACCCCGGTACCGAGACGGACGGCGTGACCGTCGATATCGACGTGAAGACGCTCAACCAGGCCCAGCCCGAGCGGTTCTCCTGGCAGGTGCCCGGGCTGCGCGCCGAGCTGATCACCGAGCTGATCAGGTCGCTGCCCAAGCAGCTGCGGCGGGAAATCGGCCCGGCACCGGACGCGGCCGCTGAGGTGCTGGCCGGGATCGGGGCGCAGCCGCCCGCCACGGACATCCGTGAGGTGCTCGGCCAGACGCTGCGCCGGCTGCGGGGCGTGGACATACCGTTCGACGCCTGGGACACCACGCGGCTGCCCGCGCACCTGCGGATCACGTTCCGGGTGACCGACGGCGACCGGGTGCTGGCCACCGGGAAGGACCTTGCTGAGCTGCAGCGTCAGCTTCGGCCGAGGGTGCGCGCCACCCTGTCCTCGGCGGCGTCCGCGCTGACCAGGAAGGGGCTGACCTCGTGGGACTTCGGCGCGCTGCCGAGGGTATTCACCGAGGGCGAGGTCAAGGCGTACCCGGCGCTCGTCGACGTGGGCAGTTCGGTCGACATCCGGCTGTTCGAGACCCAGCGGGCTGCCGACGCCGCGATGCTGGCGGGTACTCGCCGCCTGATCCTGCTTAACGTCGCGTCGCCGGTGAAACAGATCGCCGGATCGCTTTCCACTCAGGCGAAACTGACGCTGAGCGCCAACCCGCATGGTTCGGCGGCCGCCCTGATGGCCGACTGCGTCAGCTGCGCGGCGGACAAGCTGATCGCGCAAGCCGGCGGCCCCGCGTGGGACGCCGAGGGATTCGCCAAGCTCCGGGACGCCGTGCGCGCCGGACTTCGCGAACTGACGGCGGAAACGGTGCGCAGGGCAGAGACCACCCTTCGTTATGGTCAGGAAATAGAAGTACGGCTGGAACGTCTTCGCGCCGCTGTGCTCGAACCGGCGGTGGCCGACATCAGGCATCAGCTGTCCGGATTGATCTTCAGGGGGTATCTCACCGCGATCGGCTACGACCGGCTGCCGGACCTGGTCCGGTACCTGCAGGCGATCGAACGGCGGCTGGACAAGCTGCCGGAAAGTCCCGCCCGCGACGCCCAGCTGATGGCTACCGTGCATCGCTGCGAGGACGCGCTGGAGCAGGCGCGCGGCCGGCTGTCGGCCGGAGGGCGGGGGAGCCTGCGCGACATCGGCTGGATGATCGAGGAGCTGCGGGTCAGCTTGTTCGCGCAGACGATCGGCACGCCCGTTCCGGTCTCCGAGCGCCGCATCCTGACGGCGCTGGACCGCGCCACCGCCTGATCGCGGCACTATTCGAAACCAGCTTCCCGAACAATTCGAATGGCAACGCGTTGCCGGCGCGTCGTTCGATCAATGGATAACATCAAGTGCTACTTTTCCATTAGATGGAGCACAAAGGTGCGCCAGACGAGGTGCGGACAGCACCGGGAGCAAGAGGAGAGTGGCGATCGTGATCGGATCACCCCCCGTGCGGCGCAGGCTCATCGGAGCCGCCCTGCGCCGGTATCGCGAGAACATCGGCTTTCCGCTGGACACCGCGGCCAGCATCCTCGAATGCGACCGTTCGAAGATCAGCAGGATCGAGACCGGGCAGCGCGGCATCCGCGCCCGGGAGCTCCGCGAGCTGCTGACCGAGTACGGCGTGCGCGAGCCCGAACAGGAAACCCTGCTGGCCATCGCCCAGACCGGTCGCCAGCGCGGCGGATGGTGGCGGTCCTACGCAGACCTGCTGCCAGAGACCGCGCAGGACTACATCCTGATGGAGTCGGTCGCCTCGCAGGCGCTGGCCTACGAGCCGCAGCGGATCCCCGAACTGCTGCAGACCGCCAACTACGCGGCGGCGGCTTACGCGGCCGACCCGGCCGGGTGGCAGGACGACGACCGGGAACGCCTCGTCGAGGTCGTCCTCACCAGGCAGGAGTCGCTGCGTGAGCGGGCGCTGTGCCTGGAGACGGTCATCGGCGAGGCGGCGCTGCACCAGGTCGTGGGCGGGGCCGACGTCATGCGGGCGCAGCTGCGCCGGCTGGCGTCCATCGCCGACACCCCAGGAGCGGTCACCATCCAGGTGCTGCCGTTCAGCGCCGGGGCGCAGGCGGCGGCCACCAGCGGTCCGCTCAGCATCCTCCGGTTCGAGAAGGCGCCCGCGCTAGGCGTGGTACGGCTCGCCTCCCTGGACGGCGGAGTCTGCGTACAGGAGGCGGATGAGGTCGCGCGGTACATCCGGGCGTTCACGCAGCTGCAGGCCGCAGCCCGGACCCCAGCGGCTTCGGCGAGCCTGCTACGCGACATGGCCCGGGACTGATTGCCCGTTACGGTGGGGTACCCGGTCTCAGTTGCCGGGTGCCCCACCGTCCGTCATGTCTGGCTCGTCCGACCTGTCGACGCTCGAGCGCCGGGGCTGCGGCATGTTGCGCAGCGGGTAGGCGAGCCGCTTGGTAACTACCTCAAGCTTGGCGATGATCTCCTGGATGTCGCGGACCTGTCGGCTTGGCCCCCGATCGCTGGTTGACCGCTCGCGGATCCCCTCGCCGTGCGCGTTCGCACCTGACACTGGGTTGCCGGATTTCATCGCCCGAAGTCTCCTGCTGAAGGTGGAGTAAATCCATCGTAGTACGAATTCATGCGAAATGTCGCGTGATGCTGAAGGTAAGGATGATACCTGCCCTGTGTAGACCTCCGCTAGCTTATACGCAACTCGTCGCCATGCGCTACCCGGGACATCTTGCGAGATGATAATCCCTATCCGCACTGGTCAGGGACGCCATTGGTGAAATGCGAACGTTTGCATTGACGCGCTTTGGGTACTTGGCACCCATTTGTTCGTCCGTGCTTATGCACGTGCATGCGCATGACCTATTTGGAACGCCGGGTGGGCCGGTGGCCCTGGGTGCGGATGAGACGCTCCATTTCGCCGGGCTCCAGCGCCGGCACTGGGAGCGGGGTGGTGCCGGCCCGTTCTGGCCGGAGCGCGTCGAGGATGAGCGCGAGGTAGCGGCGCCAGATGTCCGGGCGGATCTCCCCGGCGTACTGCGCTACGAGCGACAGCATGAGGGCCAGGAACGGGATATCGGTGGGGGCGAAGTCGTCGCGCACCTGCCCGGCCGCCTGCGCGCGTTCGACGAGCCTGGTCACCACTGGGCGCATCCGCTCCCTGGCGAGGGACACCCGGTCCGACCCGTAGGTGCCGAACATCATCATCTGCCGTACCCCGAGGTCACCGGAGTACGTCTCGGTGAGCTGGTTCAGGAAGGCCGCCAGGCCATCCCACGGATCGGGCGCGTCATAGGCCTCCTCCGCGGCCGCGACCAGGAGTCCGATCTGGTTGGTGAACAGCTCCGCGATGAGCGACTCCTTGTCGGGGAACCGCCGGTACACGGTGCCGACGCCGACTCCGGCCTGGCGGGCCACGTCGTCGAGCGACGCGTCGAGTCCCCGGGCGGTGAACACCTGCTCGGCCGCCTTCAGTATCCGCTCCCGGTTGCGCTGCGCGTCGCGGCGCAGCGGTCGCCGTGTCACGTTTTGCTCCTCGGTCCCGTCGTCCATACGGAACATCCTCCCTAAGCGGAGAACGTATCTCCGCTCTGTTAGGATAACCGGAGATAAATCCTCCAGATAGACGAATCCTCCGGGTACGAGGACGGGTGGTGGACTCAGATGTCCATGGCAGAGCCGGCGGAGACGCCGGATCCACGACGCTGGCTCATCCTGGTGATCATCGGGGTGGCGCAGCTGATGGTCGTGCTCGACATGACGATCATGAACATCGCGCTGCCGTCGGCGCAGCACGCGCTGGCATTCTCGAACGTGGACAGGCAATGGGTCGTGACGGCCTACGCGCTGGCGTTCGGCAGCCTGTTGCTGTTCTGCGGGCGGCTCGCCGACCTGCTCGGCCGCAAGGTCACCTTCCTCATCGGGCTCGCCGGCTTCGCCGGGTCGTCGGCCGTCGGCGGCGCGGCCGTGAGTTTCTCCATGCTGGTCTCCGCCCGCGCGTGCCAGGGCGCCTTCGGCGCCGTGCTGGCACCGTCGGCGCTGTCGCTGCTCACCACGACGTTCAGCGATCCGAGGGAGCGCGGCAAGGCGTTCGCGGTCTTCGGCGCGCTGGCGGGCGGCGGCGGCGCGGTCGGCCTGCTGCTCGGCGGCGTGCTCACCGAGTACCTGGACTGGCGCTGGTGCCTGTACGTGAACCTGTTCTTCGCCGGGATCGCGCTGATCGGCGGCAGCGTGCTGATTAAAAGGCAGCGTCGCGAGGCGGGGTCGCGGCTCGACGTGCCGGGTGTACTCGCCGTCTCGGGCGGGATGTTCTGCCTGGTGTACGGCCTGTCCAACGCGGCGTCGCATAGCTGGCACGCACCGTCCACCTATGGCTTCCTCGTGGCCGGAGCCGTGCTGCTGGTGCTGTTCGCGTTCTGGCAGTCCAAGGCGCCGGACCCGCTGCTGCCGCCCAGGCTCATCCTGGACCGCAACCGCGCGGGCGCGTACCTGTCGATCCTGGTGGTCGGCGCCGGCATGTTCGGCATCTTCTTGTTCCTCGTCTACTACCTGCAGACCACGCTCGGTTACTCGCCGGTGGTCACCGGCCTAGCGGTGCTGCCGATGGTCGCCTGCATCGTCATCGGGTCGAACCTGGCCAACATCGTGCTGCTGCCCAGGCTGGGTCCCAAGCCGATCATCCCGGCCGCCATGCTGCTGGCCGCGATCGGCATGGCCTGGCTGACCAGGATCGGGCCGCACTCCAGTTACGTGGGCTACGTGCTTGGCCCGCTGCTGGTGGCCGGCTTCGGCCTCGGCAACATCTTCCCGACCGCGATCAACACGGGCACCTTCGGAGTCGACCGGAGGGACGCGGGTGTCGCCTCGGCGAGCGTCAACACCGGGCAGCAGCTCGGCGGGTCCATCGGCACCGCCCTGCTGAACACGATGGCTACCAGCGCCGCCGCGACCTACATCGCCTCGCACCTGCACGGGCGGCCCACACCGGCGCTGACCCAGCTGGCGCTGGTGCACGGGTACAGCACCGCGTTCTGGTGGTCGGCGGGGATCTTCACCGGAGGCGCCGTGATCAGCGGCCTGCTGCTGCGCCCAGGCCCGCTGTTTAAGCGTGGAGTCGAGGCTGATCACACCGAGCCCGCGGTCGTGGCCTGAGCTGGTCTTCCGTACTGACACCCGGTGTCGTAAGGGCTATCCTGTCCCGGTGGAATTCACTGACGTCATAAAGCGGCGCCGGATGGTGCGCGCCTTTACTAACGAACCTCTTCCGGAAGGCACGACCGACCGGTTGCTACGGGCGGCGAACCGCGCGCCATCGGCGGGGTTCAGCCAGGGTCAGGCCTACCTCGTACTCGAGGGCGCCGAGCAGACCGGGAGGCTGTGGGCCATTTTCGGCGACGACTTCGCCGAGGGGACATTCGCCAAGTTGCCGAACGCCCCGCTGGTTATCGTCCCGCTGGCCAATAAGGACGTCTACCTTGACCGGTACGCCGAGCAGGACAAGGGCTGGACCGACCGCGACGAAGCTCACTGGCCGGTTCCGTACTGGTACATCGACACCGGGATGGCCGCGCTGCTTGTGCTGCTCCAGACGGTCGACGACGGCCTCGGTGCGCTGTTCTTCGGTATCCCGCCAGAGGATATGGACGAGTTCCGCGGGGCGTTTAACGTTCCTGAGGTGTGGACGCCCATCGGCGCGGTCGCCGTCGGCTACCCGGATCTCCCCAAGGACCCCGGCGGCTCCGGCACCTCCCGCCCCCGCAAGTCACTGGAAGACCTAGTCCACCGCGCGGCCTGGTTAATCCGCCCGCGTGCCCTGGTAACCGGCCCGCGCGGTCCCGCCCCCAGCCGCCGCGTGCCCCCATGTGCCCCTAGCCACCCGCGTGCCCTGAGGGGTCAGCATGACTGGTGTGGCCGCACGGGACCTTCTACACCGCTGTCGATGGGCCATTACCGGGGCTATTCCCCCAGCAATGACCCATCGACAGGCTTGTAGAAGCACCGCGACTCGGATATTTGAGTCACATGAGCCTCACCCTTAACTGCGGGCTACTTCGCCTTGGTGAGGTTGTAGACCGTCGTGCCGTCGACGGTCTCGGACTTGAAGTGGGCCGCGACCCACTTGGCAATCGCCGACGATCCGGTACCGCCGCCGAAGCTCTCGCTGTCGCTGCCGATGTAGTAGTGGATCTCGTGCTTGGCCACCATGGCCTCGAACTCGGCGAGCGTCGGGGCGGGGTCGGTGCCGTTGAATCCGCCGATCGCCATCACCGCGTCGCCGCCGGTCGCGAGTTCCAGCGGAGCGGCCTCCTGTGACCCCTCGGTCGCCGCGACCCATTTGTAGTCGGCGGCGTCCTTTTCCAGCAGCTTCACCAGCGCGCTGCTCACCGACGTCTCGCCGGACAGGCCGCCCATACCGCCAGCCGACCCGCCGCCGTGAGTACGGCCGCCAGCCGACCCGCCACCGAAGCCGCCGCGCGTCCCGCTCGGCCGCGACCCGCCCGAGGCAGATCCGGACGGAGCCGACCCCGAGGGCGCCGACCCGCCGCCACCAGTCCGCCCGCCAGCAGTCCCGTGGCCACCAAACCCGCCAGCACCCCCAGTACCGGTCCCGCCGCCAGGAGCCCCGCCGAAGCTGGAGGCAGAGGCAGGCCCCGCGGACGGGATCGATCCGGTGTGCGTGCTGTTCACCGTGTCCAGCGTGTACGCGACCGGTCCGCCGAGCCCGGCGATGACCGCTAGGCCGACCCCGATCGCGGTGACCGCCGTGCCGCGCCGCTGCCATGCGCCGGTCAGCAGCACCCAGCCGGCGCAAAGGATGCCCGCGACCAGCACCAGCCAGCGCAGCCACGGCAGCCAGTCCGGCGTCCGGTCCAGCAGGACGAACGACCAGATCCCGGTGACCAGAATCGCCGCGGCCACCGCGGAGCGACCGGCCCAGCCAAGGCCGTGCTGCCATACGGCGGCGGCGCCTACTCCGACTAGGGCGGCGATGGCGGGGGCGAGCGCCACCATGTAATACGGGTGGATGATGCCCTGCATGTACCTGAACGTCACGCCGGTGATCTGCAGCCAGCCGCCCCACAGCACCGCGAACGCCCGGGTGCGCGACGTACGCGGCGCGCGCCGCGACACCCACAGCAGTGCCGCCAGCGCGATCAGCGCCGCCGGGAGCAGCCAGCTGATCTGCCCGCCAAACTCGGAGTGGAACAACCGGAAGACCCCCGTTGCCCCGCCGGTGTTGCCCAGGCCACCCGTCTCCGAACCATCCAGCCGTCCCAGGCCGTTGTAGCCGAAGGCGAGTTCCAGGATGTTGTTGTCGGTCGAGCCGCCGAAGTACGGCCGGTCGGCGGCGGGGACCAGTTCGGCGATCGCCACCCACCAGCCGGCGCCGGCGATCACCCCGCCCAGGCCAGCGAGCGTCTGCCAGATCCGGCGCCGCAGCCGCCCAGGGCCCGCCCACAGGTACGCGAGCGCGAAGCCGGGCAGCACCAGGAAGGCCTGCAGCATCTTGGCCAGGAACGCGAACCCGATCAGCACCCCGCACAGCACGAGCCACCGGGTCTTGCCCTTCTCGATCGCGATCGTCACCGCGTAGGCGGCGGCCGTCATCAGCAGAACGAGCAGCGCGTCCGGGTTGTTGAACCGGAACATCAGCGCCGCGACCGGAGTCAGCGCGAGCACCACGGCGGCGGCGAGAGCCGCCGGCGGCCCGAACCACCTGCGCACCGCCGCGTACAGCAACCCGACGGACGCGACGCCCTCCAGCGCCTGCGGCACCAGAATCGACCAGGTATTGAAGCCGAACAGCCGCCCGGAAATCTCCATGACCCACAACGAGGCGGGTGTCTTGTCCACGGTGATGAAGCTGGAGGAGTCGAAGGACCCGAAGAAGAACGCCTTCCAGCTCTTCGTCCCGGCCTGCACCGCGGCGGCGTAGAAGTCGTTGGCGTACCCGTTGCGGCTCAGATCCCACAGGTAGAGCAGGGCCGTGATGGCCAGCACGGCCAGCAGGGACGGGCGTGCCCAGCGCGGGTCCGCCGACGGCCCGCGCACTAGCCGGCGCAGCCGGCCGGGCGGCGGCGAGGACGGGGTCGCGTGACGGGGGAGTGCGGTCGTGGTCATTTGAGGCTCCTGTAGGCGGGCTCGGACGGCTGGTGGCGCAGCGACGGCACCGGAGCTAGCCCCTCGGCGGCCGTGGGGGCATCGAAAACCCAGCTGCGGTAAAGGACGAATCGCAGAGCGGTCGCGGCGAGGTTGGCACCGATCAGGACCGAGACCTCGAGGCCGCGGCCAGGCGCCGTGACCAGGGCGTGCAGCATGGCGAGGGCCCCCGCGCTGAGCCCGAGCCCGAGCCCGAAAGCGATCAGGCCACGAGCCTGGTGCCGCGCCGCGCCGCCACGTCCCTTGATCCCGAACGTGACGCGCCGGTTGGCCGCGGTGTTGCCGACCGCGGTGATCAGCAGCGCGACCGCGTTGGCCGCCTGGGCCGGCGCCCAGGTCCGCAGCAGCAGGTACAAGAGGACATAGAGCGCCGTGCTCAGCAAGCCGATCACGGCGAACCGCGCGATCTGCACCGTCAGCGCGGGCCGGCGCAGTGACGTCGCCCGCAGCACCGGGACCTTGATCGTGCCCCGCGACAGCCCGGTGCGCAGCCGGACGACGCCGCGCAGGTCCGCGAGCGCGGTGCCCACGATGTCGACCCGCGAGTCGGTGTCGTCGATCCAGTCGACGGGGATCTCGTGGATGCGCAGCCCGGCGCGTTCGGCCAGGACCAGCAGCTCGGTGTCGAAAAACCAGGCGTTGTCGGCGACCAGCGGCAGCAGCGCACGGGCCGCCTCCGCGCGGATGGCCTTGAACCCGCATTGCGCGTCGGAGAACCCGGCGGCCAGCGTGGTTCGCAGCAGCATGTTGTAGGAGCGCGAGATGAGTTCCCGTTTCGGACCGCGGATCACCCGGGCACCGCGTCCCAGCCTGGAACCGATGGCCAGGTCGCTGTGCCCGGACAGCAACGGCGCCACGAGGGGAAGCAGCGCGTTCAGGTCGGTCGACAGATCGACATCCATGTACGCGAACACCTCGGCGTCGCTGCGCTCCCACAGCGATCGCAGCGCCCGCCCGCGACCCGGCTGGTCGAGGTGCGCCGCGCGGACCTCGGCGAACTCGGCCTCGAGCGCGCACGCGATGAGCCAGGTCCCGTCGGTGCTCCCGTTGTCGGCGATCGTGACCCGGGCGGTGAACGGGAAACTCTCCCGCAAGTACGTCACAAGACGCCGGACGCTGGGACCGAGGTCATGTTCCTCGTTCCGCACCGGCACCACAATTTCCACTTGGGGGATCATGCCAGCGAGTCTGCGTGCCCAGCTTCAGCACCGACTCCACCACTGGTCTGCCCCGTCTCTGAGTCACCTGAAAGCTGAGAGCCTCAGAGGTTCCGCAGAAGCAACCCCCAGCAACCCCCAGAGACCCCCATGGATGTCCCAGCGCTGGCGCTATACCCCCAGCGCTGGGACATCCATGGGGTCGGGGAGAGGGGATGGCCCCGGCGCCGAGGCGGGACTACGAGTTCCGGTGCAGCGTTCGCCGTCCGGCGCGCTGCTTCGCTGGTGAGACATCGGCCCCCGGCATCCCGGTCAGCGTGATGGTGAACCGTGTCATCCCGGGGCGGCTGGTGACCGTGATGCAGCCCTTGTGCGCCGCGATCACGGCGTCCACGATCGCCAGGCCGAGCCCGGTCGACGCGCCGTCGCTGTGCGTCCTGGCGGTGTCGGCCCTGGTGAAGCGCTCGAACAGCTCGGGGAGCAGTTCCGGCGGCACGCCGGGCCCGTCGTCGGTCACGCTCACCTCCACCAGCGGTGACGGCGGGACTTCGCCGCGCCGTACGTAGGCGGCCCCGTCGGCGGCCGTCGCCGCGTCGGCGGGCGGGTCCGGGTTCACCGTCAGCCGCAGGCTGATCGTGGTCCCGGCCGGGGTGTGCCGCCCCGCGTTGCTCAGCAGGTTGGCGACCACCTGATGCAGCCGCATGACGTCCCCTGGCGCTTGGACTGGGTCATCGGGCAGCTCAAGCGTCCAGCGGTGGTCGGACCTGGCCACCTGGGCATCGCTTATCGCGTCGATGACCAGCCGCGACAGATCCACCGGTTCGCTCGCCAGCGGGCGGCCCGCGTCCAGCCTGGCCAGCAGCAGCAGGTCGTCGACGAGCACGCTCATCCGCGCCGACTCGGCCTCGACGCGGCGCAACGCGTGGGTGACATCATCCGGCACCGGCCCCGGATGCCGCAACGCTAGCTCCGCGTATCCGCGAATCGACGACAGCGGGGTGCGCAGCTCGTGGCTCGCGTCAGCGGCGAACCGGCGCAGCCGCGCCTCGCTGGCCGCGCGCCTGGCCAGCGTCGCCTGGATGTGGCCGAGCATCCGGTTGAAGGCCGACCCGACCCGGCCCGCCTCGGTGTCCGGGTCGGTGTCGGGCACCCCGGCGGGCAGCTCCACCTCGCCGGATTCCAGCGGCAGGTCGGCCACCTGGGTGGCGGTGGAGGCGACCCGCTCCAGCGGGCGCAGCGACAGCCTGACCAGCAAGGTGCCGAGCACCCCGGCCAGCAGCAGCACCACGGCGGACACGATGAGGCTGGTGATCGCGACGTTGCTCAGCGTCCGGTTCATCAGGGCCATCGGCAGCCCGGTGATCAGGATGGCGCCGTCCTGGCCGCGCACCGCCGTCAGCCGGTAATCGCCGCCGAGCGAGGGCAGGTCCCTGGTGTACGTCGGCGGCGATTCGCCGGTCGGCGGCAGCGGCTCGGTCGGCAGCGCCTTGAGCGTCGCCTGGTCGGCGGCCGTCAGATTGACCTCGACGGTTTTCGCGCCACTGGTGGTGTCTTGTACCACCCCGTGGAGGGTGAACACCCCGTGGGCCAGCCGCGCGCCGAACGTCTTGTCGCCAAGCCCCGGGCAGACCCGCGCATCCGCCGCGGAACCAGACCCGGGTCCCACGATCCGCCTAGTCGTGTGATCGTGGCCGAACGGCGGCGAGTCCGCGCAGGCTGTCCAGACGCTGGT
Source organism: Streptosporangiaceae bacterium (assembly GCA_050012355.1). Classification (GTDB taxonomy): domain Bacteria; phylum Actinomycetota; class Actinomycetes; order Streptosporangiales; family Streptosporangiaceae; genus JBEKHI01. Next base: position 17,181 of record JBEKHI010000023.1, on the reverse strand, counting down.
GTCAGACTGGAGCTGGGCGTCCAGCGAGTTCGATACCGAGCTTCGCGTGACGAAGTACGCCGTCACGCCCACCGTGGCACATGCGAGGGCGAGCAGCACTACCAGGCCCGCGATGACCCGGCCTCGCAGACTGCGGAGCATCAGGCGTCGCCACCCCGCTGGACGACGCGACACTACCCGGCCGGCTTGAGCACGTACCCGACGCCGCGGACGGTGTGGATCAGCGGCTCACGGCCGGCGTCGATCTTCTTCCGCAGGTAGCTGATGTACAGCTCCACGACGTGCGCCTGCCCGCCGAAATCGTAATTCCACACCCGGTCGAGTATCTGAGCCTTGGACAGCACCCGGCGCGGGTTGCGCATCAGGAAACGCAGCAGTTCGAACTCGGTGGCGGTCAGGTCGATGAGCTCACCCGCCCGGCGCACCTCGCGCGCGTCCTCGTCCATGGTCAGGTCGCCAACCGCCAGCGAGCCTTCGCTGGTCGTCCTGGCCAGGTTCGCGCGGCGCAGCAGCCCCCGCAGCCGGGCGAGTACCTCCTCGAGGCTGAACGGCTTGGTGACGTAGTCATCGCCGCCAGCGGTGAGCCCGGCCACCCGGTCCTCGACCGCGTCGCGCGCGGTAAGGAAAAGCACGCATACCTCGGGAATGTCCGATCGCATGCGGCGCATTACCTCGACGCCGTCGAAATCGGGAAGCATGATGTCCAGCACCACGGCGTCAGGCTTGAATTCACGAGCCCCGCGTACCGCCTCGGCGCCGGTGCCGGCGGTGCGGACGCTCCAGCCCTCATACCGGAGCACGCTCGCGAGCAGCTCAGCGAGGCTGGGCTCGTCATCAACCACCAGCACCCGGACCGGGCTTCCGTCCGCGTGCTGCGTTCCTGCCTTTACGCCAGAATTGTCAGGCATGTCCCTGCTCAATCATTAAATCGGTTCGGCTGTCTTTATTCTTAAACGGTGTACCCGCTGGCACCGTTACTGGCCGCGATGAGCGGCCTCAGGTCGTATTAAGAATGACCGCCAACCGGCTAGAGAAGGTCCGAACCGCCTGTGAGTATCCTCTGAATCAGGATTTCAGCACGCGCCCAAGCTTGGATCCACTGCTCGCCGTACGCGCGCCCGCGCTGGTCAGCGCCTTGCCAGCCGCGTCCATAACGTCGGTTTCCGAGTCCGCCGACTCCACCTCGATCTCCCGCCAGACCAGTGTTGGCCGGGCTGAACCTTCCCGGGTGGCGGTCACCGTGTCGTCGGCGATTTCTGCCCGGGGGGAGCCGTCAGAGGACCGGAGGATCAGGACCCGCCGTTTTGTCGAAAGGGTGGCGATGGGGGCGAGGGGAGCGCCTGCGGTGATGTCCCCGACCAGCGCGGACAGGCGCGCTGGTATTTCGTCGCCGAGCGGCTCCTGGTACTCGCGTCGGCTGCCTGGCTGACCGGCGGGCAGCTTCAGGTGCCAGCCGGCGTCGGTGCCGCCGGTGCGGCGCCGCAGCGTGACCGAATGGGCGGCGAGCAGCAGGTCAGGCGTGTCGTAGTAGACGGCGGTCAGCTGGTGGACCTCCGGACCGGTGACGGCGGCGACGCCGGGCACCGCCGACAAGTCGGGCAGCGTGAACCCGGGGTCGACGTCGAATTTGCGCTCGATCTCCAGATGATCCGCCATGCCGCCAGCCTACGACCCGCCCGGTGTCCACTAGGCTGCCGGGGGTGAAGACTAGCGTGGCAGCTGGCCCGGCGGCGAAGCGCCGGCAACTGGAGAACGGTCCGGTCCCGCTGGTCGTCGGGGCCGTGGTCGCGGCGATCTCGGTACTCGCTTACTTGATCGCGCTGGCGTCGCACCCGTGGGATGACATGCTCAAGGGGTTCGACCTGCAGGTGTACACCGAGGGCGGGCATCTCGTGCTGCACAACGCCGCCGACCTGTACACCTGGCACTGGCCCGAGCATCCTGGCATTCAGTACACCTATACTCCGTTCGCCGCGCTGCTGTTCGCGGTGGCGTCGGTGCTGCCGTTCCACCTGCTGATGGCGGGCATGGTGCTGCTCGGCATCGCGAGCCTGGGCGCCACGGTGTGGATCGCGTTCCGGTCGCTGGGGCTGCGCTCGCGGTCGCTGCTCGGCGCGGCGCTGCTGCTCGGCGGGGTGGCGCTGTGGCTGGAACCAGTGCAGCGCGCGCTGTTCCTCGGCCAGGTGGAGCTGGCGCTGATGGCGCTGATCGTCTGGGACCTGTGCCAGGACGACCGGCGCTGGTGGAAGGGCGTCGGCACCGGCCTGGCGGCCGCGATCAAGCTCGTCCCGCTGCTGCTCATCGTGTACCTCTTGTTCACCCGCCGGTTCCGGGCCGCGGCGGTGGTGGCCGGGACGTTCGTGGTGACCATCCTGATCGGGTTCGTGTTCCTGCCGCACGAGTCGGCGAAGTTCTGGCAGCCCAGCTACTTCCTCAACGCGAGCCGCACCGGGTTCGTCGGCACCACCGCGAACCAGTCGCTGCGCGGCCTGATCACCAGGCTGGCGGGCAGCGTGCACGCCGGGGGAGACATCTGGCTGCCAGTGGCGGCCGTGGTGACGCTGGCCGGGCTGGCCGCGGCGGCGGTGCTGTACCGGCGGGGCCGCCAGTTCGAGGGCCTGATGGCGGCGTACCTGACCTTGCTGCTGGCCTCGCCGATCAGCTGGGACCATCACTGGGTGTGGGTGGCCCCGTTCCTGGCGATCGGGATCGCTTATGCGTGGCGCGCCCGGACCGCGTTCTCCCGGGTCGGCTGGCTAGCGGGCACGGTGGTGCTCGCCGCGATCTTCGCCGCGTGGCCGAAGTTCTGGACGAACCCGGTGCAGGTACTGCAGGGCGGGCTGATCTGGTACGCGCCGAGCTCGTCGTTCCCGAGCGGCGACAACCCGCACTACGCGGAATACCACTGGCACGGGCTGGAACTCATCGCCGGGAACCTGTTCGTGCTGGCGGGCTGCGCCCTGTTCGTCTTCGTGCTAGGAGTTGTGCTTAAAGAGCTGTCCCAGGGACGTCGAGCGCTCGGTCACCGGGATGAAGTTGTTGGTGAACCAGATCCACAAGGGTGACGGGTTCGGTTCCTGCGTCCAGGGGATGCGCTTGTCGCTGTTGGTGGACACCCACACGTAGTCGGCCTTGCTGAGGATGTTCTTCCAGCCCTGGATGACCTTCGGCATCTCCATCGCGCCGCCCTGGTTGCTGACGCCGCCGGACAGCACGAGCGTGGTGGCCAGTGAGTCTATGACGTCCGGGCAGCCCGGCTTGCTGGAGGTGAACCGGTCGGAGGAGATCGTCAGCGAGACCTCGTCGGTGACGACGCAGGCGCCCGCCGGGATGTACGCCGAGATCGGCGCCGTGGTCCCGACGCTGACCCCGCCGAGCTCGTAACCTTCGAAGAGGCTGATCAGCACGATCACGGTGCCGGCCGTGTACACCATGCGGCGCTGCAGCCCGTGCCTGCCCGCCAGCAGGCCCGCGGCGCAGCCGACGGTGATCGCGGCCCACGGCGCGGCCCACGCCGGGTAGTGGTAGAAGAACGCCGAGTAGTACAGCATCGCGATCGAGGCCAGGCAGGTGGTGGCCAGCGCGAACCAGTCGAGCATCGACGGCCTGCGTGGATTCCACAGGTAGGCGATCGCGATGATCGCCACGATGATCGCGGCGATCACGAACGACAGGAACCCGGCGCCGGACGAGGAGGTGTACGCCGTCGAGTCGCTGGCGAACATCGAGGTCGAGCCCGGGTGCAGGTCGAGCCGTCCGTGGTCGTTCAGCAGGTCGATGAGTCCGGTCAGGTGCGCCAGTCGCAGCGACAGCGGCACCGAGGTGCCAGTCCTGGTCGCCTGGTACTGTAGCGTGCTGCGCAGGAACGTGACCGGCGTGCTGACCGCGAACGGCAGCACGATGACTCCGAACCCCACGACCAGCCCGGCGATGTAGGCGCGCATCCTCTTGGCGCGGTCCGGCTTTACCAGCAGGCAGCACACCAGCAGGACCGCCGCCGGGGCGACCGCCCAGTATTTGATGGATCCGGCCGCGCCGATCGCCACGCCCGCCCACAGTAGGTTCACCGGCTTCCTGAGGTGCCCGCGGCGGAACGCGGCGTTCACCCCGATCAGCACCACCAGGTTCATCCACGGTTCGAGCAGCAGTGTGTGCGCGGCGGTGATGTCGTCCGGGTAGACCGCCAGGATGCCGCAGGTGACGAGGGTGACCAGGGCGCCACGGTAGCGGACCAGGTTCCCGGCGAGCGGGACGCAGGCGGTGGAGGCGAGGGCGGTCATCACCCTGGCCACCCCCAGGCCAGCCGCGCTCGACGCGGTGAGCTTCGCGACGATCGCCGCGGGCACCGCGATCAGGATGATGCCGGGCGGCTGCACGTACGCGTAGCTGTGGTAGGGCAGCTGGCCCTGCAGCAGCCGGATGGCCGAACCCAGGTACACCCCGTCGTCGTACTCGTTGACGTTGGTGAGGAAGCCGGGCCTGGTCAGCGTGAACAGCCGGATGGCGAGCGCCAGTAGCGTGCCGGCCGTGATGGCCTTGCCGGCCGGGGTCGCCCAGTACGCTCGCGCCTGGGCGCGCAGCCCGACTGACGACCGTGACTGCCCGGCCGACGTTGAATCGGGCGAGCTAACGACCTCACTAGAGGTGCTGGAATTCCCACTCACGGGCGGAGATTAGCAGGCATAGGGGTACTCCGTACAATTCGTCAGGCTTCGCATGGCGAATGTTCATCGACAACGCTGAGCGCGGTCACTCGCAAGCGTGAGTGACCGCAGCCCAGCGTAGCGGAGTGGCCCGCCGCCTTTCACGCAACCCCGGGGTCGCGCCGTCCTCAGGAAGTGGTCGTCACCGGCTCGGTCGGAGCGGGCTCCTCTACCGTGGTGACCGGCACCGTCCGGCTGGGGACCGCGGAGAGCCGGCCGATGGCCGTGCCGGCCAGGAACACGACGACCACGCCGAGGCCGGTGTAGAACCCGAGTTGTTCGCCCACCCGCAGGCTCGTGTGGGTGGCGACCGGTGAGCCGCCCATGGCCACGCCGTGGTTCCACAGCGGGGACAGTATGGTGCCGAGGGCGAACCAGGCACCGGCGGCCGCCGCGAGCCAGGCGCCGAACATAGCCTGGAGCCGGTGGGAACTGGCGATCAGGAGCAGGCCGCCGAGGAACACGGCGGCGCCGGGCAGGATTTCCAGCCACAGCCGCTGCGTGTTATAGGTCCAGGCGACATCGGGTGTGTACGCGTAGTGAAAGTAGGGGCCGACGAAGGCGATCAGGCCTCCCCAGATGCCCAGCAACAGGAGGAGAAAGCCGCTGAACAGACCGCGGCTTCGGGAAATTCGCACGGTAATACTCCCTTGCCCGTAGGACAATTATGGAGTCCCCACTACCCGGCGAATTGTTAGCTAACCACCCGATTTTAAGCCTGTTCGCGTTTACAGACTGCGAAACTCTGGCGACCGGCGCAGCGCGTCGGCGACCCGTCGCCTGGTGCCCCCGCCGAGCAACGGCAGCCCGCCCCTGACGAGGAAGACGGTCGCGCCCGGCACGTGCCTGATCGACACGGTCGCCCCCGAGCCGCCCCGCCGCACGGTGACCCGCCCGCCTCCGCCCGGTTTGACGGTATATCCGCCGGTGAGGCGCTGGGTGAGAACGGACATGAGCTCGGTTTGGGTGACGCCCTTGCGCGGGACCCTGACCTTGGACATGGAAGGCAGGTTACCTTCGAGGCGGCTGGGAACGCGAGAACTGCTGACAGGGTCTTAACAGGAGAGCCGGGCGGCCCGGTTACTCCGCGTGCAGCGCGATTGCTGTGGGTGCCTGCCCGGCCCAGCTGGCCGGGCCGAGCGCGCCAACCACCGCGATGACGAGCCCGGCCAGCGCGAGCAGCACCAGCTCCGCCAGGTTGTAGACGTTGTAGATCGCTGGGGGGAATGCCGTCTGCGCGCTGTCGGCCATCAGCGGCAAGATGGCGGCGTGCAGGGCGGTCCCGGCCGGGACCGCGATCAGGCCGGCGACCAGGCCGGTGGCGGCGACCGTGGTCACCAGCATCGCGATCGTCTGCCGCGGCGTCATACCGACCGCTTTGAACACGCCGATGTCGTGGGTGCGCTCCCGGGTCATCAGCAAGACGGTGTTCAGCATGCCGAGGCCCGCGACGGCCGCCAGCAGCAGGGTGAGAAAGCCGATCAGCCCGGTGAGTGCGTTGAGCGGCGGGTTGGCCGACACGATCGCGCCATAGTTCTGCCCCAGTTTCGCGAGGACCGCGTTCGCGTAGTCCTGCGCGTTCACATCCGGCCGCAGACCCACGTCGTACTGCGGGCTAAGGCCGGACGGGTCGAGCGCCACGACGCAGGAGAGGTTCGTCAGTACCGTGTCGCTGCTGTCGGCGTCGAAGACCTCGCCGGTGATCGTCAGCGTGACGGAACGGCCGTCACCGGTCACCGTGAACGTGTCGCCCACCTGCTTGCCGGTCGCGTCGAGGAACGCGGTGTTCACGACGGCCTCTCCTTCGCTGGCGCTGTACCAGTGCCCGGAGATCATGGTGTAGCCGATCCAGCTCGCGTCGCCGCTGAAGGCGGCCACCGTGGCCGTGCCCGCCATGCCGACGACGGTGAGCGAACCGTCGTACTCGGTGACGTAGTGCAGGGTGCCGGGCTGAGAGCGGATCGCCGCGGCCGCGGCGTGCTCCTGCGAGGCCACGGAACCCGCCTCGGCCGGTGCCCCCGGTCCCGGCAGGGCGATGACCACCGGCTCATCCGGCATCGAAGCGTCGGCTCCCACCCGGTAGATCGAGGACCCCAAGCCCACACCGAACGTCACCGCGACCGCCCCGAACGTGATCGCCGCGAGTGTCACGAGCGTCTGGCCCGGCCGCGCGAACGGCTCGGCTAGGCCGAGCAGCACCGGGCGCGGCAGCACCCGCACCCGGCCAAGCAGCCGCAGCGCGGTATGGCCGCGGGATGGCCGCAGTGCCCGCCCGGTGGCGATCGCCTGCACAGCGCTCAGCCGCCCGGCACGGAAGGCCGGCACCAGTGCGGCGATCGCGGCCATGCCGAGCATGGCCAGCGGCACCGCCAGGTCCACCCACAGCGGAATGTACTGAGGGGCGACGCCGAACACCTGGGAGGTCCGGCTGAGCACCGGTTCGGCCAGCAGGTTCGCGAGCACCGCACCGGCGGCGACACCAGCGGCGGAGGGCACCGCCACCTGCAGCACGTAGACCGAGACCACCTGCGCGGGCGTGAAGCCGACGGACTTCAGCACACCGATCCGGCGGGTGCCCGCGATCACCGCGCCGCTGACGATGCTGACCACGATCAGCACCGACATCAGCAGCCCGAGTAGGCCGAATGCGACGAGGAACGGCACCCACGGCCCCGTATCCTCGGTCTGCTGCGTCTTGACCGTGAGCCAGGACTCCGCGCCGAGTACCGCCCCGACTGGCAGCGCGCGGCGCACCGCCACGATGTCGGCATTGACCGCCGCGGCCGTGCCGGCGCTGGCGAACCGGTAGAGCATCTGCTCGGTCAGCCGGACTCCCAGCGCGATCATCTCGGCGGGAAGCACCCAGCCGTCGGCCGTGCTGGTCGCCGAGGTCCCCACGCCGACGACGGTGAGCTTGGGGTCGCCCGGCACGCCGGTCAGCGTGATCACCTGGCCAAGGCTCAGTGCTGATTGCCCCCGGGAGACGACGACCTGCCCGGCGGCGACCGGCCAGTGCCCTGACGACAGCACGATGTCATCCACCGGCCCGCCCGGCGATGAACGCCCGACCAGCGTGAGCGGGGGCAGCTGCATCACGCCCGAGGCGCCGGACGTCACGGTGACCGCCGCCTCGGCGAACGGCCCGGCGGCAGCCGTCACGCCGGCCAGCCGCGCGGTCGCGGCCAGCTCTTTCCGGCTGTCCACGGTGCGCCCATTTCCGGCGCGCGCTGCTACGGTAACGGCGACGTCCGCACCGCGCTGCGCCGCGAACGCGTGGTCGAACGGTGCGTCTGAGTCCGCCAGCAATCCTGTCCCCAGCGTTGCGGACGCCGCGGTCGCCAGCATGACCAGCCCGATGGCCCACGCCTGCACGCGCCACCCGGTAAGCCCGCTGCGTACGGCGGCCCGCACCGCTCTCATACCCGGGCCCCGGCGAGCTGGCCGTCCACGATCCGGATGACCCGCTTGGCGTAACGGGCGGCTAGCGCGGGGTCGTGCGTGATCAGGATCAGCGTCAGCCCCGAGGCGTTCAGGTCCAGCAGAAGCTCGCCGATCTGCTCGCCGGTCGCCGTGTCCAGCGCCCCGGTCGGTTCGTCGGCGAGCAACAGTGGCGGCCGGTTTATCAGCGCCCGTGCGATCGCCACTCGCTGCCGTTCCCCGCCGGACAGCCACGGCGGACGGCTGTTCTTACAGTGCGTGATCCGCAGTGCCGCCAGCAGTTCATCCATCCTGGCCCGCGCCTTCGCGGCCGGAACTCCGGCCAGCTGGGCCGGCAACAGGACGTTATCCGCCACCGTCATGTCGTCGAGCAGGTTGAAGAACTGGAAGATGATCCCGACCTGCCGCCGCCGGTACCGCGCGGCGCCAGCCTCGTTGAGCGTGCCTATCTGCTGGCCGCCAACCCGGATAGTGCCGCTTGTCGGCCGGTCAAGACCGGCGATCAGGTTCAGCAACGTCGACTTCCCGCTGCCCGACGGACCCATCACCGCGACCGCCTCGCCGCTGCCGATGGCGAGGCTAACGTTATCGACGGCCGGCGCTGCGGTGCCCTCGTACCGTTTCGTAACCTCGCATATGTCGATGAACGCGTCCATGGCGCCAAGATGTCAGAGCCCGCGGGCGCGTCGCGCCGGCCATCGGACTCATTTCCGCGGCGCCGCGGTGGCCCGCGGGAGTATGCCCGCGGGCAGACGATCATCCCGCCGCTGGCCGCTAGCATCGCTGCCATGTGGGCATTCGCCGCGCTTGGCTGCGTGCTGCTGGCTTCCGCCCTGCTGCTGCGCCGCAGGCCGCTCATAGCGCTGGCCGTGACGCTTGGCGGATGGGTGGTGGTCAGCGGAGCGCTGGACGTGCCGCGGCCGATCGCCCTGCCGAGCGTGCTCGTCGGCGCGGCGGGCATCGAGATCTGCTACATAGCCGCGACACGCACGCGCAGAGTCTCGGTCGCTGGTGTAGCCATGGTCGGCATCGTCGCGCTGGTGCCGGCCGACCTGACCCGGCTCTGGGGCGGCAACCTACGGCCAGCCGTCGCCTTCGTCACGGTCATTGCCTGGCTCATCGGAAATTCGATCCGGCAGGCCCATGCCCAGGCCGAGTTGCTGCGGGCCCAGACGGCCGCCCAGACCGTGATGGCGGAGCGGCTGCGGATCGCCCGTGAACTGCACGACATGGTGGCGCACAGCATCGGCATCATCGCGATTCAGGCCGGCGCGGCGAGCAGAGTCTTCAACACCAGCCCCGCCGAAGCACGCGACGCCCTGGCCGCCATCGAGGTCACCAGCAGGGAGACGCTGTCCGGACTGCGGCGAATGGTCACCGGGCTGCGGCGCACCGAGCCGGAAGCCGGGCCGGGGCCGCTGGACCCGGCACCTGGTCTGGCTGACATCGAACGGCTGGCCGCCACCACGCTGGACGCGGGCGTGAAGGTCGACGTCGACTGGCACGGCAGCCGGGAGCCGCTCCCAGCTGACATCGACCTGTCGGCGTTCCGCATCATCCAGGAGGCGGTCACCAACGTGGTCCGCCACGCCGGCACGGCTGAGTGCCAGGTCTCCATCGACCGGCAGGACGGGCAGTTGTCGATTGAGGTGACCGACAGCGGGCGCGGCGGCATCGTGGCCGGGACCGGTTACGGGATCGTCGGGATGCGGGAGCGTGCCGCGCTGCTCGGCGGCGATTTCTCGGTCGGCCCGCGCCCAGGCGGCGGGTTCCGCGTCGTCGCCCAGCTGCCAGTGCCGGTGTCTGCCCGATGACCATCCAGGTCATCCTGGCCGACGACCAGCCGCTGATCCGTGCGGGCCTGCGCATGCTGATCGCGCAGACACCCGATATCGACGTGGCTGGCGAGGCCGGAACCGGGACCGAGGCGGTACAGCTCACCAGGGATACCGGTGCCGACGTGGTAGTCATGGACATCCGCATGCCGGGCATGGACGGCATCGAGGCAACCCAGCTGATCACGGCCGGTCAGGCGTCCGCCCGGGTGCTCGTACTCACGACGTTCGACGACGATGACTACGTCTATGGCGCGCTGCGGGCCGGAGCGAGCGGATTCCTGGTCAAGGACATGGCCTTGGATGACATCCTGACCGCGATCCGCGTGGTCGCGTCGGGCGACGCCATGATCGCGCCGGGCGTCACCCGCCGGCTGATCGGGGAGTTTGCCAGCCAGCCCCGTTCCGGCCGCGACCCCCGGAAACTAACCGGGATCACCGACCGTGAACGTGAGGTGCTCAGGCTGGTGGGCCGCGGCATGTCCAATGCCGAGATCGCCGTTGCCCTGTACATCAGCGTGGGCACCGCCAAGACGCATGTGGCGCGGCTGCTGGCCAAGCTCGACGCCAGGGACCGGGTACAGCTCGTCATCACGGCCTACGAGGCCGGCCTGGCGCCAGATGGGCCCGCCGGTGGCTGATCACGCAGGCGGCTGCCTGCTGCGGGCGCGCGGGCTGAGCAAGGTGTATGGCGCGACCCAGGAGATGGTGCGCGCGTCCGATGGCAGTGACCTGCTGGCGATGCCTGGCCCGGCAACGGACGAGGAGTGGCGGGCGACGGTGCGGGCGGTAGATGAGGTCGACCTGGACGTACACGCGGGTGAGATGGTGGCGGTGATGGGGCCGAGCGGTTGCGGTAAGTCCTCGCTGCTGCATCTGCTGGGCGGGCTGGATCGGCCCACGTCCGGCCAGGTGTGGCTGGCTGAGGAACGCATTGACACGCTGAGCGAGGCGGCGCTGGCGCGGGTACGCCGCACGTCGGTTGGTTTCGTGTTCCAGTCCTTTCACCTGTTCGACGAGCTGTTGGTCTGGCGGAACGTGGCGGTGCCGGCGCTGCTGGCCGGCTGCGGTCCGCTAGAGGCGCGGCGCCGTGCGTCCTGGCTGCTTGAGCGGGTCGGGCTGGCGGACCGGGCACGGCATAGGGTCTCGCAGTTGTCGGGCGGGCAGCGCCAGCGGGTAGCGATCGCCCGCGCGCTGAGCAACTCGCCGCTGATCGTGCTGGCCGACGAGCCGACCGGCAATCTCGACACCGCTGCGACGCTCGAGGTGCTGCGAGTGTTCGCTGGCCTGGCGGCGGCCGGGCAGACCGTGGTCGTCGTCACCCATGACGAGCGGGTCGGGGCCGCCGCGGACCGGGTGATCCTGATGCGCGACGGGAGGACTCAACCATGAGTCGTGTCCTGCTGGCCTGCTGGCTGATCTGGGGGGATATGCGTCGGCGCCCGGTGGAGGCGATGATCTTCCTGCTCGCGATCACAGCCGCCTCCGCCGCCCTGTCCGTGGGCCTGGAGCTGAACGGGGCGACTGGCACCCTGTATGACCAGACCATGTCGGCGACCGACGGGCCGGACGTGGTGGCCTTCTCGCCCGGCGGGAGCGCCGCCGACCTGTCCGCTCTCGCCGCGGTGGGCCGTGCGCGCGGGGTCGTCCGCCACAGCGGGCCGTATCCGCTGCTGTACACGACGGTGAAGACGAACGGCCTCACGGTCAATACCCTGGCTGAGGGTCGCAGCATGGCACCTGCCGCGGTCGACCGGCCGCTGGTGACCTCGGGCAGCTGGCTGCGTCCCGGGGGCGTGGTGGTCGAGCGTGGCTTCGCCCGTGCCCTCGGCGTCCGGGTCGGCGACCGCATCACGGTGGCCGGCCGGGTCTTCCCCGTCGTCGGGATCGCCGTCACCGCGGCCACTGGCGTGTTCCCCTGGGCCGAGCCGGCTGGTCCGGACGGCGGGCCGACCGACAACGCAGGGCTGCTCTGGATGACCGAGACGGACATCCGGGCGCTGCGGTCGCCCTACCCGTCCGGCTATGTCTTCGACCTTAAGCTGGTTGACCCAGCGGCGAGCTATGCGTTCGAAGACTCCTACAACATGACCGCCGCGACCCCCGTGCAGCTCAGCACCTGGCAGAGCATCGCCGGCCAGGATTCGACCGCGCTCAGGGGCGCCGAACCGGTGCTGGACATCGGCGCCTGGCTGCTCGGCTTCCTGGCCATCGCCGGCGTCGCCGGGCTGGCGGCGGGACGGGCGGTCCAGCAGACCCGCCGCGTGGGCCTGCTCAAGGCCGTGGGCGCGGCACCCGGTCTCATCGCCGCAGTGCTGCTCGCCGAGTACCTGTTCCTGGGATTGCTCGCCGCGACGCTTGGGCTGCTGGCGGGCTGGCTTGCCGCCCCCGCCTTGAGCGATCCAACTGGGGGCCTCATCGGCACCGTGTCACTCCCTGCGGGCGGCACGATCATCGCGGTGGCCTTCCTCGCCCTGTCGGCGGCGATCCTCACCACACTCGCCCCAACCTTGCGCGCCATTCGCACCAGCACCGTCCGCGCGCTGGCCGACTCATCCCGGCTGCCGCGCCGTGCCGCGCTGACCGTGGTATCACGGTGGCTGCCGGCACCGATACTGCTGGGGGCGCGCCTGACCGCGCGGCGGCCGGTTCGCACTCTGCTGCACGCGGCCGGCATCACCGCTACCGTCATCGCCGCCATGGCGTTGCTGGCGTTTGATGCGCAGCCCGGTCAAGGAGATAACCTCGGCTTCTCATACGTCCCCGACCCTGACAACGCCGAGGCAAGCCGCCTGCTGCTGGCCGTCACCGTCGCGCTCGTCCTGCTCGCCACTGTCAACGTCATCGTCATCGGCTGGACTACCGCCCTGGAAACCAGGCGCACGCAGGCCATTGCCCGCACGCTCGGTGCGACACCTGGGCAGGTCACCGCCGGCCTGGCCCTCGGGCAGGTCCTCCCCGCATTGCCTGCCACGTTGGTCGGCATCCCGATGGGCCTTGGGCTGTACTCCATTAACGCCGTCGGCCCGATGGCCTTGCCATCCGGCTGGCTGATCCTCACCGTCGCAGCCGGGATAGTCCTGGCAATTGGGGCATTTACTGCTTTCCCCGCCCAGATCGCGGCCCGCAAGCCAGCGGCGCAGGCTCTCAGCTCCGAGACCATCTGACCGGCCGGCGGCCAGTCGGTCGGTCGGGCCCTAGACAGGGTCCAGAATCCGGCCGGGCCCTAGACGGCGTCCCACAATAAGGTGCTTTCCCAACATATGGCAGGTGTCTTGCGTGCCACGGTGCGCATCGCCGTGTATCCCGCGCTCGTCCGGCTGGCGCCTGGGACTCATGTGACGCAAGGTTCACACGAGGCTGATGTTCTCTGCGCGGGGCACTCGCCAACCTCAGCGATGGGTCATCGATAGCGGAATCGCGCTATCGATGACCCATCGCTGGGCCGCGAACCGGGCCCGCGTAGCTGGCCGGTATACGGGTTTTACCCCAGTGCACGCCGCGCGGATGCGGCACACCGCGGACTCATATCGCCCTGGAGCGTTGTCCTAGTGCGCGAGCCAGGCGGCGGTGCCGGGCGGCAGTTCGCCGCGCAGCCGTAGCACGTCCGCGACGGGCACCTCGCTGGCTAGCAGCACCTCGCGATGCGGCGGCACCGGCAGCGGACGGGTCCCGAGGTTCGCCGCGAACGTGAAGCCGGGCTCGCGGGTGAAGGCCAGCAGGTCGCCCTCGCCGCCGTCCGCCCAGCTCATCGTCCCGGCCCCGAGAGCGGGCAGTTCGCGCCGCAGCCGCAGCGCCGACCGGTACAGCGACAGGAACGAGCCGGGGTCCTCGCGCTGCCTGGCGACGCTGAGTCCTGGCCAGCTGGCCGGCTGGGGGAGCCAGGCCTCCGCCTCGCGGCGGCCCTCCCAGGGCAGCGGCACCCGGCAGCCGTCCCGGCCGAGCATCTGTCCGCCGGTCCGCCGGAACGAGGGGTCGGCTCGCCGCTCCGGCGGGATGCCACGTACCTCAGGCAGGCCGAGTTCCTCGCCTTGGTAAATGTAGGCGGAGCCCGGCAACGCGAGCAGCAGCAGCGCGGCGGCCCTGGCATTCCGCGCACCGTACCTGGTGACCGGCCGCGTCACGTCGTGGTTGCCGAACACCCAGGGGGCGCGGTCCCCGCCGGACAGCGCCTGCACCTCGTCCACCGCGGCGCGCAGCGCCTGCGGCGTCCATGGCGCGAGGACCAGCTCGAAGTTGAATACCTGCGGCAGCCGGCCCGGTGCGAGGTAGGGGGCGAGCGTGGCCGGCGAGTCGGCCCACACCTCGCCGACGGCGGTCCGGTCACCGGGGTAGGAGTCGAGGATCGTCCGCCACGATGAGTACAGCTCCTGCAGCTCCGGTCGATGGTAAAAGGCCGACGGGTGATCGGATGGCTCGGGGTTGTCCAGGTCGGGCAGCGCCGGGTCCTTGAACAGTCCGTGTGCCACGTCGATCCGCAGCCCGGCGGCGCCGCGATCGAGCCAGAACCTGATCACGTCCTCGAAGAACGTCCGCACCAGCGGGTTCCGCCAGTTCCAGTCGGGCTGGCTGGTGTCGAACAGGTGCAGGTACCACTGCCCGTCGGGCACCTGGGTCCAGGCCGGGCCGCCGAACATCGACAGCCAGTTATTAGGCTTGTCGCGGAAGATGAACCAGTCGCGCTCCGCGCTACCCGGAGCGGCGGCCAGCGCGGCCTTGAATCTGGGGTGCTGCACCGAACAGTGGTTGGGCACCAGGTCGACAAGCACCCGGATGCCGAGGGCGCCGCAGTCCCGCACCAGCGCGTCGAAGTCCGCCAGCGTCCCCAGCCGAGGGTCGACGTCGGTGTAGTCGGCGACGTCGTACCCGCCGTCGGCCAGCGGCGACGGGTAGAACGGCGTGAGCCAGATCGCGTCGACGCCCAGCTCCGAGAGGTACCCAAGCCGCGACCGCAATCCGGGCAGGTCACCGATCCCGTCGCCGTCACCGTCCGCGAAGCTTCGCGGGTAGACCTCGTAGACGACCGCATCTTCCCACCACAGGCTCATGAGCGCCACTGTACGGCTGATGGAACACTAAGTGTGGCCGGGGTGTTGACCGAGGCATGATCGACGAGCGGTTTTCCCGGCTTCTCGCCGCGCGACACGGCGGCGTTCTCGCTACGCTACGTAAGGACGGGCGGCCGCAGCTGTCCAATGTCTCCTACGCCTGGTTCCCCGGGGACCAGCTCATCAAGGTATCGGTCACCGATGACCGGGCCAAGGTCAAGAACATCCGCCGCGACCCGCGGGTCAGCTTCCATGTGACGAGCGACGATTTCTGGTCTTATGTGGTTATCGATGGGGTAGCTGAGCTGTCGCCGGTGGCCAGTGAACCGGGAGACGACACCGTGGAGGAACTCGTGGAGCTGTACCGCACGATCCAGGGGGAGCACCCGGACTGGGATGACTACCGCGCGGCCATGGTGCGGGACAAGCGCCTGGTACTGCGGATCAGGCCTGAGCATGTGTACGGGATAGTTCGGGACGTAGGCTGAGCGGATGCTAGCCGATGCCTTCGGGCGAGTAGCCACCGACCTGCGCGTGTCGTTGACCGACCGCTGCAATCTGCGGTGCGACTACTGCATGCCGCCCGAAGGTCTCGAGTGGCTGCCCAAGCCGGAGATACTCACCGACGACGAGGTGATCCGGCTGATCCGGATCGGCGTCGAGCGGCTGGGCATCACCGAGGTGCGGTTCACCGGCGGCGAGCCACTGCTGCGCCGTGGCCTGGCCGGCATCGTGCAGCGCACGGCGGCGCTCGCCCCCCGGCCGGAGATCTCGCTGACCACCAACGCGATCGGCTTGGACAAGACCGCGGCGACCCTGCGCGCGGCCGGTCTTAACCGGATCAACGTCTCGCTCGACACGCTGCGGCCGGAGGTGTTCCGCAAGCTGGCCCGCCGCGACCGGCTCTCCGACGTGCTCGACGGACTGGCGGCCGCTGCCGCTGCGGGCATCACCCCGGTGAAGGTGAACACCGTGTTGATGCGCGACCTGAACTACTCCGAGCCGGTCTCCCTGCTGCGCTACTGCCTCGATCACGGCTACGAGCTCCGGTTTATCGAGCAGATGCCGCTGGACGCCCAGCATGGCTGGAAGCGCAGTGAGATGGTCACCGCGGCGGAGATACTCGCGGCGCTGTCGCAGGAGTTCACCCTCACCCCGGACGACCCGGAGCAGCGTGGCTCCGCGCCAGCCGAGGCTTATCTCGTCGATGGCGGCCCGGCCCGGGTTGGCGTGATCGCGAGTGTGACCCGCCCGTTCTGCGGCTCGTGCGACCGGGTTCGGCTGACGGCTGACGGGCAGGTGCGCAACTGCCTGTTCGCCCGCACCGAGTCTGATCTGCGCGGACCGCTGCGCGACGGAGCCAGCGACAAGGAACTCGCGGAACGCTGGATCGCCGCCGTCTCGGGCAAGCTGCCTGGCCACGGGATCGACGATCCCACGTTCCTGCAGCCCGACCGGCCGATGTCGGCCATCGGCGGATGACCTTCGACGTCGTGATCCTGTCCGGTGGCACGGCGCGGCGGCTCGGCGGGATCGACAAGCCCGCGCTGGTGATCGGCGGCCGTCCGCTGCTGGAGACGGCGATCGCGGCCGGGCGCGCGGCGGGTGCGGCGCGCGTCGTGGTCGTCGGCCCGTCCCGGGGGAGCGCCGACCTAGCGGTCCGTGAGGAACCACCAGGAAGCGGGCCGGTGCCCGCGCTACGCCGGGGACTCGCGGAGGTCACGAGCGACTGGCTGGCGCTGCTAGCCGCCGACCTGCCCTTCGTCCGCGCCCAGCACCTGACCGAGCTGCTAGCGGCGGCGCGCGCCGCAGGCGCGGTACTCATCGACAACGAGGATCGTGCGCAGTGGCTGGTGAGCTGCTGGCAAACGGCCACCCTCCGCACCGCGCTCGCCTCCTACACCGGCGACTCGCTCCGCGGCCTGCTGGCCCCGCTCACTCCGGCCCGCATTCACCCCGCGGACGAAGCCTGGCTCGACTGCGACACCCCCGCCGACGTAGCCCGAGCCCGCCAGCACCCGTCACCCGGAAGCCTGCCCGAGCGCCCGCCCGGACCCCTGCCCGGAGGCCCGCCCGGACGCCTGCCCGAGCGCCCGCCCGGACGCCTGTCGATGTGACATCGACCGGGCTCTATACCGGTCGATGTCACATCGACCG
>JBEKHI010000022.1:0-37634 GCA_050012355.1 Streptosporangiaceae bacterium | reverse complement strand
TAGAGCACGGTCGATGTCACATCGACCGGGCTGGGGGCGAGCACCGCCGGCGGGCCGGGTAGGACGCCAGGAGAGAGTAGCCGCGTCGCGTTCGCTTCTATTTCCGGAGTCCATTGAAAGTGGTAGTGCCAGGCCTCCGCGGAGTCGACGCGAATCGCAGGTAGCCGGTAACCATACAACTGCACGGCATCCCAGAAGCTGACCGGGTTACGGCTGGCTCGCTTGAGGCCGGGAGCCATTTCTCGCGGCGAGGCACTTTCGTGCCGCACCGACAGGCGCGAGCGGGCGAGCAGCCACGACGCGCTTACTATCAGCGTGATCAATCCGGCGACAACGCACAGCACGACCAGCTCCCATGGGCGCCGCCGGTTCTCATTCGGTCCCACGAAGAGAAACAAGGTGGCGGCGATCAGCAGCAGGCCCGCTTCGAACGCCGCCAGCATCCTCGGCATGACCAGCAGCCTGCCTGCCATCCCCGAGAACTCACCCTGCGCGACGAGGGTCGCCACCGCGGCCGCGACCCCGGCCAGGAAGACGACGACGTCGGTGGTCGAGGTGGTCTGGACTCTGGCCGTATGCACATGCAGCGCGAGGGCGATCAGCAGGAGAAATGTCGCCCAGCAGGACAAGAGCATGGTCGCGTACCAACCGCGGATCGAAACCTGGAAGTCCACCTGGGCCGTCGAAAATGATCCGTTCGGTACAGAGGCGACATGCAGGCCAACGGTCGGCAGTCGCCTCCGAATGTGGTCATACTGCCATGGGCGCAGGGGTTCCGGCTCCCCGCCGATGGTTTCCGGCACCGCCGCGAGAATGCTTGCCTCTACGATGTCCACGCCCTGTGGCGCCTGAATCTCGAAATGGAAGCCGGTCGCGTTCTCGGCCGCCGGGACACGGAACCGCACCTTGGTCGTGGTCCAGCCCATCGCGGCCGCCAGGGCGTGCAGCTGCCACTTGAACCGGCGAATGGCGCCGCCCTTTGCCCGGGGCCGCAGCGATCTGGCCGGATCCGGGTCGGCCAAGGACAGTTCCGGCTCCTCCGGTTCGTGCGAGATGTCCAGCGGTTCCTCGACTGACATCCGGAGTACGCGGTGGCGTCGCGAGGTATCAGCTTCGATGAACGCGTACAGCGTGCAGGAGTAGGCCATGCGCTGCACCATGCGGATAAAGATCCCGTTGATATCCCGCAATCGCATAATGTCCCGCGGAGCCGCTGCCTCCCGCAACTGGCCCATCCGGTATTCGACCTGATCGGGGCTCCCGCTGATCACGTCGTGGATAAAGGCCTGGGCTTCCTGTTGCAGATCGTGCTGTAGTTCCCTCAGCGCTACCGACCTGAGGACGGACTCGTCCAGATGCTGCACCAGGCGGAGGCCGGGCAACGGGATATCATTCCCGTCTTCATCGCGAAGATAGAAGTTGACCAGCGTCTTGCGCCGCATGATGGACACCGGGACCAGCCAGAACGGCTTGCCGCCGGGCGCCCGGTAAAGCGGCGCTTCCTCGCGGACCAGGAGGTCGATGCTGATTATCCGGTTCGCACAGCGATCATCGGAGAAACGCACGGTCTCGGTGCGCCGCAGTACCCAGTCACTCCACTGGATACAGGCGCGCGCCAGCCGGCACCCGCACTCGTCGCAGAAGTCGCTGGCGTATGTTCCGCCCGCGAAGTCCCTGGCCTTCGCCAGCGACAAATCGGCGGGTTCGACGTCATGTACGTGATCGGCGAGCACGTTACGGTGAACATCGTGGTTTTCGTGCCGCCCGGCCATAGATTCCGCCCCCAGACGCGTCAAGCCATCGTCTAGTTTCCCCGCCAGATGCCCGTTCCCGCAGACGACCCGGTGCTGTCTTAACGGTAGTGGGACGTTTTCTCGGTGAAATTGGATGACTATCCCCTTGAAATGTAACTTGCGGGGAAGTGCCGCCTTACCGTGCGACAGCGACTATTTGGGATATAAGCGGCAAACCCGAAGCCAGCCCCGTCATCCTGGTGCGTGGTCTGGCTACGCGGGATGCCAGTCGGTGTCCGCGCCGCACAGGACCAGGCAGGGGTGTTGCCCTGGAACCCGGTCGGCTAGCCAGGCGGCGAACGGCACCGCCGCACCGGCTCCCAGCGATGTCCCATCGCTGGCGCTATGGACACATTCGAGAACAACATGAGTTTGCGGCGTGTCGTTGCGGCCGACCGGTTTTGTGCGTTATCACCCGGTTTTGCCGACCCTCGTCGCTGCCCAGGCATTCGAATGATTATGGTTGGTGCGGCACTACCCAGAAAAGAGTATGGGTAGTGCCGCACCAACCATGATCACCGGGCACGACAGTAGGGCGAGATGACGCGGATGTCCGATTCGCGGACCCTCTGCGAGCCTGCCGGTGACCGGATGTCTCCCGCTGCCTTGGCGCGGATCCGGTCGGCTGCCTCCCGGACGTCGCCGCTGCTCACCGGAACAAGGCGTCTTGTCGCAGGTCAGCCGACAGCGGCGATCGCGTCGATGCAGAACAGCAGCCCTTCCGGCAGGACAGTGCACGGGACGGCGGATCGCGCAGGCGGAGGGTCTGACACGTGACGCGCATACACCTCATTTATCGCCGCGAAATCCTCTGTGTCGACGTAGTAAATTGTCGTCTTTACCAGCTGCCGCATCGAGGAGCCTGACTCCAGCAGAATGTCAGCCAGATTCATGAGCGCCTGCTCGGCCTGAGCCGCAACAGTTTCAGGGGCCTTGCCGGTCGTTGGATTAATACCCAGTGTCCCTGAGCAGAAGACATGACCGCTGGAAACGACAGCCTGACTATATGGTGCGAGAGGTGCCGATGGATCGGTGCTGGACACTTGCTTGCTCATGGGTTCTCTTCCCGGGTGCGATGCGAATGAGGATAAGCGCTTGACGAGAACGTTTATCGGCCGACCTTCGGCAAATGCCTCGACATTCTCCACCACCGTATCTAGGCTTTGTTTTTCCGCTTGGGTGGTGGCGAACGCGACGTGCGGCGTCGCTAGCACCTTCTGGTGCCCGAGCAGTGTCCGGTAGTAGGCGTTTGCGGTGTCGAACGGCTTCTGCGGATCGCAGTCGATCGCCGCGCCGGTCAGGATCCCATCGTCCAGTGCCTCCAGCAGGGCCTTGACGTCGAAGGTGTGCGGCCGTACGTAGGTGAGGAAGTACGATCCGGGCTCAAGAGCACGGAAGAAACCGCGATCCAGGAGCTGGGCGCTGCTCGGGGTGGAACTCAGCGAGTTGACGATCAACTGGCAGCCCTTGACCGCCGTCACAAGATCGTCTTCACGCGTGAAGTAACGCACGTTCGCGTGTAGCGCCTCCAGGACCTGGCCGAGATGCGAGCCGATGTCTCCGGCGCCGATAATGCAAACGTTCTTGCCCGACAAGCTCTCGCGTCGCTCGAAGGGGAGCTCGCGGTCGGTGTTCATGTAATCCTGAAATCGGCGCAGCAGGCTCAATGTCATGAACACTGCCCATTCGACAACCGAGTCACGATTACTTCCGCGCGCGTTAGCGACCACGACGTTCCTGCGTGCCAGCGCCGCAGTGTCGAACGAGCCAATCTCAACGAAGGGGAACGTAATGAAGACATCGTGAAGTCGTTCGAGATTTCCGGCAACGAATATGCCGTCACTGCATATTATGTCCGCGCCTTCGACCTGCTTCAGCCATTCGTCACTAGAGTCTGCACTGCTTGCCTGACTCAAGCGTCCGACCCGCTGTAGCCTGCGGATGTGCTCGGCATTGAATGGCATCGATCCGGTCACAACGATCTCCATGTCCTGACCAGCCCTCCGTCGTTATGGATAAATGTGTTTGTTCGTCGAGCGCCGCCACGACCACCGACAGGCCCACCATGCTGGAGGCCTTAACCAAGACGATGTCGGCCGGGCGCAGTGATTTCCTGACAAGATCGATTGCGGCATGGCGATCCGGCACGGCCTGCACGGATACGCCCGCTTCGCGAGCGGCGGCGGCCATGGCGTCCGGTCCCTCGCCCTTGCCCACCGCCACCAGCACGGCGATGCCGAGTTCGCCCGCGAGCGCGCCGACGGCCGCGTGCTGGCGGACCGTGCCGTCGGCCTGATGCTTCATCTCGCCGAGGACGGCGATTGTGCGGCGGCCAGCGGCCAGCCTGGCGAGTGTGCGGATCGCCGCCTGCGTGGAGAGCGGGTTCGCGTTGAAGGTGTCATCGATGACCGTGACGCCATCGGGACGATCCTTTATCTGAAAGCGGCTCGGCGAGCGCGGCAGCGCGCGGCTCAAGGCGCCAGCGATCCGGTCGCCAGGGACGCCGACGACACTCGCGACGCACGCGGCGGCCAGCGCGTTGGCGACCTGATGCTCGCCGGGCAGGCGTAGTCGTACCGGGGCCTTCGCCACCGGAGTGTGCAGGATGAACGACGCGTGGCCGGTAGCGTCGAGGGTCACGTTCGTCGCCCGGACGGCCGCGTCCGGGCCGGTCCCGTAGAACATCACCGTCGCGGGGGTCTGGCGTGCCATGGCGGCGACGCGCTTGTCGTCGGCGTTGAGCAGGGCGAACCCGCCCTGGGTGGCCGAGGGCAGGTCCCGCACCATTTCGGCCTTCGCGTTGGCGACGCCTTCGATTCCGCCGAGCGTGAGCACGTGGGCGGGGCCGACGTTGAGCACCAGGCCGATCCGCGGCCGCGCCAGCCGCACGAGATGGGTGATGTCGCCTTGCTGCGCGGCGCCCATCTCCAGGACAAGGTAACGGGTCTGCCGGTCGGCTCGCAGCACGGTCAGCGGGAGCCCGATCTCGTTGTTAAAGGATCGGGCGGTGGCCACGGTCGGCGCGTCTTGCTCGAGGATCTGGGCGAGCAGGTCCTTGGTCGTGGTCTTGCCGACCGACCCGGTGAGCCCGATGACGACGGGACTCAGCCGGCTCCGCACGAGTCCGGCCAGTTTGGTCAGCGCCATGACCACGTCGCGGGCCACTACGCATGGCCCGTCGACTGGGCGGGCGCCCAGCACCGCGCTCGCGCCAGCGGCGTACGCGGCGGGCGCGAAGTCGTGGCCGTCGCTACGGGCTCCCACGATGGCCGCGAACAGAGCGCCAGCCGTTACCTCGCGGGAGTCGATGATGACCGGCCCGTTGACGGTGAGCCCAGGGTCGGCAGTGCCGTACACCGTCCCGTCTACGACCCGCGCGATCTCCTCCAGAGTCAGCGGGATCATCGCGCGCCCTCACCGACAGACTCGCGGCGGCGGGCGCGGTCACGGCTGCGAGTGTGCCGGGCGAAAGCGAGGTCGATGAGCCGGGCGAGGAGCGTCTCGTACGACGTTCCGCTCTCGGACCACCCCCGGGCGAATACCGAGCTAGCGGTGAACCCGGGCATGGTGTTGATCTCCCCGGCGTAGAGCATGTCGGCCGCTTCGTCCCACAGGAAGTCGACCCGGGCCAGGCCGTAGCCGCCGATAGCGCGGAACGCTCGTAGCGACATCTCGCGCACCCGGGCGGTGACGTCGGCCGGGATGTCGGCCGGTGAGGTCATCGTGTAGCCCTTACCGAGGTACTTCTGCGCGTAGTCGAAGAACCCGTCGGCGACCTTATATTCGGTCGGCACCGAGGCCTCCGCCTCGTCGGCGTCCCCGATGACCCCGCAGAGCAACTCCCTGGCGGTGACTCCCTCTTCGACCAGGACGACATCGTCATACCGGAACGCCTCATCGACGGCGCGGCTCAGCTCGGCTGGCCCGGTGACCCGCGAGACGCCGATGGAGGAACCCATGTTGGCTGGCTTGACGAACCGGGGCCAGGGCAGCCCGGTGGTCAGTGCCAGCGGGTCCTCGTGACTCCGCCACCGCCGTTCCGTGAACCAGACGCCAGGGACGACCGGGATACCCTCGGCCGCGAACGCGCGCCTCATGGCCACCTTGTCCATGCCGACCGCGGAGGCGACCACGCCGGAGCCGACGTACGGCACGTCGAGGGCCTCCAGGTAACCCTGGAGCACTCCGTCCTCGCCGTACGGCCCGTGTATGACGGGGAAAGCGACATCGAGCCGATCGATGACCGCCTTCGGGCCCTGGGAAACGACCAGCCGACCGCCGGGCCGGAGCTCGACCTGGATGCCCTCGGCGATTAGCCGGTCTTGGATGGCCGGCCCGTGATGCCTCCTGACCACCGCTTCATCGACCGCGGGGGCCGGGAGCAGCCTCCAGAGGCCGTCCTTGCCGATACCGATGGCGACGGGACGGAACCGGCCGGCCCGCAGCCCGCGGACGACGCCCAGCGCCGAGGCCGCGGACACCTCATGTTCGGCGGACGGACCGCCGAACACCACACCAACGCACGTCTGCTCGTCCAGCGCCAGTGAAACATCCCCCGAATTTTGCACCCAGCTCCCTCCGTCGTACCGAAATACAGAGCCGAACGTAGGCCCGCCGGTGAAACGGGGATACCGGGCATTTCCGCCGGGCGAACCGGGCAATCCGCTCCGCGGTACCGGGTAATTTCCCGGTACTGGCCAGTACGCCGCGCCGGATCCATTGAGATGAGTACCGCGGGATCAGCGGGGCAGAGCGGTAGCGAGCTGGGATCGCCCGGTGATGCCTAGCTTCCGGTAGGCGCTGGTGAGGTATTGCTCGACGGTGCGCTGAGTGAGCACCATCTCGTCAGCGATCTGCCGGTTCGTGGCGCCGGTTGCGGCGAGTTCCGCGACGGCGCGCTCTTGCGCGGTCAGCGCGCTCACCCCGCTGATCCGGCCTAGGTCGGGCCGCCCCCCGGCGTGCTTGAGGTACCGGGCCGCCCGCAGCCAGGTCGGCTTGGCCCCGATCATGCGGGCGAGGGCATACCCGGCCTGGAGATGGCCATGCGCCTGGTCAGCGTCGCCGGTCTCCCAGTGAACCACGCCTAGGTCCACCAGGGCCGCCGCGCGATGGGACGCGGCGTCGGTTCCCTCGAGCACCGTCACTGCCTCAAGCGCCGTATCGAGATCGAGGGTGACCAGGCCGGCCGCGGCGAGAGCGGTGCTGAGCGCTCGCGGCGTACCCCAGCTCCGGGCGAGGGTGACTTCCTCGGCGGCCAGGGACGTCGCCGCGGCGACGTCACCGAGCATGGCGTGGCAGCGCGCGGCCTGCGAGCGCCAGTGCAGTACGGATGGGTTGTCGATGCCGAGCGCGGTGAGAGTCCGTCCGGCTTCCAGGAAGCCCAGCAGCGCTTCCCGGTGCTGGTTGCGGGCCATGCTCAGTGACGCCTGGGCGAACGTCAGCGCGGCGGCCGCCCAGGCCGGGCTGGTCGGCGCCGTCGGCACGTCACGGGAGATCAGGCGGTCGGCGGCGTCCAGCTCACCGAGGTCGATCAGCACCTGCACCAGTCGCGCGACACCGGTCGTCCCGGCCGCCGACGGATTGGTCAGCGCGGTTTCCAGCTCCGCCCGGGCCGCCTCCAGATCGCCGCGACCGTGCGCCAGCCGCCCTCGGAGATAGGCAGAAAGCGCGCTGTCGCCTGCTGGTCCCTGCCGATGGGCGAAGCGACCGCCGGTCTCGGCCAGGCCGTATTCCTCGGCATCGATAAGCGTGCTCACCGTCGGCCACCGCAGCCGCGGTTCCCAGCTGCTGCGGCGGTCGATGGCCCGCAGCGCGGACAGCGCCCGGCTAACGCACCCGGCCCGGTCACGTCCCCGCCGGGTGTCGGACCAGGCATCGACCGTTCCGGCCAGCGCGGCGAGGCGAGGGTCGTCGCCGGCCAGTTCGCGGAGCCGTGGCAGTCGTTGGCTGAAGAACTCACTGGCGTCGGCGGAATCCGCGTAGGCCAGGAAGACGCCGAACTCCGCCTCAGCGGCGAGCTCATCGGGTGGCAAGTGAGCGTGGGCCTCGTCGACGATTTCCACGGCTGGTCTCAGCGGGTTTCCGGCGGCGGCGTCCGCGTACGCCAGGTCGACGGCGATCCGGACGCGGAGCGATGGATCGGCAGCTAGTGACAGTGCCTGCCGGAGAGTGCTTCCGGAACTGGCAATGCCCAGGCCGGCCTCGACGGCGCCGATCTCGGCCAGCACTCCGGCCCGGGTGGAGTTGGACATCGGCTCGGCCAGCGCCCGCCGCAGATATCGCAGCGCCGGGCCGGGACGTCCGCCGTCGCGCGCGAAGGAGGCGGCGGCGCGGAGCATGGGCAGGGCATCAGGGTCACCGGCCAGGTCAACGGCCATCAGGTGCGCCGCGGCCCGTTCCGGCTCGGTGTGGCGGTCGCGGACGATGCGTGACGCGCGCAGGCGAAGCGAGGTATGCAGGCCGGCGCTAATCTCCATGTTCACCACGGCCCGGGTCAGCGAGTGCACGAAGCGCAGCGGCGAGGTGTCCGACAGGATGTCGAGCTTGATCAGCTGATCGATCGTGCGGGAGGCACCGTGCGGGCTGAGTCCGGCCAGCCGGGCGACCAGCACGGGGTAACTGTCGTCGTCGAGGATGGCCACTGCCTGCGCGACGGCAAGCGCCTCAGGGCCGCCGCGTTTGATCCACGGCATGACGCGCCGCGACACGGCGGCGATGCCCACGCTCTCCAGCAGGTTCAGCGATCCCTCGGCCGGGGGTACCGGACGTGCGGCCAGCGCTGGCAGCAGCGCGGCCAGCAGCGCACCGTTGCCGCCGGTCGCTTCGAAGCACCCCTCGACGAATGCGTCATCGGGTGGCGCGCCTAGGACATCGGCTACCCACCGGCGCAGCTGCGTCTTCGTCAATCGATCGAGCGGGTGCCGCTCGCAGGACGCGACCAGTTCGTCGACCATGAACCGGTGCTCACTCAGTTCCCACGGGGAACCGGCCAGCACGAGGGCAATCGGCAGGCCCGTGCTCCGGTTCGCGAGGTAGGCGAGCCAGCGGAGCGACGATGCGTCACACCATTGCAGGTCATCCACCGCGATAAGAACCGGATCACGGCTGGCGGCGTCGAGAAGGTGAGCCGACACCCGCTCGAACACTTCGAAGGGCGAGGAATCCTCTGGTACCGGGCCAAGCGCCGCTGCCGGACGGCCATCCGGCAGCGGCGGTAGCGCGGCCAGTAGCTGCCGCAGCACGCCGAAGTCGTTTGCCGCCTCGAGAACCGAGGCCCGCCCGGGAAGAACGGCCCACCCCCGGCGGCGTGCGTCCGCCCGCGCCCATGCCAGCAGAGTGCTCTTGCTGGTGCCCGCCGCCCCTTCGAAAAACAGCGACTGGGCACGCCCTCCGGCACAGGAGTCGAGCGCGGCCGAGAGCACCACCATTTCAGGCTCCCGGCCGTAGAGTCGCGGGCTTCTGCCAGCATCTTCGCCGGAGCGCCGTACATCCCCCGTGGTCATGCTCCTCCCGCAAGACGTGATCAGCGAGCACCCGGCGGCGGCAACCCCGCGATACTGCCGCCTAGCGCGCCTGCGGTATCAAACAAGATGGGTGGGCTAGCCGCCACGAGCCGCTCTGATACGACAGACGCTGGCCGCGCCACGAATACTCGTGGTTGATGTGTTCTGCCAAAAGGGTGACAGCCCGGCAGGCCGCAGGTGAACACGCTTACCCTAGTTGCGACTCGTGAACGTTTTGTCAACAGTTTGTCAATGGACGGGCCCGCGGCCGCGAAGCGCCAGCGTGCGACCACCCGATCCTGGCGGCGGGCACCGATCCCTGTCTTGAAATCCGCAGGGGTAAATTCAGCCTTAAGCGGCCTGTTCCAATCTTTGTTGAGGAAGCGCTCTATCGCCATACGAGGGGCAGGCTTTGGCTACCGGCAGCTGGTTCACTGTTCTCGGTTCTGTTCGCGGGTGGCAAGCCGGCTCCGAGCTGGATGTCGGTTCGCCGCAGCAGCGTGCGGTGCTGGCCGCCCTGCTGCTTCGCCACGGCACGCCAGTCTCCGTTGAGGACATGATCGACGCGCTCTGGGATGAGGACGTACCTGGCGCGGCGGCCGGCACCGTCCGCACCTACATCTCCCGGCTGCGCCGGGTCTTGGAGAGTGACACCGCGGCCGGTCCGGTTATCCGGTCGGTGGCCGGCGGCTATCAGCTTGACTTGTCGGCTGAGGAACTCGATGTCACCGTCTTCCGGCGCCACCTGGCCGATGGCGAGCGTGCTCGTCAGGCCGGCGACGTCGCGACGTGGCGGGCGGAACTGGTCAACGGGCTGGAGCTGTGGCACGGCACCCCGCTGGCCGGGCTACCCGGCCCGTTCGCGAGCCGGCAACGTACCATCCTGGAACGGCTCGGTATGTCGGCCCAGACAGCGCGGCTGCGCGCCGAACTGGACCTAGGCGAGCTGGATCGGGTACTGCCCGAACTCGTCGCCCTGGTTGACGAGCACCCGCTGGATGAGCAGTTGCGGAACCTGCTGATCACCGGTCTCTACCGGGCCGGGCGTCAGGCCGACGCGCTGGCCGCGTACCAGGACATCAGGTCCCTGCTGGCTAGCGAGCTGGGCATTGACCCAGGGCCGGCGTTGCAGGCCCTGCACGAGCGGATCCTGCGCGCCGATCCTGCCCTGATGCCGGCGGCGGCGCACCCCGGGCACCGTCCATCGCCACGGTCGCTGGACAATCTGCCGGCGCAGGCGTCGAGCTTTATCGGACGCGAGGGTGAGCTCGCTGAGGTGCGGGAACTGGTGGCCAGGGCCCGGCTGGTCACGCTGACCGGTGCGGGCGGGGTGGGCAAGACCCGGCTTGGGCTGCAGGTGGCGGGCGGGCTGCTGGACAGCGCCGGGGATGGGGTGTGGTTCGCTGAGCTGGCCCCGCTGAGCGACCAGGACCTGGTAGCGGTGACGGTCGCTGGCGTGCTGGGGGTGCCGTTGGACCCGAGCCGGCCGGTGCTGGACAAGGTGGTGGAGGCGGTAGGCGAGCGGAGCCTGCTGTTGCTGCTGGATAACTGCGAGCATGTCATCGCGGCCTGCGCCGAGCTCGCCGACGGGCTGCTGCGGGGCTGCCCGAACATCACTCTGCTGGCTACCAGCCGGGAGCCACTGGGCATCAGCGGAGAGTGGGTGTACCGGGTGCCGTCGATGGGTGTCCCGGCCGCGGGCGCCGCGGCCGGGGTTATCCGGGCCAGTGAGGCAGTGCGGCTGCTGGCGGACCGGGCAGCCGCCCAAGGGGTGCCGCTGGCCTGGGATGAGGAGGCCGCGCAGGTGGCCGGGCGGATCACCCGGCGGCTGGATGGCATGCCGCTGGCGATCGAGCTGGCCGCGGCCCGGTTGCGGGTACTGCCGGCCGTGGAGCTGGAGAGCCGGCTGGGTGAGCGGTTCGCTTTGCTGACCGGAGGGTCGCGAGCGGGGCTGCCGCGGCAGCAGACGCTGCGGGCGATGGTGGACTGGTCCTGGGACCTGCTGACCGGTGCCGAGCGGGCGATGCTGGCCCGGCTGTCGGTCTTCGCCGGCGGGTTCGACCTAGCCGCGGCGGCCGCGATCGCCACCGGGCCGGACGTACCCGCGGCCGAGGTACTGGGACTGCTGGGCAGTCTGGTCGACAAGAGCCTGGTCCAGTTCGGCGACACCGGGGCAGGCCCGGGCCGGTACCGGCTGCTGGAAACCGTCCGGCAGTACGCGGCCGGCCAACTGGAGGCGCTCGGCCCGGAGGTAGCCGAGGCCGCCCGGACCGCGCACCGTGATTACTATCTGGTCCTGGCCGAGGATGCCGATGTCCAGCTTAAAGGCGCCGATCAAGCCGCCTGGCTGGACCGGCTCGACGCCGAGCTGGGCAACCTGCGGGCGGCGATCGCTTTCAGCCTGACCCAGCCCGACCCCGAACCCGGTCTGCGGCTGGCCACCCCGTTGCGCGTGTACTGGCAGCGCTGGGGGCTCTCCTCCGAAGGAGCCGAAGTGCTGCGCGCGCTGCTGAACTCACCTGGCGCCCAGGAAGCGACGCCGCTACGGGCCCGGGCGCTGGCCGAGGCGGCCCACCTCCTCGGGCAGACGAGCGGCTACACGACCGCCGGGGAATACTCCCAGGAGGCACTGGCCATTGCTCGCGCCAGCGGTGATGACTCCCTGATCGCGGAACTGCTGCAAACGCATGCCTGGATCCTGGTACGCCAAGGACAACAGGATGCCGCGTTGCCGCTCATCGAACGGGGCCTGAGCCTGGCCCGCATCCTCGGCCGAACCCACCTGACCGCCCGCCTGCTTATCACCCGGGCGCACGCTATATACATTGCCGGGGACCACGTGGGCGCGGCCCGCGATGCGGCCGAGACCTTGCGGCTCTTCCGCCAGGTCGGTGACCGGATCCAGATGGCGGTGACGCTTGGCAACCTCGGCAACTACGAGCTGGCAGCGGGGGACTTGGACGCCGCCCGCCGGCACCTGACCGAATCGCTCGACATCGCCCGCGGGTTCAACGACCAGTTCGCCATCTGGGGCGAGACTTTCAACCTTGGCCTGGCCGAGTACCTGAGCGGCTCGCTGGGCGCGGCCGAGGCGTTGTTCACGGAGTCATATGTGCTGGCTAGGCGCGGGGCGATGAGATCGCAAGTCGCCTACGCGCTGATCGGCCTGGCCCTGACCGGTCACGGCCGGGCCGACCCGGGCTGGTCCGCGCGGCTGCACGGCACGGCCGAACAAGCCTTCGCGGATCTAGGCCTTGCCATCGAGCCACTGGAAGGCCGGCTCGCCGAGCTCGACCGCCAGCGGCTGCGCGCCGCGCTGGGCGACGGGACCTTCGCGGCCGAATACGCCGCCGGGCGCACCCTCAGCCCACTGCAGGTCATGGCCACGTGAGGTATGGGGCTACGCCCCCGGTTGCGGAGCTGGCGGGTTGGGCTGGGATGGCTTGCCGCCGACGAAGTTTGTCCAGTCGGTCTGGAGGGGGGTCCAGCGGCGGTCGAAGTCGGCGGCACGGTGGGTCGCGCGTTCTAGTCGCTTGCCCCGGTAGCGGAGGCGTGCCCAGATTGAGGTCGGGCGTGCGAGGCGGATAGCGCCGATCACCGCCACTGGCGGCAGGAACAGGCCGAACAGCGCGGTCCGGTACTTGCCCTTGAGTACGCAGATGAAGGAGAGCACGCCATCGGCGCTGAGGACTCCGGTGGCGGTCAGGCGCAGGGTCAGCTCGATATTGTCGATGTCTCTTACGCCGAAGGGGCTGAATCCGGCAAGAGCGAGTCCGAGGCAGGCGGCTGTCAGGCTCACCGCTTCGACTGAGAGCTGGCCCTCGCCGCTCCAGTACACATCCTGCAGGTGCAGGATGAGCGCGAACTCGTCCAGGACGAGCGATGTGCCGATGCCGACCAGTACCGCGGCGAACGACCGCCAGCCGAGCGAGTCAGGACCGCCGATCGCGGTGAAAGCCCCGATGATCAGCAGGATGATGCCGGGGACCGAGTGATGAATGTGGGTCCCGCTCGCCGTCACCTGGTTCCGGAACGGGCCGCGGCCATCGCGGATCGCACGGGTGATCACCCGGGTCACTACGAACGTGACGACGAAGGCCACAAAGCACAGCATCAGCGGCAGCTTGCCCGCCGCGATCATGTCACGATGCCACCATGAGGCCATGCCGACACCCTAGAGGCTGCGCCTAACTCGCCAGCCAACGGCACTGTCATACGGGCCTGACCCGGAGCGGGATGCTTTCCCACGCCCGCAAGGTGTTGTTGTGGTGCCGGACCACCGGTCCAGTGAGCTCGAGCCCGCGAACTCGCTTCACCAGGACCTGGAGCACTGATTCCGCCTCGAGACGGGCGACGTGCTGCCCGACACACTGGTGGATGCCCATGCCGAAGCCGACGTGCCCGGACGGGTCGCGGTCCAGATCGAAGGCGTCGGGGTCGTCCCATCGCCGCGGGTCCCGGTTGGCCGCGCCCAGGAACATCAGGATCTTCTCGCCCTCGGGGATCACGTGTCCGCCGATTGGCACGTCGCGGCTGGCGGTACGGAAAAAGGTCTGTACCGGGCTCTCCCACCGGACGGCCTCGTCGAACGCGACGCGGATGAGGGCGGGGTTGTCCCGTAGTCGCTCCCACTGCGCCGGATAGCTGGCGAGCGCGTAGAGCACAGCCGACAGGCCACTGATGGTGGTGTCGACCCCGGCCGCCAGCAGCGACCGAACCAGGAACGGAGCCCGCTCCGCCGGGATGTCGTGGCGATCGCTCGCGGCATAGATCGCGGCTCCGAATCCAGAATCGCTGAGCACGTCGCGACCGGTCTGTGCCATCACCCAGTAGGTGAGCCCTGGTAGCCGGTGCTCGTCACGCTGGACCAGGTCGTTGCGCGGGCCGAAGCTGTTGAAGTTGGCATCGCCGAAGGGGACCAGATTCTCCCGTCCCTCGGCGGGGATACCGACCGCGTCGGGAAACACGCGCAGCGGAAAGGCACGGGCCAGCCGGGTATAGGCGTCGAACTCCGGGCCTTCCGCCAGCACTTCATCGACCAGTTCCTCGGCCTTCGCGCGCCAGACGTCGCGATACGGCCGCAAGGCCCGCACGGACAGTGTCCTGCCCTGAACGCGGCGCGGAGCATCATGGCGGGGCGGATCAGCCTCGAGCAGGACGCCGGCCCGGTGGGTGGGGGTGCGCCGAAGATTCGCCAGCCCGACTCCCGCGCCCGACTGGAAGGACTGCCAATCGACGAGCGCCGCGTGCACGTGTTCGTAGCGCGCCAAGGCATAGACGTCGTACCGGGTCAGGTATACGACCGGTCCGGCCTCGCGCAGTTCGTGCTGCAGTTGCCGCGGATCATCCAGCACGTCGTGGCTGAAGGGGTCACCGTCGTGGGCTGGCATCGCGCCGGTCATCGAAACTCCCTCGGGTCGTGAGCGTTTCAGAGGTCGAGGACGAGCCGGGGCGTGCGTGACCGGGACACGCAGACGTACATGCAGTCGCCGGCCCGGCGCTCGTCGTCGTCGAGCAGGGAATCCCGGTGCTCGGGCTCACCCTCTAGCACCGTGACCTCGAACGTCCCGCAGAGGCCTCTTCCGCACGACGAGAGCACGTCAGCTCCAGCCTGTTTAAGCCGGGAGAGGACTGATTCGTCCGGACGTACTTTCAAGGTTTTACCCGTCCGTGCGAGCTCGACTTCGAATGACTGGTCCAGCGGGTGGGACGCGGGTACGGCCGGGGTGAACCGCTCGGTCCGAAGGGTGTACGGCGGCCAGCCCGCCATCAGGTCCTCGACCGCTCGCAGCAGGCGGTCCGGACCGCAGCAGTACACCGCGACGCCCGCCCGCGGGGCCCCGAGTTCGGCTGCGAGGTCGAAGCGGGAGCCCTCGTCCCGCGCGGCCACGCGCACATCCGGCCCCGAGCCCGCCGACTCGTCCAGGAAGACCATGGACGCTCGCCCGCGGCCGGCGTACAGCAGGCGCCACCGGATCCGCTGCCGCACGGCCTGATTCACCATCGGAACCAGCGGGGTGATACCGATGCCGCCCGCGATGAAGACGTACTCGTCCGCCGGGACCAGGGGAAAGTTGTTGCGTGGGGTGCCGACGGCCAGCCGGTCGCCCACCGCCAGGGCGCGGTGCACGAAGGCCGAGGCATCCCGGCCCGACGGCTCGCGCAGCACGGCGACCCGGTACGAGTACGCATCCCAGCGGTCGCCGCACAGCGAATACTGCCGGGTCATGCCGTTGGGTAGCACGAGGTCGATGTGGGCACCAGGCGTCCAGTCAGGTAGGCGCGCTCGGCCGGGGGCGGCAAGATCGAGCACAACGACGTCGTGAGCCGCCAGGCGCTTACCCATCACCTCGACCGTGGCCGTGGCCGGCTCGCGACGGGGGAAGGGCGCAGCTAGCATGGCGTGTAAGTGTATTCTGTATCCACTCTAGAGACAAGCCTCAGCGGAAGGCGCTGGCGTTGCGTTCGCACCAGCCGCGGAAGGTCCCAGGGGCTATTCCGGTGATGTTCTCGACATCGTCGGTGATGTCCACGGCGCGGCGGGCGCGGAGGGTCTCGTTCAGGCGTTCCATGAGGTGCGCCTGCTCAGGCGAGGTCCCTCGCTGGATGGCGGCCTGGGCGAATTCGTGCGGAGTGACGTCCTCGAAGCCGATCGAACGTCCGATCACCTCGGCGATGGTCTCGACCTGCTCGCGCGAGGTCAGGGCCTCCGGACCGGTGAGGAGGTACCCCTTGCCTACGTGACCGTCTTCGGTGAGGGCGGCGACGGCGACGCGCGCGATGTCCTCCGGGTCGATCACGGCGAGGCGGCCGTCACCGGTGGCGTCGACGACCTTGCCCGCCCGGATGGAGTCGCGCCACCAGAGGGCGTTGGACGCGAAGGTGCAGGGCCGCAGGTAGGTCACGCCAAGTCCGGACTCGCGTAGCACCTGCTCGCGAGCCGCGAGAGCGGTTGGCATGGGGTTCCCGTCTAGCGGCAGGAGGCGGGCGCCGACCGAGGAGAGCAGGACGATCCTCGGCACTGCCGCGTTCCGTGCGGCGGTGATCATCGTCTTGGTCTGCTCAAGCCTGCCTCCGACCTGCATCAGGAAGATGGCCTCGACTCCCTGAACCGCTTTCGACACGCTTTCTTGGTCGTTGAGATCGCCGGTGGCGAGCTCGATCCCGGCTGGCAGGCTGGCTGCCCGGGAGGGGTTACGCACGAGTGCCCGGACGCCGTGGCCGCGTTCGTGTAGCTGCCGCGCGACCGGGCCGCCGACGTTGCCGGTTGCTCCAGTGACGAGATACATGTGAGTTCCTTTCTGGTGGGTGGTGATTACCAGGGCACGTCGCGATCGGCGAAGGTGCGTCCTGCTCATAGCCTGCCCAGGCCCGGTGGTCGCGGCGAGGAGCTGGCAGGTTGCTGCCATTTGCCCGGCCTGGAGACGGGCGGCAGACTGGACAGGTGACTGATGCTCAGACCAGCACGGTGCGCGGCGACGCGGAGCTCATCGCCCGGGCGGGGCATCTGTTCGACGGGGTGCAGGAGGAGTTCTTCTCCGCGGCCCATGACCTGGCCACCTGGTCGCGGCCGGAGTTCCGGTCCGCGCTCGCCCGGCGGGTGCGGGCGCCCGGCAAGGAAAGCGTTACGCTGCGCAAGCTGATGAGCCCGCTGGCGCTGGCCGACGAGGCGCAGCGTGCGCAGTTGCGACAGTTCGCCGCGGCGGGCTCGCAGCTGCGGATCAGTTCCGCGCCGCTGCCGCACGAGACGATCATCCTGGACCGGCGGGTGGCGATCCTGGCCGGCCAGCCGTCGCCGCTCGGCCGCGAGTACACGGTGACGACATCCCCGGTCCTCGTGAGCGGGGTTTATTCGCTGGTCACCGCGGCCTGGGAGGCGGCCACCGACCTAGGAGCCTATCTACGCGGCGAGGTCCCCGCGCTAGCCTCCGAGGCCCGGGAGGTCCTGCGCGCGCTCGGCGCGGGCCTCACCGACGAGGCCGCCGCCCGGCAGCTGGGGACCTCGCTGCGGACCTACCGGCGACGGGTCGCCGAACTGATGGCCACGCTCGAAGCCGGCTCCCGCTTCCAGGCCGGGGTACGGGCGGGCGAACTCGGCTTGGGCCGCTGACGCGGCCACCCTGTGACCCTATCTGTAGCGTAGAAAGCGCCCTCAGGAATGACTCCTGAGGGCGCCCGCAGTGCGTCTCCAGGATTGCTAGAGAGCAAACCCCGGAGGCGTCTGACGATTAGTGAACATCGCGAGCGCCTCCCTTCTTGTACAGAGGACATGTCTGCCGCGGCGTGCTCATCGTAGGACCGCACCCCGACAGGCGGCAACGTATTTATCGGCGCTACCCCGGCGCGGATCGCGCGGATAACAACCAGGGGCCAAACCAGGGTTTCTCACGGGCGCGACCATTCGCCCCATCTGCGATCGTCAGGCCGGCGCGTTTAAGACTCATCGGAGGCCGGTATGACGAACGTCCAGCAGAGCGGCAGGATCGTCCTCATCACGGGCGCGAGCAGAGGGATCGGCGCGGCCGTGGCCCGGTTGCTGGCATCCCGGGGCATGCGGGTCGTCGTGAACTACCGCAGCAGCACCGACGAGGCGGACCAGGTAGTCGAATCCATCTCCCCGATGACGTGGCCCGGGTCGTCGCCTTCTACGCGGGCGACGACAGCGGATTCATCACGGGCACTACCTCGCCGGTCGACGGCGGGCTGGACATCGGCTGACGCATCCCGGAAAGGAACCCCCGCGAATGCACACCATCGACCTGACCCACGTCGGGCTGGGAATTCACGAGGAACTGGTCGCCTACGTGGCCGACCAGCAGGATTACTACAAGCACGAGGGAATCCATGTCGCCCTGCGCGACGGTTCCGCTTGGGACATCGAACGGGTCCGGCAGGCCCCCACGATCGGGCTCGGCCGGGCGCTGCTGTCGCGCTTGACCGACGGCATCCCCTGGACCGTCCTGTGCGTCAACACCCAGTGGCCGATGTTCTGGCTGATCGCCCGCGACGCTTACACGCAGGTCGAGGAACTGAAGGGCGGCAGGATCGGTATCCACGCGCCGAAGACGGCGCCGGGATGCTTCTCCCGCATTGTGCTCAGGAAGCACGGGCTCGATCCGGACCGTGACATCCAGCCGGTTGTCATGAAACCGGGCGACTACGGCCGCCACCTCCGTGAGCTCGCCAAGGGTTCGCTGGACGCGGCGTTTGTCGGCAGCACCCTAGCGCCCGAGATCACGGCCCAGGAAAACGGCCTGCGGGTGCTGGCCTTCGTCGGTGATCACTTCAGGATTCCCACGGTGGGCGTCGCCGTGGATCCCACCCAGGTGGCGCCGGACGATCCGGCGGTGCTGGCTCTCGTGCGGGCCAACCGCCGGGCCCTGCGTACGATCCGCGACGAGCCGGATCTCGCCGTCTGGTACCTGAACGCACTCATCTCGAGCCTCAGCGAGGCGGAGGCCCGGCGGCACTACGAGCTCTTCGTCGCGCCGCACTTCACCGTCGATGGCCGCCACGATCCGGCTATCGCGGCCCAGGCGGTGTCCAGTGTCGCGGAGGAGCTGGGAGTGTCCACGGTGCCCGACGCGGCCGGCATCTACCGCACGGAGCCCGAGGCGCAGCCGAGGGTCAGATTAAGAAAATTAATATTAAAGTCTTGAAAGTTGAATATTTGCCAGATAGAACTTTAGGTATGACAGAGCAGGCGATGGACTGGCAGGAACTCACGAACCTGACCCGGGGCCAGCCGTTCGCCGTCGAGCGGGTACGCCTGGCAGGCAGCGGCGTCGCGATCGAGGGCGAGTTCGAGCTACCGCAACTGGCTCAGCTGAACGTCGAGGATCAGGTCTTCGTCACGGCGTTCGTGCGCTGCCACGGCTCCATCAAGGAGATGGAGCGGATCTTCGGGGTGAGCTACCCGACGATCAAATCGCGTCTGAACCGGATCACGCAGATGCTCGACTTCGTCGAGACCGATCCGGCGCCGTCGCGGGCCGACGTCATCGACCGGTTGCGCCGCGGCGAGATCACCGCCCAGCAGGCATTGTCCGAATTGGAGGACCGCCCATGATGCCGCAGTTGCTGACCGTGCGGGTCAAGCACCCGGACGGCCGTCCCATCCGGATCTGGGTCCCGGTACTCCCGGTAGTGCTCGTGTTGTCGCCGGTCGTGGTCCTGGCCGTACTGGTGGCGGCCGTGGCCTGCCTCGTATACCGCGTCAGTGTGATGCGGGCACTCGGCACCGGGTGGCGCATCGTCGCCGCGTTGCCCGGCACCCGGGTCGACGTCGAGCAGGGCCGCACGGCCGTGCTCGTAACCATCCGATAGGAGAGAGGTTCAATGAACGAACAGCGTAAGGACATCCTCGCCATGCTGGCCGAGGGCAAGATCACCGCTGAGGAGGCTGAGCAGCTCATCGCCGCGCTCGAACGGGACCAGCCGCCGGCGGCGCCGAGCCCCGAAGCCCGGCCCAAGGGCAAGGCGAAGTACCTGCGGGTGGTGGTGGACTCCGTTGAGAACGGTGAGCCGGCGCGGGTCAACGTGCGGGTGCCGCTGCAGTTGCTGCGGGCCGGCGTACGGCTGACGGCGCTCATCCCGCCGCAGGCACTGGGTAAGGCCAGCGCCGAGCTGAACAAGTCGGGCGTGCCGTTCGACCTGACGCAGCTCAAGCCCGAACAGCTCGAGGAGCTCGTGGAGCACCTCGACGAGGTGACCGTGGAGGTCGACCAGCCCGATGCCAAGGTGCGTGTCTTCTGCGAGTAGATGCCGTCCAGCCGGACGGGCCCCCGAGAGGGTGCTGGAACACCCTCCCGAGGCCGCGCCCGCCGCAGCAGAGCACGGTTGAACTGCCAACCTGAAGTCTACGCCGCATAACAGAGGGGCCACTCGGACGAGTGGCCCCTCTGTTATGTGAGCTCAGGCGGGTGGAGCGGGAAGGGCCTCGTCCTCACCGAGCAAGACACGCAGCGTGGTCAGCGCGCGCATGCTCTGTGTCTTCACCACGCCCGGCGACAGGTCCAGCAGTTCGGCCACTGTCTGAACGCTGTGGTCTTCCCAGTACCGCAAGACGATGATGGCGCGGTCCCGCGGGCTGAGGTGCCCGAGAGCGTCCAGCAGCGTGATGCGCAGCTCCGCGGCGTCGGCCGCCGCGGGCCGATCCGGGACCGCATCGGTCTGCACCTCGGCCGAGCTCTTGAGCCGCTTGTGATCGAGATAGGTCCGCAGCAATACCTGCTTGCAGTACGGATAAGGGTCATCGTGCTTGATGCGCCGCCATGACAGATAGACCTTGATGAATGTGGTCTGGGTGAGATCCTGCGCGAGACTCCAGTCCCGGCACAACCAGAAAGCGGTCTCGCACAGCCGGCGTCCCGACTGTTCCACGAAAGCGACGAACTCGCCGTCCTCTCGCACTGTCACCTCCGTCAGTACGCCTGCCATTACCCGGTCGGGGAGGTGGGCCTGCCCCAGAGAACGGGGCAGGCCCACGCTGTCAGCTTCCCGTCGACACGGCGCCGTGCAGGTTCCCGGGTAGGTCGGCGAACCGGCTGGCCGCCGCCCGGACAAGGGCGGCATCCATCTGCGACGACCCCCAGACAGGATTCGCGGCGATCCGCAGTGCCTGCGCAGCGGTGATCGCCAACTGCGTCGGCGGGTTGGTCTGGCCGTTCCAGGCCAGGCAGGTGGCCACATCGATCTCGACGACAGTGCCGTCCCCGTGGTCGACGTCGATCACCAGCGGCTCTATGCAGTTGTCCGAGATCCTGGTGGTGAGCACGGTCGCGCCGCTGGGCAGCGTGCTGCAGGTCCGCGTCATGTCCGAAGGGACCGCGCTGGTACACGCATCCGGATTCAGCGAGCCCTTGAACAGGATGAGCCGGATCATCCCGAGACCGGACGCACCCTTCAGATAGGTCTGCGCGCCGAGATCGTAGAAGGCATAGTTGCTCGTCGCCCCGGGAGGCAGCAGCTTCAGCAGCTCATCCAGGACGGCCGCGGAACTCGTCGGCGCCTTGGGACCCGCCGGCTGCGGGATGTAGTCAGCCGACGAGGTCACGGTGGTCAAGATCGCGGCCGCCGGGACCGCGTTGGCGCCGCCGGCGGGCGCGGTCCGCGTGTCAGGCCGAGCGGGGCTGGCGGATTTCGCCACCGCGCCCCGATCGGTCGCAGCGGAATGACCGCCGATGATTGTCGGCACCGCTACCCCGACACCTACCAGGCCGACCGCCACGAGAACGGTTGACGCGATCTTCGTCATACGTACACGCCGGGCGCGCCGCCCTTTAGCAAGCACCTCTTGGGCCATACCGTCAAGCGACGGCCTTGCCTGCGAGGACATCTCATCTCTGAACATGGAATGCACCCTCTGGTCCATCTAGGCCTTCCGATTCTTTGGGGAGATCGCGCGCTCTCTACCCATATAGACGTGTCTGGCGGGGACACCGGTAACGGCCACCGCTGACCGGCTTAGTCCGCGCGTCAGCAGCCCCATCGCCGGGGTTATGGACACATGTCAAATTAAGGGTTGTTTGCGGCGTGTTGCGGGTCGTGATCGTGGTTTGCTGCGCGCCGTGAGGCCCGGGATGGGGTAGCGAACCGGGCATCCGTGCCATATCGCCCTGCTGTCGCGCCGGGCGTTCCTGGTGAGTGCCGCATTACTCGCACTCTTGTCTGGGCAGTGCAGCACTCACCATGATCACCTCGAACAGATGGGCGCCGACGGGGACGGCACAACCGGGTGATACCGCACCAAATCGCTCGGCCGCGACGACAACTCACGTTGTTCTGAACGTTTCCATAACGCTATCGATGGCCCATTGCTGGGGCTGCCGAGTGCGCCGGGCGGAGAACACCAGCCTCGAATGAACCTCACATCACATCAGCCCCAGATGCTCCCGCAGGAAGAGCGCGGCGGCTAGTTACTGACCAGGTACGGGGGCGGCAGCCCGATCGGACGCCCCAGCCGCGAGACGGCCCGCCAGAACAGGAGCGAACTGCTCCAGGGTCGGCTGCGGGACCGTGTCCTTGAGGAGGACGGCGGCGCTCACGCCGTGCTGGACGATGACGAGTACCTTCCCGGCCAGCACGACACCCTGCCCGAGACGCCCGCCGCGCTCGGGCCTCGCCGTCTTGTGCGCTAGGGCGACAAGCTGCCCGAGCAGACTCCGCGCGCCGAAGCCCGTCCCGACGAACACGTCGACCGAGCGGCTGGCATCGGCTGCCGCCGTCCACCGGCA
This sequence comes from Streptosporangiaceae bacterium, assembly GCA_050012355.1. GTDB lineage: Bacteria > Actinomycetota > Actinomycetes > Streptosporangiales > Streptosporangiaceae > JBEKHI01. The sequence continues at coordinate 15,104 of JBEKHI010000022.1, read as the reverse complement.
GGCTACGAGCACCGCATTCCGGGTCAGGGGATTACCGGCCGCGCCCGGGATCTGCTCGAACGGATTCAGCGGCTGCGCGGCGCTCACCGGCGCGCCGAGCAGCCTGGCCGCGTCCTCCGCGGTGACTAGCGTGGCCAGATTCAGTCCGGGGGCAAGGCCGTCTGACCAGGCCGGGGCGCCAGCCAGTACCGCCCGGCGGCGGGCAGCTCCATCATCCTCACGCTGCCACTGCGGCAGTGCTGCCTCCACGTCCACCCGCGGGTGGTGCTGCCCGACCATCTGGAGGCCGGAGACGTACCGGAAGATCCGGGAGACCCGCACTCGGATGACGTCACCCTCGCTGACCTGCCGGTAGATGGAGGCGTCGACCTGCCACGCGCGCACCGTGGAGCCGGTCCCGTCATCGACCGCGATCCAGTAGACCCGGCCCTGCTGGCTGGCCCGCACGACTTGGCCTTCGACCAGGCGGCCCCCGGTCAGGTCCGCGATCGCCCGGGCGGCGCCGGCCAGCGCCAGGGCCACGATGAGCAGTGCGACCCAGCCGATCCCCGCCAGCCCCGGTATCACGGCGAGGAATAGCCACGCCACGGCAGCGGCGGGCACCGCGAAGATCAGCCGCGAGACCAGCATTTGCCGCGGGGCCGTGCCCCAGTTCAGGCGCCGTGAGTAGCTGATATCGACCTTGTGCCACTGGCCGGTGCCATAGGTCGACCAGCCGATTCGCGGGTTGGCCGGCGCGCCGATCGGCAGGCTCTTGACCGCGGTCCGTGCGAGGCCGAACGCGGCGGCATAGGCGAGGTAGCGCCCGTAAGTAGCAACGGCGGCGGGCGGCTGGCTGGCGATGGCCGGGTCGGCGGCCAACCGGGCGCGGACGCCGAGCCAGTGGCCGGCCGCGGCCTCGCCGGCGGCGGTGAGGCGGTCGGTGTTGAGCCGCCTGACCGCGGCGAGACCGAGCAGGGCGGCCACGATGGCGCCGCCCACAATCCCTCGGCCGCCAGCGGTGGGGCCCATGCCGCTGACGCTGACCAGCCAGATCAGCAGGCCCGCGGCGGGCAGGGCGGCGGGCAGGCCGAGCACCGCCACCTGGAGCGGGCTCCACCGCGGCCGGGACAGGCCGCGGGCCCGGGCGTCGGCGATGACCTCACCGCGCAGTTTCCGCCACCACGCGGCTGGCCTGGTGACGCCCTCGGCCAGGGTCGGCGCCGGCACTACGCCGTCGGTGGCCAGCGCGTCCAGGTAGCTGAGGACGCGCCGCTCGTAGGGGGCGAGGTCCGCGTCGCCGGGCGGCCGGAGCCGGCACAGCGACAGCTGGTCGTCGACCTGCTCCAGGTCGACAATGTGCCGGGCGGCCAGATCGAGCAAGGTAGCGGCGGCGGCTTCGTCGCCGACGCGGTTACCGTTGCCGAGCATCCCCGCGACGGCCGGCGGCTCCGGCCCAAGATCGCTGGTTTCCGGCTGGGGCAGCACGTGTCCCTGGTGGCGGGACATGCTTACAAGCCAAAGCATGAAGAGCCAACCGCCGGCCATAACGACGGATCCCATCAGCAACGCGGACTGCCAGGCGGCCGTGAGGATGAGCGGCATGGCTGCGACTCCTAACGATATGCCGAGAAATGCCACCAGATGGACGGCGCCCGAAAGCTATCACTTCGCTGGGGAATGTCCGAGGATCGCGAAAGGAAATACATACTTTTACCGGTACTGGCCGACGAGAATGCGGCTAATTTCGGCGCCTTTAGCAAGGGATGTAGCGCGGTGGCCAAGCTAATGCTCGGCTGGAGGTATCAGCCCATGCTGCAGCGCGTACGCCGTCGCTTGCGCTCGGTTGGTCAGCCCTAGCTTGCGATAGATGGTGGCGATGTGCCGCCCTACCGTTCCGGTGCTCAGCACGAGCGCTTCGGCGATCGCTTTGGTCGTCATTCCATTCGCCACGTAGCCGAGTATCTCTGCCTGCCGCCTGGTCAGGCCGCCGGGCGGACGGCCCTGCGCCGACTGCCCGACCTCCGCGAGAGCAGCCCGTACCGCGGGCAGCCGGTTGCTGTTCCCGGTGCTGATCGTCAGGGTCTCGGCTTCGCGCAACGTACGAGCGGCTTTGGCGGGCTGGCCCAGGTGGTGCAGGGTCATGCCCAGGCCGATAAGCGCGAGCACGACGTCGTGCAGGTTGCCGCTCGCGCGGAAGCACTCAAGGGCACGCCGGTAGTGCCGGGCCGCGCCGGTGAAGTCGGATCTGGCTCGCGCCAGGTCGCCCTGGTTGCACGCGATGGTGCCGGTTAGCTGGAAGTCACCGAGCTCAGCGTTGATGCCCTCCGCCTCGGTCAGGACGTGCGCCGCGCGGGTGGTCTGGCCGGTTTTGAGGTACACATCGGAGAGGTTCGCCAAATTCAGGGCTACCGAACGGAGGTTACCCAGCTTGCGCTTTAGCGCGAGGCTCTCTTCGAGGAGCTGGATAGCACGGGTGAAATCGCTGGTGTCCGAGGCGACCATAGCCACGTTGTTAAGCGCCGCGGCGGTCTTTGCCTCGTCCCCGGCCGCGCGCCAGTGCTGGACGGCCATTTCGAGGTAGTGCTTAGCGGCGGGGTAGTCGCTCAGGTACCGGTAGGCAGCACCCAGCACCGTGGCGGCCCCGATGGCGGCGTCGGCCGCGCCGAGCGAGTTGAAGACCCGCAACGCTTGGCTGGCGTACTCGATGGCTGACCGGTAGTCGCCGTTCTCGACGGCCAGCACCGAGGCTGCCCGCCACGCCTGGGCGACAGCGGTGTTCTCCCCGGTCTCCGCGAAGGAGGTGAAGACGGCCAGCCAGCGGCGGCCGTCTGCCATCCGGCCCGAGGTCAGCCACCACCAGCACAACGCCGCGCTCATCTCAAGCCCGAGCGGGATCTCGCCGCTATCTTTCGCCCAGGTGAGGGCGGCTTCCAGGTCCGCGGTCGCCCGCGGGAGCATCGCGATCCAGCGGGCCTGCCCGGCACCGGTAAGCGATCCCTCGCTCGCGCTGGCCAGGGCTGCGAAGTGCTGTCCATGCCGTTTCCTGGTGAGCTGGCCGGTTCCCGCGTCGTCGAGCTGCTCGGCGGCGTACTCGCGCAGCGTGTCCAGCATCCGGTAGGCGCTCTGGTCGCGGTCGGGCCGGACGACTAGCCAGGAAGAATTGACCAGGCGGCGCAGCGAGTGCAACAGCCGGTCGGGGGATACCCCGGTGACCGCGGACGCGTCCATCAGGGTGAAGGGCCCGGCGAAGACCGACAGATCCCGTAGCACCGCCCGCTCGTCCGGGCCGAGCATCGCGTGGCTGGATTCCGCCACGGCCCGCAGCGTTCTCGCGCGGCGGTCACCCTCGGGCTGCGGCGGGTCCATCAGGTCCAGGCGGAAGGCGAGAATCTCCCCGACCGACAGCGTGCCCGCCCAGCTCGCCGCCAGTTCGATGGCCAGCGGCAGGCCATCGAGTCTCCGGCACAGCTCGGCGACCGGCTGGGCGAGCTCGTCAGTGATGGCGAGGTCCGGCCTGCGTTCGGTCGCCCGGGTGGCAAACAGTCGCACGGCGTCGCTGCCGGCCGCTTCTCGAGGACTCGCGTCGGGAGCCGGGCAGGTGAGTGCGGGCACCGGCCAGACCTGCTCGCCGGGGACGTCCAGGACACACCGGCTGGTCACGACGACGCGGGTCACGGGCGCTTGGGCAAGCACCCGCTGGACGAGGCTAACCACTCCCGGGAGCACGTGCTCGGCGCCGTCGAGCACGAGCAGAGCGGGCTGGGTCGTCAGCGATTCGGTGACCGCGTCGGCGGCCTCGACTCCGGGCCGGTCACGGATCCCGAGGGCCGTCGCGACCTGGGTGCCGACCAGTTCCGGATCACTGAGCTGGTCCATGGCGACGAACACCACGCGATTGCTACCGGGCGGCCGACGGCGCAGCACCTCGAGGGCCAGCCTCGTCTTCCCCACGCCGCCTGGACCGACGAGTGAAACCAGCCTGCTGGCGGACAGCAACGCGGTGAGCGAGGCGGTCTCGGATTCGCGACCGACGAACGATGACAGCGGGACCGGTGCTGCCCCCATAGGCGGCCGCGGCGGCGGGTTCTCCCGCTCCAGTTCCGCGAGGCGTTGCTGGGCCGCTGCCGATATGGTGGAATGTCCGTTTTCCCAACGGCTTACCGTGACGTAGGAGACGTCGAGCCGGGTCGCGAACTGCTGTTGGCTCAGGCCGAGACGAGTGCGCAGTTCACGGACGCGTAGCGCCGCTGCCCGCCCATCCTCGTCCCGCCTGCTCGCGGAACCCATCGACGCATGCCTCCGCTATTCAGCAAGCTTCCTGTCGGCAATGCTATTACCAGGATTCCATTCGCCGCCAGGTAAGTTCGGTGACCCCAGTTACTCCGACGTAGGTCGAGTACGCGGCGGCCCGCTGATCCGGCGGTCCGCCCAGCGGGTCGGCATCGTCCACCATCGCTCTGCTGGTGGCCGCGAGCTGCCCGGCCATCCAGCCGCCCGGCGTATAGATCAAGACACCGTGCGGGTGCTCACCGAAAGGCAGTCCCGTGACCGTGCCGTCCTCGCCGATACTACGCAGGGCTTGCAGTTCCCAGCGGCCGACCACTGAGGGTCCACCCGGATTACCGTCGCGTCCGTCCACGCACGGGACAATACCGCGCAGACGTCCGGGGCAGCTGCGCGCCCACTTCGCAACGACGTTGGCCGGCCTGCTGGCTGGCGGCGGCGCATCTTCTCCCGGGTTCGTGTACCTTATCCGCCCGTGATGTCATGATATGTCGGGTGGCTGGGGTGCGTTAACCCGGGAGAAGATGCCCCTGGCCGACACCGCGCCCTCCCGGGGGGCCCGGGTCACCTGCGCGCGGGCACATACGGCTTAGCGGCGTCGCCTCTAGGGCGCCGGTACGGCCGCCATGATGGCCTGTATCCGGGTCTCGAGGCTGGCGCCGTCGGGGCCAGAGTTGCGAGCCGAGAAATGCAGCTCGCCGACCCCGGTCCGCCGGACCAGTTCCGCTGCCGTCTCCGCTGTGACACCGCCGCCGGCCAGGATCGTCAGCCGTCCGGCTGCCCGGCGGACCAGGTCAGCCAGCAGGTCCGCGCCCGATAGCGCCGATGGCGCCGCCCCGGAGGTGAGCAGCCGGTCGGCACCCAGCGACAGCACGTCGGCGAAGGCCGCCTCAGGATCAGCGGCCACGTCGAACGCGCGGTGGAACGTAACACTCGCCGGCCGCGCGGCCGCCACCAGCCGCTCGCAGAGCGAAACATCCACCCGCCCGGACGCGGTGAGCGCACCCAGCACGATGCCGGCCGCCCCAGCAGCCTTGGCGACAGCGATGTCCCGGAGCATGACATCCACCTCATCCGAGGTGTAGACGAAATCGCCGGGGCGAGGACGGATAAGGACGTGGGTAGGCAGACGCGACGCCGCCCACTCGATCAGGCCAGCGCTCGGGGTCACTCCGCCCGCCCCGAGATCGGCGCACAACTCGACCCGGTCCGCGGCCGCCGCCACCGCCGCGAGCACGGCCCCCGGCGACTCGGCGCATACCTCGAACCTCACAGCAGTCGCGGGGTCAGGTCCGGAGCGGGCATGTCTGGGTTGAACGGGAACACCGGGCCGCCGAGGTTGTGGTGACCCAGCCGAAGCAGATCCTGGTCGACGCCGCCCGGGGTCAGCGCCAGCATCCAGTCCGCGGCGGCCTCGTAAAGCTCGGGCTCCAGGTAGCCGATCTTGACGACAACCAGGTCAGCCGAAGAGACATCGAGACCGAGCGCGGTGAAGTCGGTGATGTGGTGATAGGGCTTGCGACGAGAGGTGAGGATCACCCGCAGCCCGCCGGACTGGATCACCGCGATGTCCCCGCCGACCGGGTCGTCGCGGAGCAGCGAGTACACCGTGCCACGAACCGGCACCGGCCCTGACGGCCGTGAGTCGATCTTGCCGCCGACCTTAACCGCGACCGAACCGCCCTTACCCGCCGCGAACGCGGCGACCACGGCCGCCGGATCAACCACGCTCGCGTAGATGACCGTCGCCGAACCGGGAACCTCTTCCAGCAACCGGCCGAGAGTCCATGAGACGTCGTCCGCGCCGCCCGCGGTCGGGTTGTCGCCGGAGTCGCTGATGAAGTACGGCCGCTTGTCGCTGGCCAGCGCTGTCGCGAGACACGACGACAACGAACCAGCCGGCGCCACGAACGCGAACGAGTCCCGCGCCGCCCAGTAGGCCTCGGCCAGCGATTGCGCGGTGGAAGAGATCACCTCCGCCGAGTCGCCGGTGACCACCACGGCGGCGTGGCAGCGCGGTTCGTCCGCCCACGCGTAGCCCACCCAGATCGCGGCGTCCAGCACCCCGTCCAGCGAAGCCGCCGACCGGACCTGCTCGTACAACGACGCGGCGGGTTCGAGCCGGGTGCTGGTCTTCTCGCCGGGCAGCAGCACCGGGACTGGTACCCAGGCCTTCAGCGGCTTGCCGCCGGAACGGAGCCTTTCCACCAGCAGCCGGGCCGCGCGTTCCCTGGTCTCCCAGGTATCCACGTGCGGGGCCGTCCGGTAGCAAGTGGCCAGGTCAAGCAGCCCGGCCAGCCGGGCGGACACGTTCCCATGGAGATCCATCGAAGCCGAGATCAGCGCGGACGGGCCAAGCACGGAGCGGAGCGAATCCGCGAGGTCGGCTTCGGCGTCGGTCAGGCCCACGACCGTCATCGCGCCGTGGATGTCGTACAACAGGCCATCCAGCGGGCCAGCCGCGGTGGCGAGCGAGATGATCTCGGCCTTCAGCGAGTCATACGCGGAAAACTCGACGGGGCCGCCGGGCAGCGAGACCGCGTGCAGCAGCGGCACCCACTCAACATCACGCGCCCATGAAGAGCCGAGCCAGTCGTACCGCCCCAGCAGCGCGTCCCCTCGGGTGACGGTGAAGTCCGCCAGCACCGTCCGGTGCGGTGAAAACGTACTCGACTCGATCGCGATCCCCGCGATCCCGATCCGCAAGGCCTGTCGATGTGTCATCGACAGGCCTCTATGGCGGTCGATGACACATCGACCGCCTTGGGCGCGCGGGGCGCGGGGAGCGACAGCGCACTGATCATGCTTTCTCCAAAATCGAAATAACTTCTTCGTTTCAATCATTGTTTACTTCGAAATATGGTCGTACTATACCGGACACCGCATGAACATCCAGGAGTGTTGGAGCATCGGGAGTTAAAGCATGAGGAAAGTGTTCGGGCCTAGAGGGCGCCCACGCACCGCGCTGGCGGTCGCCGCGGTGGGCGTCGCCGCACTGGTGATCAGCGCCTGCGGGTCCAGCGGGTCCAGCGGATCGAGCGCACAAGCCGCCGGCGGGGGAAACGCGACGTTCGCGCTCCCGCCCGACGCGAACCCGAACTGGATCTTCCCGATCCAGACCCCAGCGCATCTCGCCAGCTACAACAGCTCGATCTTCGGCGAGATGTACTTGCCGCTGTACAACTACGACACCTCCTCCGGGTCGCTGGCCATCGACACGTCGGAGAGCGCGGCCGACGCGCCGGTCTACAGCAATGGCGACAAGACGGTCACGATCACGCTCAGAAACCTGGACTGGTCCAACGGTAAGCCGCTGACCAGCCGTGACGTCCAGTTCTGGTTCAACCTGGTCGAGTCGGACAAGTCTGAGTGGGGCGCCTACAGCCAGGGCGACATGCCGGACAACGTCAAGAGCTTCACGATCGTCAACGACAGCACGTTCCGGCTGCAGCTCACCAAGGCGTACAACCCCGGCTGGTTCACCGCGAACCAGCTCAGCCTGATCACCCCGCTCCCGCAGGCCGCCTGGGATATCACCAGCACCGGCGGCAAAGCCGGCGACTACGACGAAACCACGGCAGGCGCCAAGCAGGTGCTCACTTACCTGATCGCTCAGGCAGGCAGCATAAGCACCTACGACACCAGCCCGCTCTGGAAGGTCACCGACGGCCCGTTCGGCCTGCAGAGCTGGAACACTGGCGGCCAGGTCGTGCTCGCCAAGTCGAAGAGCTACAAGGGGTCGGGGCAGGCGAAGCTGGCCAGCGTCACCTTCCTGCCGTTCACCTCCGACGAGGCCGAGTTCAACGAGCTGCGATCCGGCGGCATCGACTACGGCTACGTGCCGATCACCGACCTCGCCCAGGAGAAGCTCCTCGAGGCAGACGGCTACAAGATCGAGCCGTGGGTCGGCTGGGCTGTCTCCTACATCCCCTATAACTTCAACAACCCGGCGATGGGCGCGGTATTCAAGCAGCTCTACGTCCGGCAGGCGCTGCAGATGGCGGTCGATCAGCAGACGATCGCGAGCGACATCTGGCATGGCGAGGCGACGACCGGCTACGGGCCGATCCCGCAGACCGCGGCGAGCGGCGACTTTCTGTCCGCCACTCAGAAGAACAACCCGTACCCCTATAACATCGCCAAGGCCAAGCAGTTGCTGACCAGCCACGGCTGGACGATCAACAGCGGCGGGGCGACCTGCACGGGTAGCTGCGGCGCCGGCATCGCCAAGGGCACCAAGCTCAGCCTGACCATCGTCAGCGAGTCGGGCAGCACCGAGACGACCAACATGATGCAGGAACTCCAGTCGAGCTTCTCCGATATCGGCGTGAACCTGAACATCAAGCAGGCGCCACTCGACACCGTGCTCAACGACTCGGCCATCTGCACGTCAAGCCAGGCAGCCTGCAGCTGGCAGCTCTCGTTCTTCGGCACTCAGGGCAGCTGGTATTACCCGGCGTACCCGAGCGGCGAGCAGATCTTCGCCACCAACGCGGGCGTCAACCTCGGGAGCTACTCCGACGCGACGGCCGACAACCTGATCCAGCAGACCACGAGCAGCAGCAGCGCGAGCGCCATGCAGCAGTACTCGGCCTACCTCGCGCAGAACCTGCCGGTCATCTGGGTGCCGAACCCGGACTACCAGGTCAGCGCCATCAAGGACACGCTCGGCGGGGTCGTGCAGAACCCGCTGGCGACCATGAACCCGCAGCAGTGGTACGAGACCAACGGATAAATGGCCCTCTTCCTAGTCAAGCGCGTGCTGCAGGCCCTGCTGGTGATCCTCCTGGTGACGATCATCGTGTTCGGCCTGCTGCACGCGCTGCCCGGCGGCCCGGCCCGGGGGATCCTCGGGCAGCAGGCCACCCAGGCCCAGATCAACACCTTCAACCAGGCACAGGGCTTCGACAAGCCGCTGCCCGAGCAGTACTGGCTGTACCTGAGCAGGCTGCTCGAGGGAAACCTCGGCGAGTCGTACAAGCTCAACCAGAGCGTCGCCTCGCTGATCGGCCAGCGGCTGCCGAAGACCCTGGTGCTGAGCGGGCTGTCCACGCTGCTCGCGCTGATCATCGCACTGCCGCTTGGCGTGTGGCAGGCGGTCCGGCGGCGCAAGCTGCCGGACCACCTGATCACCGCCGGGGCATTCGTCGGCTACGCGACACCGAGCTTCTTCGTCGCGCTGCTGCTGATCACCGCGTTCTCCGACAAGCTCACCTGGTTCCCGCCGCAGGCACCGCAGGCGAGCACGCTGGGCGGCATCCTCGCCGACCCGCGGGCACTGGTGCTGCCGGTGCTCACCGGCACGATCGCCACCGTCGCGGTCTTCAGCCGGTACGTCCGGTCCGCCGTGCTGGACAACCTCGGCGAGGACTACACCCGCACCGCCCGGGCGAAGGGCGCCAAGGAAACCCGGGTGGTCGGCATCCACGTGCTGCGTAACTCGCTGACCCCGGTCATCACGATGCTCGGCTACTACGTGCCGGTGGTGTTCTCCGGCGCGATCGTCATCGAGTCGATCTTCAACTTCCCCGGGATGGGGCTGATGTTCTGGACCGCGGCGCAGACCTCCGATTACCCGACCGAGCTCGGGGTCGTGCTCATCATCGCGGTCGCGACGGTCACCGGATCGCTGCTCGCTGACCTGCTGCAGGCGGCCGCCGACCCGAGGGTACGGGGGAGCCTGCGATGACTACAGCCGTGATAACAGCAAGAGGATCTCTGTATCGCCGGGTGACCAGGGATATCGTGCGCAACCGCATCGCCATGATCAGCCTGGGCGTGATCGTGGTGCTGATCGCGTTCTGCTTCCTGGGGCCGCTCTTCTACCACACGAACCAGACCCACGTGCAGCTCAGCCAGGAGAACCTGTCGCCGAGAACCGGGCATCCGCTCGGCACCGACGACGTCGGCCACGACGAGCTGGGCCGCCTGATGTACGGCGGCCAGGTAAGCCTCGAGATCGGGATCGCGGCCGGGATCATGGCCACGGTGATCGGCATGCTCTGGGGCGCGGTGGCCGGCTACTTCGGCGGCTGGCTCGACGCGGTCATGATGCGGGTCGTCGACGCGGGCATCGCGATACCCGCGCTGTTCCTGCTGATGGTCGCCGCCAGCATCATCACCCCCAGCGTCCCGGTGCTGATCCTGATCATCGGCGCGGTGTCCTGGCTGGTCCCGGCCCGGCTGGTCCGCGCCGAGGCGGTATCGCTGCGTACCAGGGATTACGTACAGGCGCTGATCGCGATGGGCGGCGGGGGCCGGCGGGCTGTGTTTCGCCACATCGTGCCGAACGTGATCGGCACTGTCGTCGTGAACGCCACCTTCCAGGTCGCGGACGCGATCCTGCTGCTCGCCTACCTGAGCTTCCTCGGCCTCGGCGTGCCGCTGCCCAAGACCGATTGGGGCGGCATGCTCAGCAACGGCATCAACTACACCTTCGACGGCTACTGGTGGATGTACATCCCGGCCGGGGTGGCCATCGTCATCGTGGTCTGCGCCTTCAACTTCGTCGGTGACGGGTTGCGGGACGCGTTCGAAGTCCGGCTGAGGGACAAGTGACGATGACAGCTCTGCAGATCGAGGACCTGGTGGTCACCATCGGCGACGCCCGCGCCGTCGACGGGGTTAGCCTCACCGTCAACCCCGGCGAGATCGTCGCGCTGGTCGGGGAATCAGGCTCGGGTAAGACCATTACAGCCATGGCCGCCATGGGCCTCCTTCCGCCGCTTGCCCGCCGTACCGGGTCAATACATATCGCCAGAACGGCGGTTAACGATGCCTCCGCGCGCCAGCTCCGCGGCAGCCGGGTGGCGATGGTCTTCCAGGAGCCGATGACCGCGCTGAACCCGGCATTCACCGTCGGCTGGCAGGTGGCCGAGGCGCTGCGGATCCACGACCGCTCGCTGAAAAGGGACGCGGCCCTCGCCAGAGCCACGGAACTGCTTGAGCTGGCGGGCATCCCCGAGCCGCATACCCGGCTCGGGCAGTTCCCGCACGAGCTGTCGGGCGGACTGCGGCAGCGGGTGATGATCGCGATGGCGATCGCCTGCGACCCGGCCGTGCTGATCGCCGACGAGGCCACCACCGCGCTCGACGTCACCGTGCAGGCCGAGATCCTGGACTTGCTGCGCGACATCAGGGACCGGCTCGGCACCGCGATCTTGGTCATCACCCACAACATGGGCGTGGTCGCCGACATCGCGGACCGGGTCATCGTCATGCGGGACGGCAAGATCGTCGAGGAAGCCACGGTCGGCGGGTTGTTCTACCAGCCGCAGGCGGAGTACACCCGCACCCTGCTGAACGCGGTGCCCCGGCTGCAGCCGCGCGGGGACGCGACGGAGGAACCGACCGCCGTTATGGACACTTTTGAATGTGACAACCTCACAGTGAAATACGGCGGGAACACCGCCGTGGAGGGGGTCGATCTGAAGATCGCTCCGGGGGAGATACTCGGCCTCGTCGGCGAGTCGGGGTCGGGCAAGTCAACCGTGGCGCGCTGCGCGCTCGGGCTGCTCGCGCCGTCCGGCGGTACGGTGCGGCTGCTCGGCGAGGACCTGTCCGCGATGCGCGGCCGGAAGCTCAGGCGGCTGCGGCAGCGGTGCGGCACCGTGTTCCAGGACCCTGGGTCATCGCTCGACCCGCGGATGACGATCGGGGAAAGCATCTCCGAGCCGATGGTCATCGCGCGCACCGGCGACCGGCCGGCGCGGGTGGCCGGGCTGCTCGAATCGGTGCGGCTCGACCCCGAGATGGCCGCGAGATATCCGCACCAGCTTTCCGGCGGGCAGCGCCAGCGGGTGTCCATCGCCCGCGCGCTGGCGTTGCGTCCCGAACTGGTGGTGGCCGACGAGCCGACCAGCGCGCTAGACGTCTCGGTGCAGGCGACGGTCCTTGAGCTGCTGCTCGAGCTGCAGGCCGAGCTGGGCTTCGCGTGCCTGTTCATCAGCCACGACCTGGCGGTGGTGAGCTCGCTCGCGCACCGGGTCGCGGTGCTGCGGTCGGGCAAGCTGGTGGAGTCGGGATCGCTTGACCGGGTGCTCTTCTCCCCAGCCGAGGCGTACACGAAACAGCTGGTCGCGGCGACGCCGGTCCCTGACCCTGACGAGCAGCGGCGGCGGCGCGAAGCGCGGCTGTCTCATCGTGGGCTAACAGAGCGCGGATAATCAGCCCATGCCGAACAAGTCTTCAGTCGCCGACATGCTCCAGCTCATCCGCGAATCCGGGCCGTTGTCCCGGACCGACCTAGCGCGGTTGTCCGGGCTGGCCGCCTCCACGGTGTCGCTCCGCGTCGAGGAACTGGTCCGCTCCGGGCTGGTGGAGGAGGTCGGCGACGGCGAATCCCGCGGCGGGCGCCGGCCACGGCTGCTGCGCGCCAGCGGCGGTGGCGGCGTCGCGCTCGCCGCCGACCTCGGCACCCACCACGCGCGGCTCGCGGGGGTGGATCTCGCCGGTAACCGGGTCGCTGACGGCGAGGTCGAGGTGACCTTCGAGGACGGGCCCGCGGCGGTCCTCGAGACCGTGTCCTCCCGGCTTGCTGACCTGGCGGCCGGGCGGCGGGTGCTCGGCGTCGGGATGGGGCTGCCCGGGCCGGTCGACGTGGCCGCCGGGCAGATCGTCAGCCCGTCCCGGATGCCCGGCTGGCACGGGATGCGGGTGCGTGACTGGCTGACCGAGCGGTTCGGCGTTCCGGCGGTGGTGGACAACGACGCCAACCTGCTCGCGCTCGGCGAGTACCGGACGCGGTGGGTGCACTCCGGTGTTCAGCACCTGGTGGCGGTCAAGGCGGGCCGGGGGATCGGCTGCGGGATCATCGCGGGCGGCGCCGTGTACCACGGCGCGAACGGCGCGGCTGGTGACATCAGCCACGTACGGGTTACTTCCCCGGAGGCGGTGCTCTGCGGATGCGGGCGCCATGGCTGCCTGGAGACCGTGGCCAGCGGCGCCGTCCTGCTTTCCTCGCTCGGCCTGGATTCGGTGACCGACCTTGTCGCGCAGGTCTACCGCGGTGACGCGTTGGCCAACCAGGTGGTGCGCGGCGCGGGTTCGTACCTCGGCGAGGTGCTCGCGGTCGTCGTCAACTTCTTCAACCCGCAGGTGCTCGTGGTCGGCGGCAGCTTGTCGGCCGCCGACCCGCTGGTCGCGTCGTTGCGAGCCGCGATCTACGAGCGATGCTTGCCGATGGCCAGCGAGGCGGTGACCATTACTCCGGCGACCGGCGGAGTGGAGGCGGGCGTGACCGGCGCCGCCTGGCTGATTCTCGATCACCTGGCAGAGGCGGCCACGACCTTATGACATCCCTGCTGGACCGCGCGGTGTCGCCCACCGCGCCGAGCGCGCCGGTCGTGGCGCTGGACGTCGGCGCCACGTCGATCAAGGGCGCCGTGGTGGCGGCATCCGGTGAGCGGCTGGCCTCGGTGCGGCGGCCGACCGGCCGCGCTGACGGGCCGTCCGCGGTGCTGGACCGGGTCGCCGATGTCGCGGTCTCGCTGGCCTCTTCCGTAAGCTCGGTTGGTGCGGCGGGGATCGCGGTATGCGGCGCGGTCGATCCCTCGGGTCTTGTCACCTCGGTCAACCTCGGCTGGAACGGCACGGCGGTCGGACCGCTGGTGGAATCGCGGCTAGACGTTCCGGTGACGGTCGTCAACGACGCGCACGCGGGCGCCCGCGGCGAGGGCGAGTTCGGCGCCGCGCGGGGCTTCGGTGACTACCTCTACGTGTCGATCGGGACCGGCATCGGCGCGGCCATCGTCACCGACGGCCAGGTGCGAGCCGGTTTTCACGGGCACGCGGGGGAACTTGGCCACATTCGCGTCGACTATCCGGGCCAGCCCTGCGCCTGCGGCGCGCGCGGCTGCGTGGAAACCGTCATGTCCGCCGCGGCGCTCGAGGCCCGCTGGACCGGCGCTCCGGCCCACGAGATCCTCGACCTGGTGATCGCGGGGGATCCCGCGGTGTCCTCGTTGTGGTCCTCGGCGGTGGACGGCCTCGCGGCCGGGCTGGTCAGCGTGACCAGCCTGCTAGATCCTGGGGTGATCGTTCTCGGCGGCGGACTCTCCCGGGCGGGCTCCCGGCTGGTGGAGCCGCTATCGCTGCGCATCGCCGAGCTGTCCCCGTCGTTTCACACCGGAACCGAACTCCGCCTCGCGACCCTAGGCGACTGGTCCGGCTGCCTAGGCGCCGCCGTAGGCGCCCGCGGCCGTTAAGGGTGCTTAGCGCCCGCGGACCCGGGCACCGCACTCGTGAAGCGTCAGCGGGACAAAAGCCGCATATCGGTCAGCCGCGCGGACCGGTTCGCAGCACTAGCCCCCTCGATGTCCCATCGCAGGCGCTATTCGGCTATCGATGGCCCACCGCTGGGGTGGCGTCGACCGCTCTACGTGGCCTAGCACCGGCCTGCTCAGCAGCCTCCGGCCCTGACCAGGCCGCTTTCGTAGGCGAACACGACGAGCTGGGCGCGGTCCCGCACGGTGCCATCAGACGGTCACAGGGTCCACAGCGCCTGTGTCGGGGACAGGCGGGCGGCGCGAATCGCCGGGAGGAGCCCGGCGAGGGCGCCGATGAGGATCGCCGCGCCGAGGCCGCCAGCCCAGGCTTCGGGCGGGATCACGACCGGCCAGCCCTTGATGTGCGCGTAGACAGCGGTGGAGACCACGCCCAGGATGACTCCGACGGCGCCGCCGGCCAGGGCGAGCAGGATGGCCTCGGACAGGAACTGGATGCGGATCTGGCCTCTGGTGGCGCCCAGCGCCCGGCGCAGCCCGATCTCCTGACGGCGTTCCAGCACCGAGATCACCATGATGTTGGCGACCCCGACCGCGCCGACCAGCAGCGCGACG
>JBEKHI010000021.1:0-49330 GCA_050012355.1 Streptosporangiaceae bacterium | reverse complement strand
CGGGACGTTCTCGCCGAAGAAGATCACGTCTGGCTTCAGGACCCCGCCGCACGCCTCACAATCCACCAGGCAGAACGTCGCGACCTCATCGTCCGTCAGCACCGCATCCCCGTCCGGGTTGAACGTGGCGGACGGGCGAGCCCAGCTCGCGTTCGCCGCGGCGAGCCTGCTATCCAGATCCGCCCGCGAGGTCCGCTGGCCGCAGGATAGGCAGCGGACCCGATAGAGGCTGCCGTGGAGTTCGGTGATGTGGGAGGCGCCTGCCCGGTGGTGCAACCCATCGACGTTTTGCGTAATGATGGACTTCAGCAGGCCGCGGCGCTGCAACTCGGCTACGGCGAGATGCCCGGAGTTCGGGGCGGCCTTGGTCATCAGCCGCCAGCCGACATGGGCACGGGCCCAGTAGCGCTGCCGGGCCGCCGCGCTGCTGATGAACGTCTGGTAGGTCATCGGGTTCGCCTGCCGCGCCCGGCCAGTCGGGCCACGGTAGTCCGGTATGCCGGATTCCGTGGACAGCCCAGCGCCGCTGAGCACCACGACGCCGCCGCCACGGACCAGCTCGGTCAGCCTGCTGTAAGCATCCATCTTGTAAATATGGTGACATGCCGGCCGCTGTGCTCCAGATCACGTCGGCCGCCAGGCGGGAAGTGGTCCACGCGATGTCGCGTCGCCGGAAAACTACACCTGAAAATCGCCGGGTCATCATCATTGGATAATGGACAAACCCGCCCGGAAACCCACCTCGCCGCCCGCCGAGGAGCCCCTAGGCCGTCTCAGGAGCGAGCTGGCAGAGCTCACCGCCGATGCGTTCACGCGCAGCAAGAAGTGCCGGTTCTGGGCGCTGCTGTGGCAGGTGATCGACCTGGCGGTCGGTCTCTCGACGGCGATACTCGCGGCCGCGGCTGGCGCGATAGGACTAGCCTCCGCCGCTGACCGGATCCCGGCCGCGATCATGGCTCTCGGGGCTGCGGCTCTGGCCGCCGCCGCGCGCTTCCTGCGAAGCAACGAGCGCTACGAGAAAAACTGGAGACGGCGGACCGCGTGGCAGATCGTGGGGGATGGGGCGCGGTTGGCGAGCGCGGCCGACGGATACCCAGGCGCGCAGAACGTGTACGACACCCTCCAGGATCTACTCCAGCGACGGGCCGCGGTGATGGAGATGGACCACTATCCGCTTCCGGCCAGCGTTGTTCGCAGGCAGCCCGACAGCACGACGTGAGTTAGGCGCTAACGGGCCTGTGCCCGTCTCCGCCGTCATGGCCTGCTAAAACGCAGGTCTTATCCTACGTAGCATGTGTACCGTTGTGCTCCGGCTCACGCCCGGTGGGCTGCTCCTGCTCGGCATCCGCGACGAGTTTCTCGGTCGGCCCTGGCGGCCGCCGGGCGCGCACTGGCCGGGGCTGCCGCTGATCGGCGGCATGGACGAGCGGGCGGGCGGCACCTGGCTGGCGGTTCATCCGGGGGAGCGCCGCGTCGCCTGCGTGCTGAACGGGCGTGGCCAGCCAGCACGGGACGCCACCCGGCGCTCACGTGGCGACCTGCCGCTCCGCGCGGCTACCGGCCGCGAGATCGCGGAGCTAGACCGCTACGACCCGTTTCATCTTGTTTACGCGGATACGTCGGGCGGCTGGGTGCTGAGCTGGGACGGGACGCAGGCGGCGCGGACCAACCTGGAGCTGGGTACGCATCTGCTGACCAATGCCGGGCTTGTCTACCCGGGAGAGAGCCCCGATGAAAAGGGCGCCTACTTCGGGCCGCGGTTCCAGTCGGCGACACCGGCGGAGTGGGCCGCGCTGGCCAGCGGCGACGGCCTGGCGCCGGACGATCCTCGAGCGATCATCGTCCGGCGTGACCTGCCGGACGGGCAGGTGTGGGGTACCTCGTCGATCTCCATGGTCGCGATCGACGGCGCGGAGCTGTGCTACTGCTTCGGAGTCCCGGACGGTGAACTGGCACCGGTCCCAATCGACGGGCCGCCGGTGACGAGCTCGTCGAGCACCGGCGCCAGCCGGCGCAGTTCGTCGAAGTGAGCGGGCGCGAGCCTGCTCAGCTTCTCCTGGCCCAGTTCGGTCAGCATCACCCGGATGACGCGGCCGTCGTTGGCGTCGGCCGTCCGCTTGACGAGCCCGGCGTCCTCGGCTCGGTCGATGAGCTCGACCGTGCTGTGGTGGCGGAGCAGCAGGTATCCAGCTAGGTCGCCGACGGCAGGTGGCTCACCATGACCCTTGACGGCGACGAGTAGCTGGTACTGCGCCGGGGTCAGCCCAGCCTCCTTGGCTCGCGTCTCGCTCCAGTTCAGGAACTTCCGCAAGCTGGTGCGGAAAGTGAGCAGGCGCTCGTAGTCCTCCTGGGACAGCTCGGTCATGCCGAGCTGGTCTTAGAACAGGAAGAGCCGCAGGTGCGAACCCGGTGCCCAGGGTGATTTGTCATCCGCAGCCGCCTCGTTATCTGAATGCTCAAGCTTAGCGGCGAGGCGCGGGTCGTTAGCGCGCAGCGCCTTGCTGATGCGACGCAGTATGCGCCGTTCCTTGCGAGACATGCCCATCGTCGGCCTCCTCGGTGCCGAGCCCCTTCAATTTATATATCGTAGAGCGATATATACCACCTGCCGGCCTGTCCCGTCGATGGCAACGTTCCGGCCGTGGTCCGCTTCGCGTCGGGGAGTAGCGAATCGGACATTCATGCTATCTCGCCCCTGCTGTCGCGCCAGCCGATTCTGGTCGATGCCACATCAACCGCACTCTTGGGAGCGTCGAGGATTTAGCTGTGGTTCCGATGCCTCGGTGGAACGGCCCTAGCAGCATCATCAACGGTTGCGGCACACTTGAGCGGTGGCCGAACAGCGACAGCAGATGCCAGTGTTCCCCGAGGGGTTTCTGTGGGGAGCGGACTCGTCCGCCTTCCAGGTCGAAGGGGCGCTTAACGAGGATGGCCGGGTCCCGTCGGTCTGGGACGGGTTCGGGCCGATCGAGAACGGTGACACCGCGGACATCGCGACCGATCACTACCACCGGTACAAGGCCGACGTCGCCTTGATGCGGGAGATGGGGCTGCCCGCCTACCGGTTCTCGATCGCCTGGCTGAACCGCGATACCGCTTACCGGTTCGCGGACTACGCCGCCGCGGTGCGCGACCGGCTGGCGGACCGGGTTCACGACTGGATCACGATCAACGAGCCAGCGGAGCACACCCTGCTCGGCTACGGCATCGGCGTCCACGCGCCGGGCAAGCGGCTGCTGTTCGACGCGCTGCCGGTCGCGCACCACCTGCTGCTCGGTCACGGGCTGGCCGTCCAGGCACTCCGGGCCAGCGCCGGGCAGAACATCGGCCTCGCGAACTCGCACGGCCCCGTCTGGCCGGCCAGCGACAGCGACCAGGACACGTTCTCGGCCATGCTGTACGACACGCTGATGAACTGGCTGTTCGCCGATCCGGTGCTGCTCGGCCGCTATCCGGATGACGGGTTCGCCGCCGCCATGCCGGGCCCGGTCGCCGAGGACCTGGAGATCATCGCCACACCGGTGGACTGGTACGGCGTGAACTACTACCAGCCGACGATGATCGGCGCCCCTGGTGAGGACGCGGCGCGATCTTTCGGCGGCCTCGACATCCCGGCCGAGCTGCCGTTCGGCGTCCGTGAGATCGAGGGATGCCCGCGCACCAACTTCGGCTGGGCCGTCGTGCCCGACGGGCTGCACGAGACCCTCACCACGCTGCGGGACCGCTACGGTCCGGCAATAAAGCCTTTGTACATAACGGAGAATGGCTGCTCCTACGGCGACCCTGTCCACGACACTCGGCGGATCGAGTACCTGGACTCGCACATCCGCGCGGTGGGTCGGGCGATCGCCGACGGCATCGACGTGCGCGCCTACTTCGCCTGGTCGTTCACCGACAACTTCGAGTGGACAGCCGGGTACGGCCAGCGGTTCGGCTTGGTGCACGTGGACTACGAGACGCTCCAGCGGACGCCGAAGGACTCCTACTACTGGTACCGGGATCTGATCAGGTCGGCCAGATCCTCCGGCCAGACCTGCTCCTGACCGGCGTCAAGCTCGTCCAGCGTCCACCAGTGCCAGGCGGCGATCCCGTCTGAGGCATGCATCTTCGCGACCGAGCCGAGCGGCCGGCGTTCAACGTGCACCCGGGCCAGGAACAACTGCTCGTGCTGCCGGACCAGCTCACCCGCGTAGTCCATGGTGAAGGTGCGGTCATGGAGGACCTCATCGCCGACGGCCACGTCCGTCCAGCCGGTCTCCTCGGTCAGCTCACGGCTGGCGCCCTCGGTGAAAGTCTCCCCGTCGTTGAGCCCGCCGCCCGGTGTGGCCCAGTGCCGCCCGTTTGGCGGCGGATTGTCGTACCGGAACAGCAGCACCCGGCCAGCCGGGTCGAGCACGACTACGCGGCCAGCGCGCCGCAGGCGTAGTGGCGTCTGCACGGAATCCATTATCCGGTAGGCGCGAGCGATTTTCCGAGGTGGATGGCCGCGTCTGGATCGTCGTACCTGGCGCGCTCGAACCGGGGGCTCATTCGCCGTTGAGCTCCGCGACCGCCGTCTCCCAGGCGTCCATGGCGCGCTCGACCGGCCCGCGCGGCGCCGATGGCAGCCAGTGCACCGCCCGGCGGAAACCGGCCTTCGCGTAGGTCTCAAGCACCTGGGGATCGGCCGGGGCACCCATCAGCATCAGGTCGATGGGCCGGTCCGCCCGGGACGTAAGCTCGGCCGCCCGGTCCAGGATGCCCTCGGGCTGGTAGTTGGGGAACCAGGCGTCCCCGAAGGACAGCACCCGGTCGAGCACGGTAGCGCCGTCGCCACCGACCAGCACCGGCGGGTGCGGCCGCTGGGCGGGCTTGGGCCACGACCAGATCCGGTCGAAGTTCACGAACTCCCCGTGGTAGGTGGCCACGTCCTCGGTCCAGATGGCCTTCATCGCCTCGACGCGCTCGCGGAGCACCGCCATCCGCTGGCGAGGGTCGGTACCGTGGTTGGCCATCTCCTCGCGGTTCCAACCGGCGCCGACGCCGAACTCAAATCGCCCGCCGGACAGGAAGTCCACGCTGGCGACCTCCTTGGCGGTGGTGATCGGATCGCGCTCGATCACCAGGCAGATGCCGGATCCGATCCGCAGCCGGGTAGTGACCGTGGCCGCCGCCGACAGCGCGACGAACAGGTCGAAGGTGTGCGCGTACCGCCTCGGCAGCATCTTGCCGCCCGGATACGGTGAGGTCCGGTCCGCGGGGATGTGGGTGTGCTCGGGGAAGAACAGCGACTCGTGCCCGCGCTCCTCAGCCAGCCGCGCCACCTCAGCCGGCCCGATCGCGTCATGGGTAGGAAAAATCGCGACACCAGTATCCATAACCCCAAGCCTAGACGCGCCCCTCGCGCGGTCGATGTGACATCGACCGGCCTAGAGCGCGGTCGAT
The DNA here is from genome assembly GCA_050012355.1 of Streptosporangiaceae bacterium. Classification (GTDB taxonomy): domain Bacteria; phylum Actinomycetota; class Actinomycetes; order Streptosporangiales; family Streptosporangiaceae; genus JBEKHI01. Next base: position 43,906 of record JBEKHI010000021.1, on the reverse strand, counting down.
GTCACATCGACCGTCCCTAGGGTCGGTGAGTACTACCCGCGAAGGTGCCGCCGAAGGCGGGCGACAGCCCGGCGCGGGCTACCGGGAGGAACTGCTCGCGGGTGAGCGCGCTCGCGCCGGAGGGGAGCACCCCCGCGAGCGGGGCGTCGGCCAGCGTCCGCAAATCACCGAGGTTTTCTCGCTCCGCCAGGCCGGGGGAGGCTGGCCACGAACCGATGACGACGCCTGCGCAGGTCAGTCCGCGGGCGCGGAGCGCCTCTAGGGTGAGAGCCGTGTGGTTCAGCGAGCCTAGGCCCGCCGGGACGACCACCAGCACCGGCGCGTCCAGCATGGCCGCGAGATCGGCGAGGGTCGAGCCCGCCGGGTCGTAGCGGACGAGCAGGCCGCCGGCCCCCTCAACTAGGACCAGATCGTTCGGCAGGGACCGGATATACGCCGCGAACGCCGACAGGTCGGGCGGCTTGCGGGCCGAGACCCGGGCGGCCGCCTCGGGGGACAGCGGATCGGGGTAGCTGGCCAGCTCATGGGTGTCGGTCACACCGGACAGCCGGGTCACGACTGAGATATCAGAGTCGCCGCCCGTCTGTACCGGCTTGACGACCGCGCAGGACGGATTCAGGGCGGCGAGGGCCGCGGTCACCGCCGTTTTGCCCACTGAAGTACTGGTACCGGTGACGACCAGCACGGTCATGACTGGGTCCGCCGCAGCCTGGTGATGAATTTGTATCTGTCTCCCCGGTACCACGACTGGGCCCATTCGACCGGCTCGCCGGTGGAGTCGATCGCGTGCCGGGACAGCAACAGCAGCGGCAGCCCGGGATCCACGCCCAGTAGCTGCGCGTCGTGCGGGTCGGCGAGCACGGTCTCGATGGTCTCCTCCGCCTCGGCGAGCTGGATGCCGAAGTCCTCACGGAGCGTCTCATACAGCGACGCGTGCCGCTCAAGCTGGCGGCGCAGCCCGGGAAACCGGCGGGCGGGAAGGTGCGAGGTGTCGATCGACATCGGCTCGCCGTCGGCCAGCCGCAGCCGGTGCAGGCGCAGCGCCCGCCCCCCGGGCCGGATGCCGAGCAGCGTGGCCAGCTCGTCGTCGGCGGTCACGTAGCCGATCTCCAGGATCTTGGTCTGCGGGTGCAGGCCCTTCTGCCGCAGTCCTTCCGTGTAACTGGCCAGCTCGAGTGCCTGCGCGACCTTGGGCTTGGCGACGAAGGTGCCCTTGCCCTGCATGCGGAGCAAACGGCCCTCGATAACCAGTTCCGCGAGTGCCTGCCGCACGGTGGTCCGCGACGTGCCGTATGACCTGGCGAGTTCCCGTTCGGGCGGTACCGGGCTGCCCGGCGTCATGGATGAGGTCAGTTCCAGGAGCTGCTTTTTCACCTGGTAGTACTTGGGCAGCCGCAGTACCGTCGCCGTCGGTTCATCTTCGGCCGGAATCGCAGACGCGGTCATGGTGTCTTCCTTCCCGCTTGAGCGGTTATCCGGCAATGATCCCTTATCGCAGTGAGTGTGCGCGACACCACGGCGAAGTCGTTTTCGGTCAACGTAGCTTTACCAGTCAGCCGCAGGCAAGCCCCACCTTGCGGTACGGAGGGTGGCCGGAAGCATCCGACGCGCACTCCGTGGTCCGCCGCGATCTCACGAGCACGCACCGCGACCTCTGGATCACCGAGGATGATCGAGACCACGGCGGCGTCGGGCACGGTGACGGTGAGCCCGGCGTCACGGGCCAGTGCCGCTAGTCGCCGGGTGCTGGCCCTGGCCCGTTCGCCGATTCCCGGGTCCTCGCGGATCAGCCGGAGCGCGGCGCGCGCCGCCGCCACCGACGGCGGCGCCAGCCCGGTGTCGAAGATGAACCCGCGACCCACGTCGATCAGGGTCTGGATGACCACGTCGTGGCCGAGCACCGCCCCACCCTGACTGGCCAGAGATTTAGACAAGGTGACAGAACGAATGATGGCGTCGGCCCCGGCGATACCCGCTTGTTCCGCCGCGCCGCGGCCGCCATCGCCGAGCACCCCGAAGGAGTGCGCCTCGTCGATGAGGAGAAGGGCGTCGTGTTCGGCGGCGGCGGCGTGCAGATCTGCCAGCGGGGCTAGCTCACCGCCAACGGAGAACACAGCGTCGGTGACGACGAGCGCGTGCTCCTGGTCGCGGGCGGCGAGCGTCTTGCGTACCGCGTCCGCGTCCAGGTGCGGGGTGATGACCGTCTCGGCCCTCGTGAGGCGGCAGGCGTCTATCAGTGAGGCGTGGTTGTGCTCATCGGAAACGATGAGTACGTCCCCGAGAGCCTTGGCGAGCGAGGTGACCAGGGACACGTTGGCCAGGTAGCCGGAGGAGAAGACCAGTGCCGGTGTCCCGGTGAACTCGGCCAGGTCGCGTTCCAGCTCCGCGTGCAACGTGGTCGTGCCCGTGACCAGGCGAGATCCGGTCGCCCCGGTGCCGTGGGTGACCGCGGCATCCGCCGCCGCGGCGGCGAGCGCCGGGTGGCCGGCCAGCCCCAGATAATCGTTGGAGGCCAGGTCGAGCAGGTCGTCGCGGGGAGCGCGGGGCACCAGCGTGCGCCGCAAGCCGGCCGCCTCGCGTTCGGCGGCCGCCGCGCGGAGCCTGGCTAGCGGCGGGCTGTCTTCCATTAGCGAATAATGCCAGGTCCATGCGCTGGCGCGGAAATCACCCCAGGGATAGGGGCATGGGATGATAGACGGCGTGCCCGGATTCACAGACTTCGCCAGGAAGCGGACCGGCCTGTCAGAGGCCGAAGCCGAGTGGCTGCACGCGCTGATCTCTGACTGGCAACTGCTGGCCGACCTGTCCTTCGCCGACCTGATCCTGTGGGTTCCGCTCCGGGAGGACCCGGATCCATGGCCGGAAGCGTCGTCCTGGATCGCCGTCGCCCAGATGCGGCCCACGACCGGGCCGACCTCGTTCGGCGCCGACATGGTGGGCACGACGGCGGGCGCGGGGGAGCGGCCGCTGCTAGACACGGCGCGGGCCGAGCGCCGGATCTGGCGGGAGAGCGACCCGGACTGGACATCAGGCGTGCCGGTCAGGTCCGAGGCCATACCGGTGACTCGCGAGGGGCGGGTCATCGCGGTCATCGAGCGCGCCACCAACCTGAACTCGGCCCGCACCCCCAGCCGCCTGGAGCTGACCTACCTGCAGGGCGCGGATGACCTGGCCAGGATGGTTGCCGAGGGCACCTTCCCGTACGTGGGAGATGAGGTGACCATGGTCAGGTCGCCTCGAGTGGGGGACGGGCTGATCCGGCTGGATGTGGCGGGCCGCGTCACCTACGCCTCGCCCAACGCCCAGTCGGCGTACCGGCGGCTCGGCCTTACCGCCGACATGCTCGGCGGGGAACTCGGAGCGGTGTCCGCCCGGCTGTCCACCCCGGGGGAACCGGTGGATGAGTCGCTGATGGTGGTGGCCAGGGGCCGCACCCCGCGAGAGGCGGAGATCGACGGTAACGGATCGGTTGTGCAGCTCCGTTCGATCCCGTTGGTCGTTGGGGGAGATCGAACCGGCGCGCTGATCCTGGTCCGCGACGTGACCGAGCTGCGCCGCCGGGAACGCGAGCTGATGACCAAGGACGCCACGATCCGTGAGATCCATCATCGCGTGAAGAACAACCTGCAGACGGTGGCTGCGTTGCTGCGTTTGCAGGCCAGGCGGATGACCGTGCCCGAGGCCCGCGCCGCGCTGGACGAGGCGGTCCGCCGGGTCGGGTCGATCGCGGTCGTGCACGAGACGCTGTCGCACGCCCCCGAGGAGATCGTCGACTTCGACGACATCGCGGGCCGGGTGGCGATGATGGCGGGAGAGGTGTCAGCCCCCGAGGTGCGGGTGACGCCCCGAATCAGCGGGAAGTTCGGCCAGCTATCGGCCGCCGTGGCCACCCCGCTGGCGATGGTGCTCACCGAGCTGCTGCAGAACGCGCTGCAGCACGGGTTCACGTCGGGTGCGGCGCGGGGCACCGAATCGCTTGAGGAGATCGTGGACCGGGAGCCGGAACGGCTTACCGTGACGGTGGCCGATAACGGGGTGGGGGTGCCACCCGGTTTCGATCCCGAGTCATCGACCAGTCTCGGGCTGCAGATTGTGCGGACCCTGGTGATCAGTGAACTGGGCGGGCGGCTGTCCATGACTCCTCGCCCCGGTGGTGGCACCGTGGTCGAGGTAGACCTTCCGCTCCGCCAGCTCGCCTTAATCGACCCCGGCTCCGCGGGACCAGCACCATCGATGGGCCATCGATAGCGCTACAGCGCCACCGATGGGTCACCGATGGGATCGCCGCGGCCGCGACCGCAGGCGGCCGCGTCAGGCGGACGCGGCGTGCGCGCGGGCCCGCAGGCGCAGAGCGCGGCGCTTGTAAGCTCGCCGCTCGTCTTCGCTCAATCCGCCCCAGACTCCCGCATCCTGGCCAGTGTCAATCGCCCACATCAGGCAGTCCTCGGTCACCGGGCAACGGCGGCAGACCTGCTTCGCTTCTTCAACCTGCAGGAGTGCTGGCCCGCTGTTCCCAATCGGGAAGAACAGCTCAGGATCAACCTCACGACAGGCGGCGTCGTGGCGCCAGTCCATGATGTCTACTCCTTCTTGGCGTGGCGGCCCCTGGTGTGCCGTCGACGCCACTCGATGCTCGTGGCCTCCGCTTGTGAAGGTTTTCACGAGCTAAGCCGTAAGCCGGAAGCTAAAGGATTATTCCCGGATCTTTATCTGGTGCCTTGCCGGAACTCATCCGGTCTCATATAAGATCCCGGACACGAACCGAGTGTGGCATACCCGTCATCGCGCACAATGACACGCGGCGGCGCAGGCCCCCAGCACCACGACCTAGCCTGTCAACACAGAACCCCAAACGCAAGTGGCCACGGCGATCCTTCACCTGAAATTTGATGTCAGATCAATCACACGCCGTTTACGTCACGCTGGCGGTCGCAGTGCGAGGACACGTAGTGCATTCGGAACATATCGGAATGCCATCTCGGTGACCTCCCCGAGATACTCTCCGTCGGCCTGAAAGGCGATCGGCCGCCGCGAGCGGAAGGTAAGTTCACACAGGCTCTCCAGCGTCACCACATCCCTGCCCTGCGGCGCACGGTCCCGGGTGTGCATCATCTGGCGCAGCGCATGCAGGGTGGTCAGGGTGTGCAAGTGCCGCAACGCGAACACGTCGAGGCCGGAGCTGAAGTCCGGGCGCGGCACCGGGCTGACCGGGCGCCTGCCCAGATAGGTCCAGGGCGAGCTATTGGTGACGACGCCCAGGAACAGCCCGCTCATCGGCGTACCCGCATCCGAGTACAGGGTCAGCGCCGGCTCGCGCCGGTCGGTGGCCATGTAATACCGGCGCACGGTCGTCCGCAAGTACCGACCAGGAGTGGCGTTACGGCCGAGGGCACGCTGCCGTCCGACGTCAGCGATCACCTCCGCGTCGAGGCCGAGCCCGGCACTAAACGTGAAATACCGGTCTCCGGCCAGCCCGAGCCCGATCGTCCGCGACGCCCGCCCGGCGGCCAGCTCCCGGGCGGCGCCGGCGATGAGCCGGGCGGACTTGACGGGGTCACGGGCAGCTGATCGGGTCCGCCGCCGGTCGTCGGGCCGGCGTCGGTGCTCGGATCCGCGCTCCCCGCGCCCGCGTGGACGTCGGGCTTGGCGCGGATTGCCGAGTGCATGACCCCATTGACGACCTCATTGAGCGTTCCGTCCCCGCCCAACGGGATGATGAGGTCGAAGCCGTCAGCTACGGCGTCCGCCGCAAGCTCACGCGCGTGGGAGGGGTACCGTGTTTGCGCGGTCTCCAGGTTCAGCTCCGATGCCAGTTCGTCGGCGACGCGCGTCACGTCCCGGGTCTTGGCGGACGTGGCGCGAGGGTTCACGATCAACAACGCACGCACGTGCCTCAGGCTAACGGGCTTCAGAAAGGTGTCAGACTATGGGTATGGGTTCAAGCGCCAAAAACCCTCAGATGCTCCGCTTTGCGGCGGCCGTCCAGACCGTCGAGGCGGTCGGGGTATTCGTCGCCGCGATCTTGGCCCTCGTTGACACGTTTACCGGGCATTCGTCCACCACGGCCAGCGGTATGGGGCTCGCCTTGCTGACGTTCATCACCGCCGCCCTGGTGGCGGTGATCGGCTGGGGGATCGCTCAGGTGCGGCCATGGAGCCGTACGCCCGCCGTCATGACTCAGATCACCATCGCGATCGTGGCGATCGTGCTTATTCAGGGCGGGCGCTACGACTGGGGGGTTCCCGGCCTCGTCCTCGCGGCGGCCGGGTTGGCTGGCCTGCTGAACCCGGCGAGTATGCGGGCGCTCGTCCGGGACTAGTCGTCCGCGGTAAGACCCTCCCGCAGCTGCGCCAGGGTGCGGGCCAGCAGCCGGGACACGTGCATCTGCGAGATCCCGAGCTCGGTCGCGATCTGCGACTGGGTCATGTTGCCGAAGAAGCGCAGCAACAGGATCTTCTTCTCCCGCGGGGGGAGTTGTTCCAGCAGCGGCTTGAGCGATTCGCGGTACTCAACGCCTTCGAGTGCCTCGTCCACCATGCCGAGGGAATCGGCGACGGCGGGCGCGTCCTCGTCACCGGAGTCCGGCGCGTCAAGCGAGACCGTGGAGTACGCGTTGGCGGACTCGAGGCCCTCGAGGACCTCTTCCTCCGACATCTGAAGGTGCGCGGCAAGCTCGGCCACCGTCGGCGCCCGGCCTTCGCGCTGGGCGAGCTCGGAGATCGCCTTGGTCAGCGACAGCTTCAGCTCCTGCAGCCGCCGCGGGACGCGGACCGCCCAGCCCTTGTCGCGGAAGTGGCGCTTGATCTCCCCGACGATCGTCGGGGTCGCGTACGTGGAGAACTCGACACCGCGCTCTAGGTCGAACCGGTCGATCGACTTGATCAGCCCGATGGTCGCGACCTGGGTGAGGTCATCGAGCCACTCACCGCGGTTGCGGAACCGGCGCGCCAGATACTCCACCAACGGCAGGTGCAGCTCGACCAGGGTGGACCGGATACGTGCCCGCTCCGGGTCGTCAGTCGGCAGCTGGTGGAGCCGCTCGAACAGCTCCCGTGCCTGCGCACGGTCCGGGGCCGAGTGCTCGGTGCGGACCCCGACGGTCTGTGTCACCTCGACCTCCTCGGTGACTTCGATCTCGTAGTCCCCGCTCACCCGGACCTCGGCAGGCTGCGGTGCAGAGCTGTGCGGGACTTAGCCAGCACGATGGCCACCCGGTCCTCAGGATCTAGCCGGGAGTCAACGGTGCCGGCCAGCGCGGACAGCACGGTCCACGCGAAGGTGTCCTTGGCGGGGATGCGCGGCTCGGCGGCGACGACGGAGACGGTGATCGTCACCTGGTCGGCGCCGAGGTCGAAGCCGCACTCCAGGCTGGTACCTGGGATGGCTTGCGCGAGCAGCATCGCGCAGGCCTCATCGACCGCGATGCGCAGGTCCTCGATTTCATCGAGGGTGAAGTCGAGTCGCGCGGCCAGTCCTGCGGTGGCGGTGCGTAGTACGGACAGGTAAGCACTTTCGGCGGGCATGGATAGCTGCACGTGGTCAGCGTGCGTGTCCGCGGGCCCTGCCTGGCCGGGCACCGTCGCGGCGGTAGCTGTATTTTCTGCGTCGCTCACGTTACTCCTCCGGGCCGTACCGGAATGCCGGCCGTGTAAGAGCAACCTACCGCGCTGCGGGGGTAGGGGTGACGAGCGACGCGGCGAAGATCACGCGTACGACATTACGCCGACAGTGAAACATGCAGGTGACCCCGGCGATGGGTCATCGCCGGGGTCACCCCAGGGCGGCGTCAGCCCTGCTTGGTCTCCCAGAAGATCTTGTTGATCTCGTCGATCTTCGCCAGCAGCTGATCCGCAACGGCCGGGTCGGCGCTGCCCTTGGTGCCGGTGGCGCCGGCCAGCTTGGTGGCCTCGTTGAACAGCGTGTTCAGCTGCGGGTACTTCTCGAAGTGCGGCGGCTTGAAGTAGTCCGTCCACAGCACCCACAGGTGGTGCTTGACCAGCTCCGAGCGCTGCTCCTTGATGATCAAGGCGCGGGTCCGGAACTCAGGGTCGCTGTTGGCCTGGTACTTCTCAGAGATGGCCTTGACAGACTCCGCCTCGATCCGCGCCTGAGCCGGGTCGTAAACACCACAGGGCAGGTCGCAGTGTGCGTGGACGATGGTCTTCGGTGCGAGCAGCCGGGTGAACAGGCTCATCGGTTCCCTTTCTGACTCGTGTAGGTTGCCTAACCGACACTACATCTCGTGGCTTGGGAGGTTCGCGTGGCATGGCCGTTCTTCCGCGTCGCGGTGGCGGAGCAGTCCATGCTGCCGGTGCTCTACCCCGGGGACTGGTTGCTATGCCGTCGGACGCGTCACATCCGCCCGGGCGACTTGGTTATCGCTCAGAATCCCGAAAAGCCGGACATGCTGCTGGTGAAACGCGCCACTCGCCAGGCCGGGTCGCAGGCTTGGTGGCTGGAGTCGGAGAATCCGTACGCCGGCGCCATCGATAGCAACCGCTTCGGGCCGGTTCCCGACCAGCTCATTGCCGGGCGGGTGCTGACTCGCTACTGGCCGGTCCGTCGGCCACGGTAAACGCGCGAAGGCCCCGCCCCTCGAAAGAAGGAGCGGGGCCTTCGAACGCTGGCTAGGCGGCCGTCTCGGCCGTGGGCGCGGTCTGCTCGCCGATGATCTCGAGCATCTCGTCCTTCGGAAGCGAGGTGTACATCGCCCAGAAGTAGATGACCAGGCTGAACACGGCGACCACCACGATGTCCCACCACAGCGGGATGCGGTTGGTGTTCAGGGGCGGGGCTGTCCCGGTGGAGAACTGCCCCTGCCAGGAGATGATGCCCAGGCCGATCAGGTAGACCGGCAGCCACGAGGCGGCGATCCACTCCTTCCGGCCCAGCTTCGGACGCTCGGAGTCGAAGGCCATGCAGACGCCGATGAGCACGTAGCCGATGACGATGACAATGCCGAGCTTCCAGACCACCATGAAGCCGGACCAGTAGATGAGCAGGCCCGCCACGATGAACGCGAACGGGGAGATGACCATAGCTAGCGGCAGGCGGTAGGGCCGGTTCGCGTCCGGAAGGCGTAGCCGGAACGCGCCCAGGGACAGCGGGGCTCCGGCGTACATCAGCACGCTGGCGCCGGTGATCAAGCCGACCAGACCCTGCCAGGTCCCGAATGGCAGCAGGAAGATGCACCCGACCACGAAGCTGAACAGCAGGCTGAACCACGGCACGCCCCGGCGGTCGGTCCAGCCGAAGATCTGCGGGACGTACCGGTTCCTGGCCAGGCCATAGCTGATCCGGGAAGTCGAGGTCAGGTAGATCAGCCCGGTGCCGGAGGGGGAGACAACCGCGTCGATCCGGAGGATGAAGGCCAGGAAGCCGAGCCCGACCAGGCCGGCCAGTCCGGCGATAGGCCCGGACAGGACGTAAGTGTTGGTGATGCCAGGGAACCCGTGGGTGAGCTGGGCGGGGTCCATTGCCGCGATGAACACCACCTGGACCATGATGTAGACGATCGTGCCGATGATCATCGACGTGATGATGGCGGTGGGCAGTGTCTTCTGCGGGTTCTTGACCTCGGCCGCGAGCTGGTCAGCCTGCTCGAACCCGAGGTAAGAGAAGACGATGCCGGCTCCGACGATGGCCTCGAGCACACCCTTAGGACCGAATGGCGCGAAGCCGCCAGACCCGTTGGTTGGGGTGGCGGCGACGTGGGTTGGTCCGGGGAGGCCCGCAGAGAAGTTCCCCGAGTGCCACTTGAACAGCAGGATAATGATGGCGAGGACCGGGATGGCGACCTTCCACCACATGATCGTGCTGTTTACCCGGGCGAGCCAGCGGATGCCGAAGAAGTTTACGAGCGTGAAGAGGGCCATCAGTACGACTGACATAAACAGGCCGAGCCCGGTGACCAGGCCCGTGTTCACGTTGTAGACCGAGTGCCACCAGTAGAGGGCGTAGTGCATCACGCCATAGCACTCGACCGGAGCGACGGCGGCCGCCTGCAGCCAGGAGAAGAAGCCGAAGGACGTACCTGCTACGCCACCGAAGGCGAAGTGCGGGAACCGTGCCGTGCCGCCCGCGACTGGGTACATGCCGCCGAGTTCCGCGTGCACGAGGGCCAGGACCATGATGCACACGCCGCCGATGAGCCAGGCATAGATCGCGGCCGCGCCGGCCAGCTGCGTGGCGTACAGCGACGCGAACAGCCATCCCGAGCCGATGATCGAGCTCTCCGACGACCAGATCGCGCCGATCAACCCTACTTCGCGTTTAAGGCCGATGTCGGTCGGCTTAGTCGCCGTAAGCCCGGAAGTATCAGTTGCCATGTGGGTCTCTTTCTTCCCGATCGTGCCCCGTGGGGCAAGCCACTCGCCGGGCGAGATCCCCGCCGTCCGCGAGTGAGCGTGTCATATGCGCCGAGTGAGGTACATCGTAGAGATGAAGATCGCTTATGAGAAGGCTCATCCGGATTCGGTTTGATAACGCAGGTCACAGCACTCTTACGTAAAAAGGGTCTTATATAACATCACGTGACTGTCACGCCGTAATGTCCTGGAAATTACGCCCGAGTATCTCCTTGGATCAGCCTGCGAGCAGGCTGAGAGCAAGGTTGCCGACAAAACGGGATAAACCGGACAAATAGCCCAGGGTGATAGTGGTCAGCGGCTCGGCTGGACTCAATCTCCGGCAGCGGAGCCGGGCGCTGTCTCGCCACTAGTATTGCCGTCGGCCTCGTCGCGGCGGCGGGCGCGGTAAGCGGTGACGTTAGCGCGGTTGGTGCAACGGTCCGAGCAGTACCGCCGGGTCCGCGATGAAGTGGTGTCGATGAACACGCCCTGACAGGGCGTCGCCTGGCAGACACCAAAACGGTCGATGCGCATCTCAGCGAGCCTGACCGCCAGGCCCATCACCGCCCCGGCCGCGTACTTGTCGGAGACCGAGCCCGACTCGGTGTAGTGCACATGCCAGGGCTGGTCGTCGTGGCCGGAGAGCTGCGGATGGACCGGGTGCTGCATGAGAAGCGCGTTCAGGCGGGCGGCGGCGTCCTCGCCGTCACCGCGCGAGCACGCCTCGAAGAACTCGCGGAACTCGGTGCGAAGCTCTCGCAGAGCCTCGAGATCGCCGCGGGTAGCCCCGGCACTGAGGTGCTGACGGTCCGCGACGAGGGCATTGAGGCCATCCATCGTCGCGAGCCGGTCGCCGCCCTCGTGCCCCAGGCTGGCCGTGTTGACAAGCCGTACCGCGAGTTCCGCGTATGAGGTGAGGTCCACTCCCGGTCCCGAGCTGGTGAGTTACGTGTAAGGGGAGCAAGTGTAATGGGCACCTGCCGGTACTGAGTATTACACAGATCGCGGGGTCCCGCAGTTCACGGACGGTGTCCTGTGACAGAATGTCCGGACGGGTCACCCCCGTGCCTGGTGCAATCATCGCGCGATGGCGGGCGAGAGACGGCCAGCGACACCCTGCGGCTTGGTCCTCCATCGTGTCTTATGTGTCCCGAGGAGGGGCTCCAAGCTAATGTATGATTCCGATCCGGTTTTCGAGATGCACCGCGGCGGCAAGATCGGCGTTCAGCCATCCGTAGAGGTGCCAGACGGCGCCGCGCTTGCGATGGCCTACACACCGGGCGTCGCCCGGGTGTGCAGTGCGATCGCTGATAACCCGGAACTCGCAGCCGACTACACATGGGTGTCGAACACGGTCGCGGTGGTCACGGACGGCACCGCCGTCCTCGGCTTGGGCGACATCGGGCCGTCCGCCGCGATGCCCGTAATGGAGGGCAAAGCGCTGCTGTTCAAGCGGTTCGGCGGGATCGACGCGGTGCCGATCTGCCTGGCGGCCACCGGCGTCGACCAGATCGTGGACATCGTGACCGCGCTGGCGCCGTCGTTCGCCGGGATCAACCTGGAGGACATTTCCGCGCCGCGCTGCTTCGAGATCGAGGACAAGCTGCGTGAGCGGCTGGACATCCCGGTCTTCCACGACGACCAGCACGGCACGGCGATCGTGACCCTGGCCGCGCTGCGCGGTGCCGCGACGGTGACCGGTAAGTCACTCGACAGCCTCCGCGTCGTCATCGCCGGAGCGGGCGCTTCCGGCATCGCGGTGGCGAAGATCCTGCTGAGCGCCGGGGTCGGCGATATCGCCGTCGCCGACAGCAAGGGCCTGATCTACGCGGGTCGTGAAGGACTCAACCCGCAAAAGGCCAAGCTCGCCGAGGCCACCAACAAGGCGCGGCTCTCCGGTTCCACGGAGTCGGCGCTGCGCGGCGCCGACGTGTTCATCGGGCTGTCCTCCGGGACACTCGCCGAGGAAGCGGTCGCGGCGATGGCCGACGGCGCCATCGTGTTCAGCCTGTCCAACCCCGACCCCGAGGTCCACCCGGACGTGGCAAAGCGACACGCCGCCGTCGTGGCGACCGGCCGTAGCGACTTCCCGAACCAGATCAACAACTCGCTCGCGTTCCCTGGCGTCTTCCGGGGCGCGCTCGACGTGCGGGCGACCACCGTCACCGAGGGCATGAAACTCGCCGCGGCCGACGCGATCGCGGGGCTCATCGGGACCGACGCGCGGCCCGACTACATCATCCCGAACCAGTTCGATGACCGGGTGGCCCCCGCCGTCGCCGCCGCCGTGGCCGCCCAGGCCCGCGCGGACGGGGTAACCAGCCGCTTACGGACCCGACCCACCGAATAACCCCGTGACATAAATATGTCACGGGGTTATTCTTTTAGGTATGCACCGCACCACGTTCCGTATCGACGAGGAGCTGCTGGCAGAGGCGAAGGCCATGGCCGCCCGGCAGCACCGGTCCCTTAACTCAGTGATGGAGGAGGCGCTCCGCCGCATGCTCACGATCGAGCACAACGTCCAGATCAGGCCATACGTGGACCTGCCAGTGTCCGGAGATCCCAATGAACGCCCGCTGATCGACACCAGCCCCGCAGGTCTCAAGGAGTTCCTCATGCAGGAGGACATCGAGCACTACCTGAGGGTGGTGAACGACGATGATGCTCATGGACACTAACGTCCTGGTCAACGCCCATCGCCGTGATGCCGAGCGACACGAGGAGTACCGTACCTGGCTCTTGGACGTGGTCAACGGTCCAGAGTCCTACGCGGTCTCGGATTTCGCGCTCACCGGCATGATGCGGATCGTCACGAACCCAAGGATCTACAAGACGCCGGCCACGCCTGGAGAGGCGCTTTCGTTCGCTGAGCTGATCCGCGAGCAGCCACAGGCGGTCGTCGTCGCTCCCGGCGCCCGATTCTGGTCGGTCTTTACCGAACTCTGCGACAAGGTAGGTGCTCGGGCCAAACTCGTGCCGGACACCTATCTTGCCGCGCTGGCCATGGAGAACGCGTGCGAGTTCGTAACGGATGATCGGGACTTCGCGAGGTTCCCCGGGCTGCGCTGGCGTCATCCCCTCAACTAAAGTCACGAGCATGTTTGCCGCGATAGCAGCCCGCATCGACCCAGACGATCCCCTCAACGGCCTCGAGCTCACCGACCGTCCCGAGCCAGCGAAGCCCGACGGCTGGACAACCGTCAACGTCCGCGCCACCGCGCTCAACCACCACGACGTGTGGACGCTGCGCGGCGTCGGCATCGACCCGGCCCGGCTGCCGATCGTGCTCGGTTGTGACGCCGCCGGTGTCGACGAGGACGGGAACGAGGTCGTGGTGCACGCCGTCATCGGCGACCCGGACGCGGGCGGCGGCGATGAGACCCTCGATCCACGCCGGTCGCTGCTGTCAGAGAAACACGACGGCACCTTCGCCCAGCAAGTGGCCGTCCCTAAACGCAACCTCTTGCCGAAACCGGAAGCGCTCAGCTTCGAGGACGCCGCCTGCCTGCCCACCGCCTACCTGACCGCTTACCGGATGCTGTTCGACAAGTCCGGGCTCCAGCCCGGCTCGACGATCCTGGTGCAAGGCGCGGGCGGCGGAGTGGCGACCGCGTTGATCCTGCTCGGCCGGGCCGCCGGATACCGGATCTGGGTGACCAGCCGCAGCGAAGCCAAGCGCGATCGCGCGGTCAAGCTCGGCGCCGACCGGGCCTTCGAGACCGGTCAGCGGCTCCCCGAGCGGGTGGACGCCGTGATGGAGACCGTCGGCGAGGCCACCTGGGCACACTCGCTGCGCTCGCTGCGGCCCGGCGGCCGGATCGTGATCAGCGGTGCGACCAGCGGGGGAGTGCCGCCCGCCGACCTGAACCGGGTTTTCTTCACCCAGCTGTCGGTCGTCGGCTCGACTATGGGCACCAGGGACCAGCTCGCCAGGCTGCTCAGGTTCTGCGAGCAGACCGGAGTCCGGCCGCTCATCGACCGGGTACTGCCGCTGACCAGCGCAAAGGACGGGTTCGCGGCCATGATTGCAGGGGATCTTACTGGCAAGGTGGTTTTCACCGTCTAGATCGCGGGCGCCGCGATGATTTCGCCCGCGTAGTTATGTCTGCATTGAAAGACACCGAAACGGGAGGAACGAATCATGCGAGAACGCGACATCTCGGCCGGAGCGCCCTGCTGGGTCGACCTGACCACATCCGACGCGGAGACCGCTCGAGGGTTTTACAGCGGTTTGTTCGGCTGGACCGCGAACGAGGCGGCCCCTGAGTTTGGCGGGTACTTCATGTTCGACGGTCCCGGGGGTGTCCCGGTGGCCGGGTGCATGCCGGCCATGGCGGACGGGCCGGCCGACGTCTGGAGCGTCTACCTGACCGTCGATGACATCGAGAAGACGCTCGAGCTGGTCACCGCCAGCGGCGGCCAGGTCATCGTGCCGGCCATGCAGGTCGGCGAGGCCGGGACGATGGGGGTGGCGCTCGACCCCGGCGGCGCGGGCATCGGGCTGTGGCAGCCCGATCAGTTCGGCGGGACCACCCAGGCCGGCGAGCCCGGGCTGCCGAGCTGGTTCGAACTGCACGCCACGAACTACGACGCGCAGCTCGCGTTCTACCAGAGCGTGTTCGGCTGGACCGGCGTGGAACCGCCGGGTATGCCGTTCCGGTATAACATCCTTACCCACGGTGAGGACACGCTGGCCGGCATCATGGAGGGCGGCGAGGACCACACCTGGAGCGTCTACTTCTGGACCGCTGATGCGGACGCCGCGCTGGCGAGGGCCGCCGAGCTTGGCGGCACCGTCATCGTCCCGGCCGAGGACACCCCCTACGGCCGGCTGGCCACCGTCGCCGACCCCAACGGCGCCCGCTTCAAGCTGATGGCCCCCAACGCCCAGATGCCCGCCAACTAGCCGCGCCATCGATGTCCCATCGCTGGGCCTATGGCGCCAGCGATGGGCCATCCATGGGGGTCGTGCTCAGTAGAACTCGAAGTACTCCCGCATCTCCCAGTCGGTGACCTCGGCCTCATCGCCCGCCGACGCCGCGTGGTAGCGCTTCAGCTCCGCCCGCTTCATCGTGACCAGGTAGTCCACGAAGGTGGCGCCGAACACGCCTCGGTAGAACCGGTCCGAGCTCAACGCCTCCACCGCGGCGTCCAGCGTCACCGGGAGCAGCGGCGCGTCCGCGCTGTACGGGTCGGCCTCGACCGGGTCCGGCGGCGTGAGCTCGCGGCGGATGCCGTCGAGACCGGCGGCGATGTTCGACGCTAGATACAGGTACGGGTTGGCGGCAGGCTCGCCGAGCCGGTTCTCGATGTGCGACGACGGGTCGCCCGCCGCGCCCTGCACCCGCACCATCGCGCCGCGGTTCTCCACCGCCCAGCACACCCGGTCCGGCGCGAACGAATACGGCCGGTACCGCTTGTACCCGTTCACGGTCGGCGCCGCGAAGACCAGCGACGGTACCGCCCGTTCCAGCAGTCCCGCCACATAAGACAAGCCTTTTTTGTCCATAACGGCGGTTTCAGAGGTGAACGCGCTCGCGCCGGTCTCGATGTCTATCAGGGACTGGTGGAGATGCCACCCCGAGGAGAAGAAATTCGGCAGCCCCGGCCGGCACATGAAGGTGGCGATCAGCCCGCGGCGCCGGCACACCTGCTTGATCGCCGAACGCACCAGTACCGCCGCGTCGGCCGCCGCCAGTCCCTCGATGGGCGCGAACGTGAATTCCAGCTGACCGGGACCCCACTCGTCTTCCATGGACCGGGGCGGCAGCCCGACGGTGGTGAGCGCGTCTCGCAGCGCCTCCAGCGTGTCCGACATGCCGTCGAGCCGGGTCTCCGACAGGTACTGGTAGCCACGCTCGAACGCGCTGACCGGCGGTGGCGGCGGGACAAAGCCGGCGTCTTCTGGCGCCAGCCGGGCCTCCTCGTCGCGCACGACGTAGAACTCGAACTCCAGCCCGCCGAGGAACTGGTACCCCGCGTCGCCGAGCGAGCCGAGTACGTTGCGCAGGATGCGCCGCCCGTCAATCGGCACCGGCGTGCCGTCCGCGAAGTACACATCGCACAGCAGCCATCCGGTGCGATCCGCCCACGGCAGCACGCGAAACGTCGCGGGATCGGGCACCAGGACCACGTCCGGGAACCCGGTGAACGCCTCGATACCGAAGCCGCCGCCAGTCGCGAACGCCGGGACGAAAACCTGGTTGCCGGTGTCCAGGCTGTAGATCGCGCCCGAGAAGTCGAGCCCGTCAGACAGCGCCGCGACGGCCGCCTCCGGCGACAGCGCCTTGGCCCGCGGTATGCCGTGCTGGTCGACAACGGCCAACCGCACGGTGCGAAGCCCCAGCTCACCGATCCGCGCCGCGACCTCCGCGGCCGCCGCGTTCCCGGCCTCATCCCGCAACCGGTGCCGAGCGACAAACCCCGGCGACCCCACACCCGTCCTGCTTCCCATCCCGGTATTAAACCCCACCCGCCCCGCCACCCGCCTCCCCGCCAGCCCCCAGCGCGCCGCTTCCCACCCCATGGATGTCCCATCGCTGGCGCTATACCCCCAGCGGTGGGACATCCATGGGGGTCGTGGCCGGGTCGTGGCCGGGTCGTGGCCGGGTCGTGGGTGCTAGCGGGGCGCGGGCGCGCGGTCCGTGAGCACCTCAGACATCACGGGAGTCACAGGGGCCACGGCGGGGCGGAGGGTGTGCCAGAGGAGGGCCGCTACTACCGCGTTGACGGCTACGTCGGCTAGCAGGGCGCGGTGGGTGCCGCCCAGTGCCAGGGACGTGCCGCCGGCGATCGCGCCCAGGACCGGGATGCCGATGGTGAGGCCGACTAGCTGGGTCATCGTGGCTAGCCCGGTCGCCAGGCCCTGCTCGTCGTCGGGCAGGCCCGACGTGGCCGTCACCGTGTAGGACACGATGCCCGACACATGCCCGAAGAACCCGAAGCCAAGCGCGACCAGTACCAGCGCTAGCCATGCGCGCTCGGTCCCCAGGGCGAGCAGGGTCGCGAACGCCGCGCCCTGCAGCAGCAGGCCGCCGCTCAGCGTCGCCCGGGTGCCGATCCGGTCGATGACGCGGGGCGCGACCGTGCCCGCGACGACCGCGGCCACCCCGGGTATCGCGAAGGCCAGGCCGGTGATCAGCGGAGAGTAACCGAGGGTGCCTTGCAGGTAGAGGGTCATCAGGTAGACGACGGCCGACCCCATGCTGAAGATCGTCAGCCCGCCGAGATTGCCCCACTTCACGGTTGGCTTGGCGAGTACCGAGAGCGAGGCGAGCGGGGCCGGGCTGCGCCGCTCGATCAGGAAGAACGCCCCGATCAGCACGACGGCGACCGCGAGCGAGCCCACTGCCGCGCCCGACCCCCAGCCGTCCTGCCTGGCCATGGTGACCCCGTACACCAGGGCCAGCAGCCCGCCGGTGACGGTTACGGCGCCCGGGACATCAAGGCTGCGCCGTTTTGGTAGACGGCTTTCCTTGATGACGGCGGGTGCGGTGATCGCGATGAGTACCGCGATCGGGACGTTGATCAGGAACGCCCAGCGCCAGGAGAGAAAGTCGGTCAGTATCCCGCCGAGCAGGGCGCCGATCGTGAAGCCGCCGGCCAGCAGCGAGCCGTTCAGCCCGAGCGCGCGCTCCCGCAGCCGGCCCTCGGGGAACGAGGTGGTCAGCAGCGACAGCGCCGACGGGATAGCCAGCGCGGAGGCGAAGCCCTGCGCGAACCTGGATGCCAGCAGGATGGGTTCCGAGGGGGCGAGTCCGCCCGCCAGCGAGCCCGCCGCCAGCATTACCAGCCCGGTCAGGAACAGCCGCCGTCTGCCGATCAGGTCGCCGAGCCGCCCGAACAACAAGGTGAACCCGGCCGATGGCAGCGCGTAGGCGGTCGCTACCCATGGCAGGTCCGCCGCGCCGATCCGCAGGTCCTTACCCACCGCGGGCAGCGCCACGTTCAGGATCGAGAAATCGATCGACAGCATGAACTGGGTTCCCAGCAGGAGCACCAGGATCAGTTTTTGTTTCGCGGTCATGTCAGCCACTGTGCCGGCCAGCCAACCGGTTACCCAGGCACCTGTGATTGGTACCACTGGCAGGGTCAGGCTGCATACCGGCTGATCAGGCACACTAAAGACATGGATGATCTGGGCGATTTCCTCCGGTCACGCCGGGCCCGGCTGTCTCCGGAGAACGCTGGCGTGCGGACCTACGGCGAGCGGCGGCGGGTCCCGGGACTGCGCCGGGAGGAACTCGCGCAACTCGCCGGGGTAAGCGTCGCTTACTACACCCGGCTGGAGCAGGGGCTTTCCAGGAACGCCTCGGACGGGGTGCTCGACGCCCTGGCGCTGGCCCTGCGGCTGGACCATGACGAGACCGAGCACCTGCGCGCCCTAGCCCGCCCGGCCCGCGCCGCGACGCACCGGTCCCGCCCACGGCCGGAACGCGTTCGGCCGGCCGTCCGGACCATGCTCGACTCGATGGGGGACGCGCCCGCGGTCCTGATCGGGTACCGGAACGACGTGCTGGCCTGGAACCGGATGGGGCATGCGCTGATCTTCGGGCATCTGCCATTCGACGCGCCCGACCGGCCGGACACCCGGCCGAACTGGATCAAGCTGATCTTCTGCGACCCGCACCTGCGCGAGTTCTACGCCGACTGGAAGACCAAAGCCCAGGACGCGGTGGCTTACCTGCGGCTGGTGAGCGGTCAGCGGCCAGACGACCCGAGGATCGCGTCGCTGGTCGGCGAGCTGAGCCTGAACTGCGAAGATTTCTCGAAGCTGTGGGTCCGGCACACGGTGGCGCAGTGCCGGTCGGGGTCGCGCGGTTTCCGGCACCCGCTGGTCGGCGCGCTCACGCTGAACGAGGAAGTGCTGGCGCTGGTCGCCGACGCCGGCCAGCGCCTGGTCGTTTACAGCGCGCAGTCAGCCAGCCCGTCCGAGAACGGGCTGAAGCTGCTGGCCGGCCTTTCAGCCGCTGACCAGGCTGTGCAGGGCGTCGTGCCGTGAAGCGCCCTGAGCCACCAGACCCCGGGCCTTGTCCCAGGTCCGAGCGGGCTCTCCGGACCAGAGCTCGTCCAGGACGCGGGTTACCGCGGTCACGAACTGCTCGCTGGTCATCCCGGCGGCCGGTTCGCAGCCGCCGAACTGGTCCTGAGCGTCGACGCGGCGCGCGGCGGGGTCGGCCGGGTCGAAGTCCGCTCCGCGCGGTGGCTGGTCAGGGACCGCGAACAGCCGGCGGAGCCGGATTTCCGCCAGCTTCATCGGGTTGGCGGTGGGCACCGCCGCGTCGGCGAGATACCGGCGGGATAGCTCGTTATCCGGATCGTCATACGCCTCATCGAATGATGCCAGCGTTTCCTTCAGGGCCGTCATCAGCCGGTCGGGGTCGAGGTCGCGCTGCTGCGCCGACCAGGTGAGCCAGGCGGTCACCGCCGGTTCCATCGACTCGCGCTGCTCCGGCGTCAGCGTGAAGTAGGCGGGCACGTGGCCGAGCAGGATGACCGGCAGCATGTGCGGGCCGATCGCCGTCGGGGACTCGCCGGGGATGCGGGCGGTGAACGCGGTGAGGATCTGCGCCCAGAAGCGGGCCGCATCGGGCGCTTCCTGGGTGGCGAGGAACTCGTCGACGGCGGCCGCGCGGTCGCTATCGGTGGTGACAGCGGCCAGGTCGTCCTCGGGCAGACGGCGAACCCGCGACATCGCCAGCGGCCAGAACATCCGCAGCGTCGTCGCTGCGTCGCCCTCGCCCTCGGCGCGCTTGAGCGGTTCCTCGAGCCGCCGCCGGGCCTCGGCCAGCCCGATCTCGTCGAACCGCTCATACGACTCGGCGTTGTCGCGCACGGTCGTGACGGTGTGCTCGGGGTCCTCGGTGACGGCCAGGTTGAAGACGCGCGGCAGCACGGCCCGCTGGATCTGCGCCACGATGGAGTGCTCGCTGTCGCCGTAGGAGAAGCTCACCACGATCCACTCGTGGTCGCCGGAGACATCCCAGAGCCGCCAGGCCCGCCGGGGCCCGGCCTTGCCGGCCTTGGTCACCCACTCCAGCGGGTAGACGCCGGCGGCGGTGAGCTGGGCCAGCGCCGAACTGGCCGCTCGTTTCACGACCGGGGAGCCGAGCGAGGTCAGCAGCCGCAAGAACGCGGCGGCATCCGGTGTCCCGCGGCCAACCGCGGCCGGGACCATCGCGTCGGCGATGAACTTATCGGCCTGCGCGTCATCCATCCGGCCCGCGATCCGCGGCACCACCAGCGTGGTGGCGGTCTCGATCTCGGCCTCGAGCAGGTCACCGGCGGAGATGGCCGTCCACAGATTGGGCATCGTGTCGAGCAGGTCACCGCTTCCCTGGGCGGGCGCGGGGACCTTCGCGGGACGACGACTTCTAGGCTTCTTGCTCACCGCGTCATCCTAGTGGCCGCCCGCCGACAGCAGGTCGTCGATGCGCGCGCGATGCGCCTTCTCCCAGTCGTCAAGGGATTCCGCGGCTTCCTGAGCGAGCCTGGCCCGCGCCTTGGCGAGCACCTGGTCGCGACTGGCGCCCGGCACCACCACGACGCCCTCCTCATCGGCCACCACGAGGTCACCCGGGTCCACCGTCGCGCCGCCGCAGCGGACCCGCTCGTTCAGCGGAATCACGGCCGACTTGCGGCCGGGAATGGGGATAACGCCCCTGGCGAAGACCGGGAAACCCATCGCGCGAACCTCACCGAGGTCGCGGATCACTCCGTCGATCACGAAGGCCGCGATCCCGCGGCGCTGAGCGACCGCGCACACGTTCCCGCCGGCCAGGGCGTAATCGACATCGCCGCCCTCGGCCACGATCACTGACCCCGGCTCCGCCTGGTAGATGGCCGCGTGCAGCATCAGGTTGTCGCCGGGCGGGCAGCGGACGGTAAAGGCCGGGCCGGTCACCCGTGGTACCGGCGTCCAGAGCGGCCGGATGCCGATGTCCATGACCTGCTCGCGCCCGAGGACGTCGGCCAGCGTGGTGGTGGGGATGTCGTCGTTCATCCGCTCATCATCGCATCGGTGAACCGGCGCCCCCAGTCGCGGACCCGTTCGGCCAGCTCGGGCGGCCCGACCACGCGGAACTCCGCGTCCGCCGTGATCAGCGCCATCACCGCCAAGTCGAGGGAGTCGGCGGTCATCCGGGCCAGGCACCGGTGGTGACCGAGGTCCTCGATGGTGCCCCACTGCCCGATCCGCTGCCGGACCGTCTCCGCCGGGGCCTCGAAGATGACCTCGGCCTCGTACACCTTGGGCCGTTCACGGATGCCCGCCTGGACGAACGCCGCCGCGTCCTGCCCGCCGGGCAGCTCCCTTGCCCGGAAGCGCGCGCCCGTTCCGCGGGGCACGTCCGCGATCCGGTCCACCCGGAAGCTGCGCCAGTCGCCGCGGTCGATGTCGTAGCCGACCAGGTACCAGCGGCGGCCAAGCGACACCAGGCGGTGCGGCTCGACGTGCCGCCGTGACTCTTCGCCGCTGGCCGCCGTGTAAGAGAACCGGACCCGCTCCGTGTCCCGGCAGGCGAGCGCCAGGCCGGTGAGGGTCTCCGAGGCCGCACCGGTCATCGCGGGCCGAGTCCAGGTGCTGGTCACCGTCATCGCGGTCAGCGCCTCCACCCGGCGGCGCAACCGGGACGGCATCACCTGCGTGACCTTGGCCAGCGCCCGCACCGACGATTCTGAGATGCCCTCGATCATGCCGTTGGCGGCGGTCCGCAGGCCGACCGCGATGGCGACGGCCTCCTCGTCGTCAAGCAGCAGCGGCGGCAGCACGGCACCAGCGGCGAGCTGGTACCCGCCCTCGACACCGCGTTGTGCCTGGACCGGATACCCCAGCTCACGTAGCCGGTCCACGTCCCGCCGCAGGGTGCGCGGCGACACCTCGAGCCGCTCCGCCAGCTCAGACCCCGGCCAGTACCGGTGCGTCTGCAGCAGGGACAGCAACCGGAGCATTCGGGAGGACGTGTTCGCCATGTCGGTAATTCTGCCCGCCATTGGGGTCAGAAACTGACCGCTAAGGTATTTAACCTGGGGTCATGGACATTGAACGCGTGGACCTGCTAGCGATGCTGGACAAGCACCGGGGCTTCCTCCGCTTCACCACCCGCGACCTGACCGACGACCAAGCGCGGCAGCGCACCACCGCCAGCGAACTGTGCCTCGGCGGGCTGATCAAGCACGTCACCTCGGTCGAGCGCGGCTGGGCGAACTTCATGGTCGAGGGCAAGTCGGCGATGTCCGACTTCGATTCGGTGGACTGGGAGGCGCGGGCCGCGGGGTTCCGGCTGCTGCCAGACGAGACGCTGGCCGGCGCACTCGCCGCCTACGACCAGGTCGGACGCCGCACCGACGAACTCGTGAAGACAATTCCTTCGCTAAACGACGCATGGCCGCTCCCCAAGGCGCCCTGGTTCCTCGACGGGAGCTGGACCGCCCGCCGGGCGCTGCTGCACATCATCGCCGAAACCGCCCAGCACGCGGGCCACGCGGACATCATCCGCGAGTCCCTGGACGGCCAGAAGACCATGGGCTAGCAGCGACTTTTGCTGGTCGGTGCCGCAGCCGTCCGCCGCCATGGGGGCGCTGCGCGGGGCGGTGGCTGCGGGGCGGCGGCCGCGCATCTTCTCCCGGGTTCGTGTACCCAGATGCCCCCGCATAACGGTCCATTCTGGGCGCGCTAGGTGCATTAACCCGGGAGAAGATGCCGAACGGGACGCTGTAGCGTCGGGGGCTTCGGTGGGGCAAGCTTGGCTAGGACGTAACTGGCAGAAGGAGGACGATGCCGCGCACCACCCTTACGATCGCGCTGAACGGCGTGACCGGCCGGATGGGCTACAACCAGCACTTGGTCCGGTCCATCCTCGCGATCAGGACCGAGGGCGGGTACACGCTGCCCGACGGCACCGTCATCTGGCCGGAGCCGGTCCTCGTCGGCCGCAATCACGACAAGCTCAAGGTCATCGCCGAGCGGCACGGCCTCGACCGCTACACGACCGAGCTCGACGAGGCGCTTGACGGCGCCGACATCTACTTCGATGCCCAGCTCACCGGACTGCGCGTCCCCGCCGTTGAGCGGGCGATCGAGGCGGGCAAGCACGTCTACATCGAGAAGCCGAGCGCGCCCAGCACGCAGGAGGCGCTGCGCCTGGCCAGGCTCGCCCGTGACGCCGGGGTCAAGAACGGCGTCGTCCAGGACAAGCTGTTCCTGCCTGGGCTGCTCAAGCTGAAACGTATCATCGACGGCGGTTTCTTCGGCCGGATCCTGTCGGTCCGCGGTGAGTTCGGCTACTGGGTGCAGGAGGGCGACTGGCAGTCGGCGCAGCGCCCGTCGTGGAACTACAAGGCCGCCGAAGGCGGGGGCATTGTCCTGGACATGTTCCCGCACTGGCAGTACGTGATGGAGAACCTGTTCGGCCCGGTGCGCACCGTGTACGCGCAGTCGGTCACGCACATCCCGCGCCGGGTTGACGAACTCGGCGAGCCCTATGAGGCGACCGCCGACGACGCCGCGTACGCCGTGTTCGGCCTCGACGGGGGAGTCATCGTGCAGATGAACTCCTCGTGGGCGGTGCGGGTGCATCGCGGCGAACTCGTCGAGTTCCAGGTCGACGGCACCGAGGGCAGCGCGGTCGCGGGGCTGCGAGACTGCGTCGTCCAGCACCGCGCCGCGGCCCCGCGTCCCATCTGGAACCCCGATGTGCCGAACGAGCTGGACTTTCTCTCCCAGTGGCAGCCGGTTCCCGACAACGGGGTGTTCGGCAACGGGTTCCGCGCGCAGTGGGAGCTGTTCCTGTCCCACGTGGTCGCCGGCACCCCCTTCCCGCACGACCTGTTCGCCGGCGCCCGCGGCGTCCACCTAGCCGAGATCGGCATGCGCTCCGCCGCCGAGGGCCGCCGCCTAGACGTACCCGAGCTGTCGCTGTGACCGAGCAGGCGGACCCGTCGATGTCACATCGACCGGGCTCTATGCCGGTCGATGTCACATCGACCGGGCAGGCGACCGGGCAGGCGCGGGTGTTTTACGCGGCGGCGCATGTTGTCGCGGCCAGTGAGAGCGCCGTGGACTGGGACGCTACGCTGCGGTTCCGGCACCGGTTGTGGGAGCTGGGGCTCGGGGTCGCGGACGCGATGGACACCGCGCAACGCGGGATGGGGCTTAACTGGGCAACGGCGCGCGAGCTGATCCAGCGCTCCGGCGCGGCGGCGAAGGCAGTCGGGGGGCGGATCGCCTGTGGCGCGGCCACCGACCAGCTCCCGGCCGGGCCGTCAGCGCTAAAGGACATCATCGCCGCGTACGCCGAGCAGCTCGAGGTCGCCGAACACGCCGGTGTGCTCCCCGTGCTGATGGGCAGCCGCCAGCTCGCCGCCGCGGCGGCCGGGCCAGCCGACTACGCCGAGGTCTACGGGACCCTGCTCCGCCAGGTCAGCCGCCCGGTGGTGCTGCACTGGCTGGGCGACATGTTCGACCCGGCGCTGGCCGGCTACTGGGGAACTACAGACCTCGACGAGGCGACCAGGCATTTCCTGGCGATCGTCGCCGAGCACCGGGACAAGATCGACGGGGTCAAGGTGTCACTGCTGGCGGCCGAACGCGAGGTGGCGATCCGCCGCGAGCTGCCGGCTGGCGTCCGGTGTTACACCGGCGACGATTTCAACTTCCCCGAGTTGATCGAGAGCGGCAGCGACGCGCTGCTCGGCGTGTTCGACCCGCTGGCCGGCCCGGCCGCCCAGGCGCTGAAGAAGCTCGACGCGGGCGACACCGAGGGGTTCCGCGCGACGCTTGACCCGCTCGTCCCGCTGGCCAGGAAGATCTTCGAGGCTCCGACCCAGTACTACAAGACCGGCGTGACGTTCCTTGCCTGGCTGGCCGGATACCAAGACCGGTTCGTGATGGTCGGCGGCTACCAGACCGCCAGGGACCGCGCGCACCTGAACGCGCTGTACCAGATGGCCGCTGAGACCGGTCTGTTCCCCGACCCAGAACTGGCCAAGGAGAGATTCGATGCTCTCGCTTAACCAGTGGACCACCAAACGCTGGAGCCTGCCCGAGGCCATCGACGGATGCGTGCGGCACGGCATCGGCGGCATCGGGGTGTGGCGCGACAAGCTCGCTGAGACCGGGCTCGACGCGGCGGCCACGCTCATATCGGACAGTGGGCTCACGGTGACCAGCCTGTGCCGCGGCGGATTCTTCACCTCGGCCGCTAGCGGCGACGACAACCGCCGCGCGGTCGACGAGGCCGCCGCGCTTGGCGCCAGGACGCTGGTGCTCGTCGTCGGCGGGCTGCCCGTCGGCTCGAAGGACCTGTCGGCCGCGCGGTCCGCGGTCACCAGCGGAGTGGCCGAGCTCGCGTCCTACGCGCAGGCCAGCAAGGTGAAGATCTCCATCGAGCCGCTGCATCCGATGTTCTGCGCGGACCGGGCGGTGGTGTCCACGCTGGCGCAGGCGCTCGACATGTGCGACCAGATCGGCGCGCCGAACGTCGGTGTCTGCGTCGACACGTATCACATCTGGTGGGACCCGCAGGTCTACGCGCAGATCGAGCGCGCCGGGGACCGGATCCACATCTTCCAGGTGTGCGACTTCCTGGTGCCGATCCCCGCGGACGCGCTGCTCGGCCGCGGGCACGTCGGTGACGGCGTCGCGGACATCCCGGCGCTTGCCCGTGCGGTCGCCGCCACCGGCTACCGGGGACCCGTCGAGGTGGAGATCTTCAACCAAGACGTGTGGGACGCCCCGGGCGACGAGACGCTCGCCACGATCGTGGACCGGCACGCCGAATACCTGGGCGGCATCCTGTCATGAAGATCCTGATCTACACCCGGACCACCGGATACCGGCACGATTCCATCCCGGCCGGGATCGCGGCGTTGCGCGGTCTTGACGGCTACGACGCGGACGCCGCCGAGGAGCTTCCTGATGATCTAGCAAAGTACGCGGCTGTCGTCTTCCTTTCCACCAGCGGCACCGTGCTGGACGACGCGCAACGCGATGCGTTCCGGGACTACATGTCACGCGGCGGCTCGTGGCTGGGGATCCACGGGGCCTCCACCACCGAGTACGAGTGGGACTGGTTCGAGGGAATCGCCGGCGCTCGTTTTGATCGCCATCCTGAAATCCAGACCGCGACCGTCACCGTCGAGGACGGCGAGCACCCCGCGACTGCCCATCTCGGCGCGACCTGGCGGTGGACCGATGAATGGTATGAGTTCCGCGCGAACCCCCGGCCGCGGGTGCGGGTGCTGCTCAGCGTGGACGAAGCGAGCTACCAGGGCGGGACGATGGGCGCGGACCACCCGATCGCGTGGTGTCATAGCTACGGCGGTGGCCGGTGCTTCTATACCGCGCTCGGGCATCCGATAGCGGCGTTCAGCGAGCCCGCGTTCGTCCGGCATCTGAGCGGGGCGCTGGACTGGCTCACGAGCTGACGGACGAGAGGTGGCGGGGGTCGCGTCGGCCGATTGCGCCGCGACCGACCGCCTTGTGTTGGCTGAGTCCGCCGTCATCGGCATTGTCTTGTATGAGAGGATGCTCATCGCGCTACGGCGACTCGCCCAAGAGGATGCTTCAGCGCGGTTGAACGGCACTGGCCAATAGGCCGGTCTGCGCGTACCCTAATGCCCAAAAGCCCCTGGGGGAACCATGTATCAGCCGTATCGTGGCGGCGACAGTTCGGTATCGACGGAGCGACCGCCGGTGCCGCAATCGGTGACAAATGCCGTCCGATTGATGTACGCGGGCGCGGTCGCCAGCCTGATCGGCCTGATTATCGGGCTGACTATGGGCGTCTCGAAGAGCGCGATCCACAAAGCCGACCCGAACCTGACACCCACGCAGGTGACCAGCGCCACGCATGTTGCCTTTGTCTTCGCCATCGTGACCGGCCTGATCGGAATCGCGATCTGGCTGATAATTGCGCGGGCTTGCTCGCGGGGGAGCAACGGGGCGCGGATCACGGGCACGGTGTTCTTCGGGATCGATACGATTTCGTTCCTGCTGAACCTGGTCAGGCCGGACGCGGCCACCGTCAAGATTTACCCGCTGCTTGTCTGGCTGATCGGGCTCGGCGCGGTCTTCTACCTGTGGCGCCGCGAGTCGTCCCAGTTCTTTAAACCCCAACGCTGATAGCGAGCTTGCCGAGCGAGCCGCCCGCGAAGTCCTCCAGCGCCTTGAGTGCTTCGTCCAGCGGGTACGTACGCGTGATCGGAACTAGCAGGCTGGACTCGGTTACCGCCTCGGCCAGCTGGTCTAGCATGTCCCGGGTGGGGGTAGCGGAGATCGTGGTGACAGTGACGTCGCTTCGGCCGATACTGCTGACCCCGCGGGTTGACGCGAAGCTGCCGTTACGCTTCACCAGGTCGCCAAGCGCGGACGGGTCGCCAGCCAGATGGATCACCGAGTCGACCCCGCTTAGCGCGATGTCGCCGGTGTAATCGACGACGTCGGTGGCGCCCATGGCGCGGACGAATTCTTCCTCCGCGACGGGGCGGGCTGTCGCGATCACGGTCGCGCCGCGGGCGGTGATGAGCTGGGTAGCGAGCGCGCCGACGCCACCGGTCGCGCCGGAGACCAGCACGGTGTGCCGCGGCAGCGGAGCGATCGCGGACACGCAGTCCAAGGCCGTCGTCCCGGCGAGCGCGAGGGCCCCGGCCGCCGGTATGGGCATATCGTCCGGTATCCGGGTTACGCCGAAGGATCCGCTCACCGCGACATACTCGGCGAAACCGCCATCGCGCAGGTAGTCCGCGGTGATCATGCCGAATACCCGGTCGCCGACCATGAACTCGCCGTGCTCACTCGCGACGACCGTCCCGGCGAAATCCCGGCCGAGCACGACCGGGAACCGGTACTCCATCATCGACTGGGCCTGCCCGGAGGCGACGACCAGGTCAAACCCGTTCACCGAGGAGGCCTCGACCTGGATAAGGATCTCGTCCTGCTGCGGTACTGGTACTGAAATATTGGTTATTTCCGGTGGTCCATCGAAGCCCCGAATCGCGACAGCTTTCATGGGACCGTTTATTCCAGCAGTAGCGAGCGGCTAATCCAGGTGCAGAGGCAAGCCGAACAACGGGAAGACAGTCGGCGAGTTGATGAAGAAGGTGAGCCGGCTGAATTTACCGTTCGACGCCTCGTGCACCTGCAGTCCCCACGGTGACCGGCCGCCGGCTGGGTCGGGCTTGTACTGGCCCCAGGCCAGGACGCCGTTGGCCTGGACGGGCACCAGCAGCGAGTTGGCGCACAGGCTGGGCGTCGGCTCCTGGAACCAGGAGACGATGTCCTGCGCGCCGCGGATCCAGATGCCGAACGGCGGCATGGTCATGACCGCGTCCTCGTGCATCAGCTTGACCAGCGCGTCCATGTCGTAACGCTGGAACGCGTCCACGTACCGGGCGAGCAGTTCCTGCTGCCCGCTGTCGACCTCGGCGGGCCGGGACTCCGACGGCAGAGCGGCCAGCGTCGCGCGAGCGCGCTGCAGCGCCGAGTTCACCGACGCGACCGAGGTCTCCAGCATGCTCGCGGCGTCGGTGGCGGGCCAGCGCAGCACCTCGCACAAGATCAGGGCGGCCCGCTGCTTCGGCGGCAGATGCTGCAGCGCGGTCACGAACGCGAGGCGGATGCTGTCCCGGGCGACCGCGATCTCCGCCGGGTCGCCGTGTTCCGGCAGCACGCTGGCGTCCGGAATGGGGGTCACCCACATTTCCTCGGGGAGGAAACCGCCGAGCAGCGACTCCTTCGGCGGGGAAGCGGGGCCGAGATCCATCGGCAGCGCGCGGCGCTGGCGGCTGCGCAGCATGTCCAGGCAGATGTTGGTGGCGATCCGGTACAGCCAGGACCGGACACTGGCCCGGCCCTCGAATGAGTCGGCCGCGCGCCAGGCGCGCAGGAACGTCTCCTGGACGGCGTCGTCCGCCTCGAACGCCGAGCCAAGCATCCGGTAGCAGTAACCGGTCAGCTCGCGACGGTGAGTTTCGAGATCAGTCTCGGTCAGAGTCTCGGTCACATTTGCCACCATACGCTTCGCCGTGTTGATCGCACATGATTCTGGAATACGCCGCTTTGCTCCGTATATGTACCAATCTGGCGAGCGGCAGGAGCCGCCAGTTTTCCCTGGTGAGTGCTGCACTACTGCGACTCTTGGCTGGGCAATGCAGCACCCACCAGCAAAAGAATTACGCCGGCAGGTTCTCCTCGATGGCGGCCACGACCGCCGGGTCGTCAGGCGTCGTGCGCGGGCGGAACCGCGCGACCACCGAGCCGTCCGGGCCGATCAGGAACTTCTCGAAATTCCACTGCACGTCGCCGGCCTCGCCATCGGCATCAGCCACGGCGGTCAGCTCCTGGTACACCGGGTGCCGTCCGGGCCCGTTGACCTCGATCTTCTCGAACATCGGGAACGTGACGCCGTACGTTGCCGAACAGAACTCGGCGATTTCGGACGCGGTCCCCGGCTCCTGGCCGCCGAACTGGTTGCACGGGAACCCGACGACGGAGAACCCGCGCCCAGCGTATGAATCGTGCAGCTTCTCCAAAGCGGTGTACTGCGGGGTGAGCCCGCATTTGGATGCCACGTTTACCACTAGCAGGGTCTGGCCTGAGAGGGCACCGAGCGAGGAGTCATCCCCAGCCAGGGTCTTCACCGGAATGTCGTGTATGGTCACCCGCCCAAGTTACTCCAGGCGCGAGTCGGGTAAATGACCGGGAACGGGGGGACAGATGAGTCAGGAAGAATTCCGTGGGAAGCACGAGAAAATAGAGCAGCCAGTTGGCTACTGGGCCGATTTCCGTGACGCGGTGGAGCCGCGCACGGTGCTGCTCGTCATCGGCGTGCTCCTTCTCCAGCTTGCCTTCATCTGGTCCTATGCCGCCGCGTTCCACAACCCGAGCCCGCACCGGATCGCGGTCGCGGTCACCGGACCCGGAGCGTCAGCGACGGCCAGCCGCCTCAACGGGCTCGCGAACGAGCCGCTCCAGGCAACCGCCGTGAGCACCGAGGCGCAGGCCCGGCAGCGGCTGCGCGACGGCACCGACTACGCCGCGCTCGTCGTCAACGTCGACGGCACCCGCGACACGCTGCTCACCGCGAGCGCGCTGGGCACCTCGGCGGTCACCGCCGCGACCCAGGTCTTCACCGAGGTGGAAGCGGCCGAGCACCGCGAGCTCACCGTCACCGACATCGTGCCGCTGCAAGGCGGCGATTACCACGGGCTAACCGGGTTTTACCTGGTCATCGGCTGGATGATCGGTGGTTACCTGGTCGCCTCGCTGCTCGGCGTGGCGAAGGGCTCGCGTCCCGCGACACTCCGCCGCGCCCGCTGGCGGCTGGGGGCGGTGATCCCGTATTCGATCGTCAGCGGGCTCGGCGGCGCGCTCGTCGTTGACCAGCTTCTCGGCGCGATGACCGGTCATTTCGTCGCGCTCTGGTGGCTGGGGGCGCTGCTGGTCGCGTCCGCCGCGACGGTCACGATGGCGTTCCAGATCCTGTTCGGCTACATCGGGATCGGGGCGACCGTGCTGGTATTCGTCATCCTGGGCAACCCGAGCGCCACCGGCGCGTACCAGTGGCCGATGCTCCCGACGTTCTGGCGGACGATCGCCTACTGGCTGCCAAACGGCGCGGGCACCGACTCTGTCCGCCGCCTCACCTACTTCAATGGCAACGGCATCCTGGGCCACCTGATCGTGATCTGCGCGTGGATCGTCGGGGGTGCCATCGTGACCCTGCTGGCGGCCTACCTGCGGCAGCGCCGGCGGGCACCACGCCCGGCGACGTCAGAACACGACGTACAGCTTGCCTAGCCTCTCCTGAATCTGCCGTTAACCTCGAGGGACTGGCACCGCGCAATCGGTTGCGTAGTGCTAGCGGACGGCGAGATGATGGTCAGATGGTGCAGGAAAGCGACTGGGAAACGTCATTTCGGCCTGACGTGCCAAGCTCGGCCCGCATCTACGACTATTTTCTCGGCGGGAAGGACAATTACCCGGCCGACCGCAAAGCCGGTGACGTGATAGCGGACATCTTGCCGGGCATTCGGGTTGCCGCACAGGTCAACCGGGCTTTCGTGCGCCGTTCGGTGCGTTACCTGGTGGCCGAGGCCGGTGTGACGCAACTGATCGATATCGGTCCCGGCCTGCCCACCCAGGCGAACGTCCACGAAGTCGCGCACGCCGCTAATCCCGCGTCTCGCGTGGTGTACGTCGATCACGACCCGGTGGTGCTCGCGCACGCCAGGGACATGCTCGACGCCGTGGATAACGTCGTCATCATCGCCCGCGACATGCGTGAGCCCGAGGCGATTCTCGACGATAAGGAATTGCACGAGCTGATCGATTTCGATCAGCCGGTCGGGCTCATGTTCGTCTCAATGCTGCATTTCCTGCGCGATGATGACGATCCGGGCGCGATTATCCGGCGGCTGCTGGCCCCATTCCCCGCGGGTAGCTATGTCGCGCTCACCCACGGCACCGCTGATGCCGCGCCGAACGTCCAGGACGCGGCGAATGTTTACCGGCAGGCGACCACCACGATGCACGTGCGTACCCGTGAGCACGTGCGGTCGCTGGTCGACGGGATGGAACTGATCGAGCCCGGCCTGGTCTGGACACCGGAATGGCGTCCAGGGCCCGATGACCCGCAGATGGACCGGCCGAGCGATTGCTACTATTACGCGCTCGTCGCTCGCGCCGTGGAATGACCGGGCAGGAACCCGGCCGCCAGCCCGCCGCAGGCCGCGATCCCGGCGATCACCAGCCCGGTGACGTGCAACGCGCGTACCGGTCCTGAGGACAAAGCCAGGTCCGTGTAGAGCGCGGCGAGCAGCCCGATCCCGAACGAGCCGGCGATCCGCTGAGCCACGTTGAACAGCGTGGACGCGTCGGCCATCCGCCCGGGGTCGACCCGGTCGGTCAACGCGGTCAGCAACGGGTTGACGACGGCCCCGATCGATACCGAGCGCACCGCGAGAATCACCGCGATCACCCACAACGGCGTCCGCACCCCGATCGCAAGGATGCCAAGCGACGCCGCCGCGAGCACCGCGAACCCGCAGACCACCGTCAGTCGCACGGGAAGCTTCACATTTCGCAACAGCGCGGTCGACAGCCCGGTCACGATGCCCTGCGGCGCCATCGCGACCCCCGCCGCCAGCGCGCTGTGCCCCTGGACCTGCTGAGCGAACACCGGCAGCAGGAACACCGCCGCCCAGGTCACCACCGACGCCATCGCGCACAATCCCATGGACAGCGCCGCCACCGGCCGCCGAGCCAGCGAAAGATCGAGCGCCGGGCTGGACGTCCGCGCCGCGTGCCAGCCGTACCCAGCCAGCAGCGCCGCCCCCGCCACCGCGACCAGCCAAGCATGCTCCGTAACCCCGTACAGCAGCACCCCCAGCCCGCCTGCCAGCATCACCAGCCCCGTAACATCAAATTTTTCACCATAACGACGCACTCCATCCCCGTCGGGAAGCCGCCACGCCGCGACGGCGGCCAGCGCCCCGAGCGGCAGGTTCACCGCGAAGATCGTTCGCCATCCGGCGGCCCCGATGAGCGCGCCGCCGACCGCGGGCCCGAGCGCTGGTCCGGCGAACAGCAGGATCCCGGCGATGGCGGGGATGGATTTCGCCTTGCCGCCCTCGCCGAGCAGCATCGACATGGCCAGCGGTACCAGCGGCGCCGCGACCAGGCCCTGCAGGATCCGGGCGGCGACCAGGCCGTCGGCGTCCGGTGCGAACGCGCAGGCGGCCGAGGCCACCGTGAACGCGATCAGGCTGGCCCGGTACACCGGAATGGTGCCAAAACGCCGCGCCAGCCACGCCGTACCCGCCAGCCCGGTACCGAGCGCCAGCATGTACCCGCTGACCGTCCACTGCGCGGTGGACAGGCTCGTGTGCAGGCCGCGGGAGATCGGCACGACCGCCACGTTGACGATCGAGGAATCCATCATGGACAGCAGTGGCCCGGCCAGCATGCCGTACTGGGTAACGATCCCGGCTCGGGCGGGCCTGGTCGCGGTCGCCGTCACGCCTTTTCCCTGAGCTCGGCGATCCAAGCGAGCTCCGCCTCGGTGCGCCGGATCAGTTCCGCGGTGGCGACCTGCCCCCAGGGCTCGTCCCCGGCGAGCGAGTGCATGTTCCGGAAGTGCTGGAGTGCGGCGTTCTGGGCCAGTTCGCGAGCATCGAGTACGGCGAGTCGTTCCGGTGCGGACAGCAGCGAGAACTGGCCGACCCGGGCAAGGAACTCATTGTCGTCGCGGGCGGCGTCCGGCGGCAGGTCGGCGAGCATGTCGTGCAGCAGCTCGCGACCGACCGGGGTGAGCGCGTAGACCTGCCGGGGCGGGCGGCCGTTCTCTGACGGCTCGGACGTCCTGCTGACCGCGCCCGCCTCTTCGAACCGCTTGAGAGCCGGGTACAGCGAGTTGTTGTGCAGCGTCACCCCCGCGGTCTGCTCGACCCGTTTGCGCAGCTCATATCCGTGGGCCGGGCGGGCGCTCAGATGTCGCAGAACCAAGATCTCGACGTAAGACACTAGTCCAGTGTGACATAGGTAATGCTGGACTACCAAACGCACGCCTATGATGGTCCATGCGCATCGCGACGCTCGTCTGCTGGGCGCTGACCGCGAGCCTGGGTGGCTTCATGCTGCGGTCCTGGCTGGCCAGCGGGGGACTGCGGCGGGAACGCGCTCGCGCCGGAGGGCTGCCACCGCAACTGATCTTCGGTCACATGGGCTTGGCGCTCACCGGCCTCGCCGTGTGGATCGGCTACACGTTCTCAGGTGCCCGCGCGCTGTGCTGGACGGCCGTCGCCATCC
Organism: Streptosporangiaceae bacterium; assembly: GCA_050012355.1. Classification (GTDB taxonomy): domain Bacteria; phylum Actinomycetota; class Actinomycetes; order Streptosporangiales; family Streptosporangiaceae; genus JBEKHI01. The sequence continues at coordinate 9,748 of JBEKHI010000021.1, read as the reverse complement.
TGACCGCCGTCATCGCCCTCGGCATCTGCACGGTCACTTTGTGGACGCCCTATACGGGTGTCTCCGTCTCGGAGGAACCGCCGCCAGCCCCCGCCAGCCGCCCGCCGCCGCCTGCCGACGCGGGCTTCACCCTCACCGACGAGATGATCGAGCAGTTCCTAACCGACCCATTCCCCGGATCCACCAGTTCCCGCCTCAACCTAACCGCCATCATCCCAGTAGCCCACGGCCTAGCCGCCATCGCCACCTTCGTCCTAGCAGTAATGACCACCGCCCTAACCTGACCCGCCCGGCACCCCCCCGCGCCGGCCGGCCTGCGGGCGCCCTGCCGACCCCATGGATGTCCCACCGCTGGGCCTATAACCCCAGCAATGGCCCATCGACGGCGCTGTAGAAGACCCCATCAGTCACATGGGTAACTTAGGTCACGAGGTTGTGCCCGTCGGGGGAGGCGGATACCGGTCCTCGGGCCTACTGGGGCAGCCGGTATCGGGGGCGGCTGGGTCTCCTGTGCTTCCTGGGTCAGGCGGGGACGGTCTGCATGGCTTCGGCCAGCAGCGTGACCGACCGTAGCCGGCCCTCGATGGTCGGTGACTGATGGGCGACGATCACCTCGTCGGCCTCGGTACGGCGGATGAAGCCGCCGAGGTAGTCGCCTACCTGGGTCGGAGTGCCGACTGCGGAGTACGTGAGCATCTGGTCCACCTGGGCGCCGACGCCAGCCGCCAGCAACTGGTCGGCTTGATCGTCGGTCAGGTTCTCCGTGTCCTGGCCAGGGCGCCCGCGCCCGTACAGGCTGATGGCCCGCACTCGCCGGATTCCCTGGAGCTGCTCCCGGGCGGCGCGCTCTGTGTCGGCGGCGATCACGTTGACTCCCGCGATCGCGTACGGCCGTTCCAGCTGATCGGATGGCTGGAACTCACGTCGGTAGACGGCGAGGGCGTCTTCGAGTGCGGCCGGCGCGAAGTGGGAGGCGAAGGCATAGGGCAGGCCGAGCGCCGCGGCCAGGCTCGCCCCGAACAACGACGAACCGAGGATGTACAGCGGGACGTCCGAGCCCTTACCGGGGACCGCGTCCACCCCCGGAACCCGGCTATTGCCGGTGAGATAGCCCTGCAGCTCCATAACGTCCTGCGGGAAGGTGTCGGCCGAGCGCGGGTCGCGGCGCAGCGCGTACATCGTGTTTTGATCCGAGCCTGGTGCCCGGCCCAGGCCGAGATCGATCCGGCCTGGGTACATGGCGGCCAGGGTCCCGAACTGCTCCGCGATCAGCAGCGGCGCGTGGTTAGGCAGCATCACTCCGCCCGCGCCGAGCCGGATCGTCTGGGTCTGCGCGCCGACGTGCGCGATCACCACACTGGTGGCAGAGGAGGCGATGCTGGCCATGTTGTGGTGCTCGGCGTACCAGACCCGCAGGTAGCCCAGCTCCTCGGCCCGCTGGGCCAGCGCCACGCTGTTCGCGAAACTGTCAGTAGCGCTCTGGCCACGCGCGATCGGCGCCAAATCGAGAATCGACAACGGGACACTCATGACTGCTCCTCATCGTGGGGACAACGGACTCGGCTGACTCGCGCCCCACAGGGCCAGAACGCCGAAGCCCGTAGATCGATTCCGCTAACACGTACCCCCTGGCCTTGCATGGAGCGGGGGGTCGTGCGGGATACTTCATGGATGGGCGAGCGCAATGTGCTAGGCGGCGAACTGGAGCCATGCGGCACTGACCCGCTGACCGGTTTTTATCGTGACGGATGCTGCTCGAGCGGGCCGGAGGACGTCGGGAACCATACGATCTGCGCGGTGGTGACCGCCGAGTTCCTCGAGCACCAGCGTCAGATCGGCAACGATCTGTCCACCCCGATGCCGCAGTACCGGTTCCCCGGGCTGGTGCCCGGTGACCGCTGGTGCGTGACCGCGGCGAACTGGCTGCGGGCCTATCACGACGGGGTGGCGTCGCCGGTGGTCCTGGCGTCAACGCATGAGCGGACGCTGGAGATCGTGCCGCTTGAGGCGCTGCGCCAGCATTCGGTGGATGTGCCGGCCGACGCGAGCGCGCTCGAGGAGTAACCGGCGCGCGGCCTTAATATCCGGCCTCTGGATCGACTAGGCCCTGCAGCGGCGTGCCCGCCGCGAACGCGGCCACGTTGGCAGCGATCCGCTCGTCCAGCAACGGCCTGATCATCTCGAGAGTGTCCGCGGTGTGCGGCGTGATAATGGCGTTGTCCATTGACCACAATGGATGCCCGTCCGGCAGCGGCTCGGGGTCGGTGACGTCCAGCGCGGCCCCGCCGATCGACTTCGACTCCAGCGCCGCCACCAGGTCGGCGGTGACCACGTGCGGTCCGCGGGCCACGTTGACCAGCCACCCGCGCGAGTTCATCAGCCCAAGTTCGCGCGCTCCGATGATCCCGGTGGTGGCGGGCGTGAGCGCGAGCGCGACGAACACCACGAGCGCTTCGGGGAGCACGTCGGGCAGTGATTCGGTGCCGACCACCCGGCATGCCCCGGGCATCGGTGCTTGCGACCGCCGGACCACGGTCGCCGGCACGTTGAACGGCGCGAGCAGAGCCAGCAGCTCGGTCGCGATCCCGCCGCCGCCCAGGATCACGACGGGCTGGTCGAACAGCATCTCGCCGGCTGGAGAGCCCCATGACCGCGCACGGATCCGGACCGGCAGCAAGCGGAGCCCGGCCAGCGCGAGCATGAGCGCGTGCTCGGCCACCGGCTTGGCGTACGCGCCCTTCGCGCAGGTCCAGGTCCGCCCGTCGCGCAGCAGGCCCGCGGCGGCGAACCGCTCGACGCCTGCTGAGGGCAGTTGCACCCACCGGATCTGCGGAGTCTCGGCCAGTGGTTTCCGCAGTCCCTCGGCGTCGGCGGAAGCGAGCCAGACCAGCCCGTCCGCTGGCTCGCCGACGGGCACCGGCACCCCTCCGCCCCGGCGGACGGCCTCCTCGGCGTTTGGTGTTGGCGAGGGCGCGATGGCGATGCGGGGGGTGCTGGTCATAAGATCCGAGCCTACCGAGCACCCCGGTGGTCGACCGGGCACCTTGACAATATCCAGAATGCTATGTGCAATATTTTGCATGCCGGTTCCTGAAAGTCAGGGTGTCGTGGCCAAGTCCTTGCTGCGCGATGCCGCCTACCGAAAGATCAGGGACGCGATCGTGGATGGCACGCTCGCCCCCGGGGAGCGGCTGAACGACCCGGAACTCATCGCCTGGCTCGGGGTCAGCCGGACTCCTATCCGGGAGGCGCTGGCCCGGCTTGAGCAGGCCGGGCTGGTGCAGAGCAAGCCAGGCCGCTTCACCATTGTCAGCCCGGTGAGCACCCGGCGGACGCGCGCCGCGCAGTCGGTCGCCGCCGCCATGCATGAACTGGCCGTCCGCGAAGCCGTCCCGCTCATGTCCTCCGATGAGCTCACTGCTATGCGGGACGCCAACGCCCGCTTTGCCGCGGCGCTGCGAGCGGGCGACGCAGAGGCGGCGCTCGCCGCCGACGACCAGTTCCACGAGGTGGCCGTCGAGGCCTCGGCCAACCCGGTCATCCGCTCGGTGCTCGACCAGGTGACGCCGGTCCTGCGGCGGGTCGAACGCCTGAGGTTCTCGTCCTTGCCTGGCCGCGGCTCGGTGGCGCTGCACGACAAGATCATCCAGTTGTGCGCCGCCGGCGACGCGGAGCAGGCGGCGCTGGCTACCCGCACAAACTGGCAGACCCTGGCTCCGCTGCTGGACGCGGCGGAGGAAGGAGCACCATGACCCTCAGCGATTTCCCGCGCTATCCGCTCATGTTCGGGCCGTCGCCCGTGCACCCGCTCGAACGACTGTCGGCGCATCTCGGCGGCGCCGCCATCTGGGCCAAGCGGGAAGACTGCAACTCCGGGCTGGCCTACGGCGGGAACAAGATCCGCAAGCTCGAGTACCTGGTGCCCGATGCCCTGGACAAGGGCGCGACGCACCTGGTGACCATCGGCGGGGTGCAGTCCAACCACACCCGGCAGGTGGCCGCCGTCGCGGCCAAGCTCGGTCTCAAGGCCCGGCTGGTGCAGGAAAGCTGGGTCGACTGGCCGGACTCGGTGAACGACCGAGTCGGGAACATTCTGCTGTCACGCATCATGGGAGCGGATGTCGAACTCGTCCAGGCTGGTTTCGACATCGGTATCAAGTCAAGCTGGGAACAGGCGATCGAGGACGTCCGCGCCCGCGGCGGCACCCCTTATCCGATCCCGGCGGGCGCGTCGGACCATCCGCTCGGCGGCCTCGGCTTCGCGAACTGGGCACTGGAAGTCCAGCAGCAGGAGAGTGAACTCGGCGTCTTCTTCGACACGATCATCGTGTGCAGCGTCACCGGGTCCACGCACGCGGGCATGATCGCCGGATTCGCCGGCCAGGACCGGCCCCGCCGGGTGATCGGCATCGACGCGTCGGCCACGATCGAGCAAACCCGCGCGCAGGTCGCCAAGATCGCGCGGGGGACCGCCGAGCTCATCGGGCTCGGGCGCGAGCTACGTGACGACGAGATCACCGTCCTGGCGGGATGGGCCGGTGAGTACTACGGCATACCTGTCCAGTCCACCATCGACGCGATCCGCCTCACCGGCCGGCTGGAGGGGATGATCCTCGACCCCGTCTACGAGGGCAAGTCGATGGCGGGCCTTATCGACCTGGTGAGTAACGGTGAGATCAGCAAGGACTCGACCGTCTTGTATGCCCACCTGGGCGGCCAGCCGGCGCTGAACGCCTACAGCGCGCTCTTCCGCGACTAGCGAAGAACCCGGATGCGCTGCCGGGCTCGTAGGCTCAGTTGCGGCTGCTGCCAATGGTTCTGATGGTGTGTGTGATCGCGGGATAATCGCCACTCTGCGGGTGCGGATTCTGGTTGATGCTGCACTACCCGCACTCTTCGCTGGTTGGTGCGGCACTCACCAGCAAAACGAGCACCACGTCCACTTCCGAGGCGGCCGCCGCGTCGACGATCCCGCGGGTGATCTCCAGCGTGTACGGGGCTCACCAGGTCGCGAAACACTGCCAGTACCTGCCTTGGCCGCCGCGCGGCGGCCTCCCACGGCCGGACGTAGCCACGGGCGCCGAGGAATGAATGCTCATGCGCAACGGTATAGATGTGAGCGTGACACGATGGGTCCTTCATGTCGACCTCGACCAGTTCATCGCGGCGGTCGAGGTGCTCCGGCGTCCCGAACTGCGCGGGAAGCCGCTGGTGGTGGGCGGTGATGGCGACCCGGCCAAGCGCGGCGTGGTGTCAACCGCCTCCTACGAGGCTCGCGAGTACGGCGTGCACTCCGGCATGCCGCTGCGGACGGCGGCCAAGAAATGCCCGGATTGCGTGTTCCTGCCGGTGGACGCTCCGGTGTACCTCGACGTCTCCGAGGAGATCATGAACGTCTTGCGTGCCTCCGGGGCGGTCGTGGAGGTGCTCGGCTGGGACGAGGCCTTCCTGGGGGTCTCCTCGGAAGATCCGGAAGCGTTCTCACGTGAGCTGCAGGAAGCCGTGCTGTCGGCGACTGACCTGTACTGCTCAGTGGGCATCGGGGAAAACAAGCTGCAGGCCAAGATCGCGACCGGATTCGGCAAGCCCGCCGGGGTGTTCCGGCTGACGTCGGCCACCTGGTACTCCGTGCTCGGGGACCTGCCGACCGACGCCCTGTGGGGTATCGGGACTAAGACCGCGCGCAAGCTGGCCGGTCTCGGGGTGCGGACCGTCCGCGAACTGGCCGAGGCGGACCCGGATGAGCTGGCCGCGTCGTTCGGGCCGATGACGGGACCATGGCTCGTGCTGCTCGGCCGCGGACGGGGCGACAGCGAGGTGGACGACACGCCCTACGTGGCGCGCTCGCACGGCCGCGAGGTCACCTTCCAGCAGAACATCGCGGACTGGGCGCAGGTGATGTCGGAAGTCACCCGGCTCGCTGGTGTGGTTTCGTCCGAGGTCGCCTCGTCGGAACGCCGGGTGGTGCGCATCGTGGTGAAGGTCCGCTACGCGCCGTTCGAGACCGAGACCCATGGAGCCCGGCTATCCGGTTCCTTCGAAGATGCCGCTCTGGCGGCGCTGGAGTCGTTTACCCGGCGCGACCCGGTCCGGCTGCTCGGCGTCAGAGCCGAGTTCGAGCCGCCGGGTTCTTAGAAGCCTAGCGACAGTGCCCCGGTCGTGAGGGCGCCCGCGCTGGTCAGCGGCTGGTACGTGGTCACGTTCGTCATCGTGATCGGGACCAGCCCGGTGAGCAGGTTCACGAACTTCAGCAGGATCGCGTCGATCGTCGTGGGCGTGAACGTCAGCGGTATGCCTGCGAGGGTGCCGGTGAGCTTGGTCGCGTAGAGCGTCATGTCGCCGGTGAAGTCCAGCGTCGGGCTGCTGGTCACGGTGGTGAGGGTGCCCTGGGTGACGCTCAGCTCCACGCCGTCGGTCAGGTCCGCCGAGCTCGCGGTGAACTTCAGCATCTTCTCGGTGCCGCCACCGGAAACCGGCATGTCCACGATGCCCTGGAAGATGAAGTCGGTCAGGGTCGCGGAGCCGGAGGTCAGCACCGAGGTCGCGCCCGATGCCTCTAGGCCGCTCCCGGCGCTGGCCTGCTTGACCGCGGTGCTGGTCGGACTCGGCGACGCGGTGGCCTTGCTGGTGGAACTGCCGGTACTGCCGCTGCTGCCCGGCTGCGGGCTGGCCGAGGACGACGAGCCGGTCGTGGGATTGGGTGTGTCGCTAGCGCTCGCGCTGGCACTGGGGCTCGCGCTGGCACTCGGGGTCGGCGACGGGCCGATGCAGATGCCCAGGATGCACAGCTGACTCGACTGCGCGGGGTGGGCGGGGGAGACGAGGAACCCGGCGACGAGCAGCGCCGGCATGGTGGCGACCGCGAGCGCGCGCTGCCCGCGGGATCCGCCGGTGCCGCGCTGTCGCTCGGTTGTCGCCTCCTCGGTCGGTGTCCCTTCCTCTGGCGCTTCGTCCTCGGGTATTTCGTCTGATGTCTCGTCGTTGTCGTCGGTGACGATCTCGAGCCCGGTCGTCTCGACCTCGGCCTCCGCGTCGGCCCGGACCGGCGCGGCCTGCGGCTCGGTGCGGGTCCAGGCGAACGCGAGCGACCCGCCGACGATTGCCAGCAGCATGCCGAGGAAGAAGCCACCGAGGTTGGAGGCCGGGAAGGACAGCACGCCGAGCACGATCCCGGCGATCCCGTAGAAGACCCGCTGGCCGGGGGAGATCCAGCACATGATCCCGGCCGCTACCAGCAGGATGCCGATCAGGACCCCGAAGACGCCGCCGATGCCGATGTAGATGACGAGCTTGAGCGCGCCGTGCACGAGCACGCCGGACAGCGGGAGGGCGACCAGTTCGAGGCCCGCGATGACCAGCAGCAAGCCGCCCCAAAAGGGGCGGCTCCGCCGCCAGGCTCGGAAGGCGGCCCGGCCGTCGGCGAACCGCTGCCGCGCGTCACGCCTTGCACGGTCGCTAGGTATCGCTTCCACGCTGGGCTCCGAGTCATCGCCAGTGGTCATGATCGTCAGCAGCTCGATCCGAAGCCGATCGAGAGGCCGGGCAGGGTAAAGGTACCGGCCGTGGTCAGCCAGGTGTTCTGCACGAGGTTGGTGATCGTGAACGTGTCCGCCTGCTGTCCGAACCCGCCCGACGTCCCGGTGGTCCCAGGGTCTTCTGAAAGGGTCCCGGCGTCCTGGCCAATGGTGATGTTGTGGAAGGTCGCGACGCTTCCGGTCTGTGAACTGGCATCGACAATCAAGTTATCCGCGGTCACCGGATTGCTGCCGCTGCCCGCGGTGAGCCGCAGCGTCACCGGACCAACGGACACGCTCTGGCAAAGGTTGTCGATGGTTGCCTGGTGCATCGCGGTGATGATCACCGGCTCCTCGCCGTTGGCGTTGGTGACCGACCCGCCGAACTGCTCGAACCCGTTCGCGCTGAACGTGCTGGCGGTGATCAGGAACTCCTGGCCAGAGACGGAGATGCTGGAAGCGATCGCTCCCTCGGCGGTGAGTCCGACGAGAAGCCCCGCGACCGCAAGCGCTGGTACGGCGACGATGGCAAATCGACGCCACTTCATTCGGCCCTGGGCCGACGTACTCTCTTCTTTGGCGCCCGGCATTGCGCTCCCCTCGGGTACTCGGGAGTTCGACCTTCCCCGGGTTTCGCGGCCTCGACGGTGAAACCGGGAACGTTCGCACGTCCCTCATTCAAAACTACACAGTGTGAGCGTGCCCACACCGCCTCGTTGGTGGTAAGTTACTACCGGGTAAAATAAGCCGTCAAGGGTTTCGGTCAAATCGTGTCCCATCTGCCCCTTAAACAGCTAACTAACCCTAGCGTGTGCCACCCGGTGCCGTCCGCCGAGCGTCGGCCGAGTGTCGGCGCGTGCCCGCCCGTGCGGCGGCGGGACCGCCTTCACTTCGCGCCCGTGACGGGTGGGACATGCGTGACCGGGGGTGCCGCCGCCCCAGCCGCATCACGGTCCGGGTCATGAAATCCCCAGTGAGGTAACTACCCGACGCGCCCTAAGCTTGCCGTTTTATCCTTCGGGAATCTCCCGACGACCGCCCGGCAATTTGCCTGATATTGCCCGAGACTGCGGTGTCGCCCGGCCGCCCGGACTGGCCCGTCGGCAAGATAATGGTAACTAGCCGTCGCGTGGCGACGGCTAGTTACCATTATCTTGCCATCCGGTACTCTCGGCCAGCGGTGCAGGTAACCTGGCCTCGCCGCCAGCACCCGCGGTAACACATTGTGAGCAGTCAGAGGGTAAACGGCAAGCTAAGTCCCGCGCTCCGGCGTGAGATCCCGCGCACGGGACGGGCGGCGTGTCAGATTGGTAGCCGCATGCCGATCTCCGGGAGCGACGGGTTCGACGGCAGCGGCTGGCGCTCCCCGGTCGGGACAAACCCGCACCGCTCGTAGAGCCCTCGGGCGTGGACATTGCTCTCGGTCACCCAAAGATGCACTTCGCGGTAATCGTGGTTCTTGGCCCAGTTGACGACCGCGGTGACCAGCGCCTCACCGGTTCCGCGGCCTCTCGCGGCCGGTGCCACCCACATCGACACGAGCTCGGCGACGCCCGGCCGGTCCCCGAAACTACCCGCCAGCCCGGCTGGGCTGACTTCGGGGAGATATGCCAAAAAGCTCACCCCGCGGGCTTCTATCCGCCCTCGCCAGTCCGTCTCGGAGAAGACCGCCTCCCGTTCATAGCTAGAGCCGAAGGCCGACGGTGCCTCCAGCAACGCGGTCAGCCGCACGTCCCGCAGCAGCTGCCAGTCATCAGAGGCGACCTCGCGAATCAGGACCACGGTGCCATGTTCACGGTTAGCAACGTGTTGCTGCAAACCAATTAAGATCATTGAGTGGCCATTCGCCGGGTGGTAGAGATCGTCGCGGCGATTGAGCCGTTCGACGAGACCGAGCGCTCTCACCAGGCCGAAGCCCTTGCCTGGCTGGACCGCACCGACGACATCTACCGCCGGGTCAAGCCCGGGACCCCGTCGCCGCACCTGGTCGCGTACGCCGTGCTGGCGGATCCGTCCGACTGGAGCGTGTTCCTGGTGGACCACGTCCTCGCGAAACTGTGGCTCCCGCCCGGGGGACACGTCGACCCGGGGGAGCACCCGCGGGCCACCGCGCTGCGCGAGGCCAACGAAGAGCTCGGCATCGACGGCAAGCTGCTGCGCGACCATCCCGCGTTCTTGACCGTCACCCGGACCTGGGATGACGACCATACGGATATCAGCCTGTGGTACGTCAT
>JBEKHI010000020.1:0-61655 GCA_050012355.1 Streptosporangiaceae bacterium | reverse complement strand
GGCACGAGGTCATAGGTATGCCTGGCCGCGGTGAGAAGTTCCGGTGACCAGCGACGGACGGCGAAGTCGAAGGGCGGCTGTCCGGTCACGCTCATGGCGAGGCCGGTGGAGTCGAAAAGCTGCAGGTTACGGGTATGCAGGCGGTTGCCATTCTCCTGCGGCCGCACATACGGGGTCGACAACGCCTCGACCGTCGCGTCGAAGCGGCCGACCCGGGTCGCTCGGTAGGTGTCGCGGTAGGCCTCACCTGGGCCCCGCCCGAACCAGCTCACGGAGCCGATGTCGGCCTCAAGCACCACCCGCAGCCCGATCTTCGGCAGCGGGCAGGGCCAGCGGCCGTCCGGACGGACCCGCACGTTGAGCAGGCTGGTTCCGGCCTGCCGCGGGTCAGTGATCCAGGTGAGCGTGCCGAGCAGGCCGAAGTCCTCGCCAGCCGGCGCGATCCTCAGCTCGGTGCTCAGCCAGCCATCGCCCGTGCGGACAGCGACGGTCTGGTGCTGCAGCCGGTCGAGGCCCGCCTTACGCCAGGCATCGGCGACCGGATCACCGAATGCCGCCACGGCGTCGTTATCCACCGGCGCGCGCCAGAAGTCCAGGGCCGCGGCGTGCACGGGAAGCCGCCCTAGCCCGCGGAGTTCGCCGGTGCTCGGGTCGACGACCGCGCATCCCAGCGCGAGCTGACCCGGGTGTCCGCCAGGCGTCCTGGCCTTCAGGTCCGGAACCAGGGCGGAGATGTCCTCCTGGACGCCTTCTGGTTCACCGATCTTCGCTTGCGCGAAGGCGATCTCATGGCCTGCCCGGGCCCATGACCTGTCCCCGGCCAGTGCCGCGCTGATAGTCAGCCAGCGTTCGTCCTTGGGGGGGTAGGCCGCGGCGGCGATCAGTGCCGGGGGGAACCCGATGCTGGCGGTCTCCCCCGCCGTAACCGGGCGAAGCTCTAGATCCTCCTCCGCGACGAAGATCCCGCCGTCTTCCACCTTCCAGGTGAACGCGAGATCCTCGGTGCTGACGGTGTGGTGCCGGTTCTCGACCGTGATGCACTGGCTGGCGGGATCGATCATGATCCGGATCGGGGCGAACACCGCCTTCGCCTCCAGGAGCCCAGGAGACGGGGTGCGATCCGAGAAGACAAGGCCGTCGATGACGAAGTTGGCGTCGTGGACCGGCTCGCCAAAATCTCCGCCATAGGCGAAGTACCGGTCGCCCGCTGGGGTGGTCTGGGTGATCCCGTGGTCCATCCATTCCCAGATGAATCCGCCCTGCAGCCGGGGGTGGCGGTCGAACAGTTCCTGGTAGTCGCTGAGGCCGCCCGGGCCGTTACCCATGGCGTGCCCGTACTCGCACAAGATGACCGGCAGGCCGCGGCGTCGCTCGTCGTGCTCAGGGTCCGCGGTGACCGGTTCCTGATGGCGGCCGAGTGCGTCGAGGCGGTCATACGCGACGTACATCAGGCTGTAGATATCGGTGTAGGCGACGTCTCTGTCACCCTCGTAGTGGATCGGGCGCCGCGGATCGCGGGCCCGAAGCCAACCGGCCATCATCTCCAGGTTCCCGCCGGTATCCGCCTCGTTGCCCAGCGACCAGATGATGACGCTGGGATGGTTCTTGTCACGTTCGACGGTCCGCTGGATGCGGTCCAGGTACGCCGGGCGCCACCGCACGTCATCGCTGGGGTTGTTGCGCCAGTCCGCGAACACGAATCCGTGGGTCTCCAGGTCACATTCGTCGATCACCAGCAGCCCGTATTCATCGCACAGATCGAGGAACAACGGGTCTGGCGGGTAATGACTGGTCCGTACCGCGTTGACGTTGTGCCGCTTCATGAGCAGGACGTCGGCTCTCATCGCGGCCTCGTCGAGGCTACGACCAGTCTCCGGATGCCATTCGTGCCGGTTCACGCCACGGAACTGCAACGTCCGGTCGTTCAGCCTGATCTGCCCGTCCCTGACCTCGATCCGGCGGAAGCCAATGCGAAAAGTTATGTCCACGCCACCCGCGGTCAGGATCGCTTGGTAGAGACGCGGATGCTCATCAGACCACGGTTCGACGGCCAGGCGGTGCTCGGCGCCGGGTTCCACCCCGGTCAGTCCGAGTTCCGGCACCGATAGCACCGCGGAACGATCCGTCTCAACCCGCAGGGTCCCGGTCCCGGTGCCGCTGTCGTAATCCGCGTGCACGAAGAAATCCCGGATCGCGTCCTCCGGCAAGCTGAGCAGGGTGACGCCGCGGAAGATGCCGGACACCCACCACATGTCCTGGTCCTCGAGGTACGAGCCAGCCGACCACTGGTGCACGCGCACCGCGATGAGATTCTCGCCCGCCACCAGAACGCCCGTGACATCGAATTCCCTGACCAGCCGGCTGCCCTTGCTGTGGCCAACCAGGACGCCGTTGACGAAGAGGACGAAGCAGGAGTCCACTCCGTCGAATCGCAGGACGCTCGGCGAGCTCAGATCCCAGCCGGATGGCAGCGTGAAACGGTAACGGTACTCACCGGAGGGGTTATCGTCCGGGACGTGTGGCGGGTTGATCGGAAACGGGAAGACCTGGTTGGTGTACGCGGGCGGGCTGTACTTGGGTGCGCCCGGGATGCCCGCCATCTGCCAGGAAGACGGCACGGTGATGTCATCGAAATGCGAATCGTCGAAGTCGATGCCCTCGAACCCCGGCGACAAGTCGGCGAGCGACGACGCACAGCGGAATTTCCACGTCCCATCGAGCCGGAACGTGTTCCCGCTGCTCGCGAACCACGCGCGAGCGGGGCTATGGCCTTCTCCGGGGCTGAACGACTCGACATAGCTGAAATCGTCCGGGGACTCCGTCTTCGGCATGAAGAAGCCTTTCATGTTCGTGCTGATAAACCGGCCTTCCCGGGCGCGGTTAACCCTTGACGCTCCCCGCAGCGATTCCGTTACGCCAGAAGCGGCCGAGGGAGGCGAAGGCGATGACCAGGGGGATGATGGATATGAGAGAGCCGGTGATGACGACGTTATATGTTGTTTCCGCCCGTTGCGTGAACCAGGTGAACAGGCCGAGGGTCACCGGATAGAGGTTCTGGTTCGAAAGCATCACGAGAGCAAGGAAGAAGTTGTTCCACACGAACACGAATGCGAAGAGGAAGATCGTCACGACTGCCGGGGACATGATGCGCAGCACGATCGTGAAGAAAATTCTTATCTCCCCGGCCCCGTCTATGCGAGCCGCCTCCAGGACTTCGTCGGGAACGGAGGCGATGGTATAGACGCGCCCCAGGTAGACCGCGAACGGGCTGACGATGCTTGGAATTATCACCGACCAGTACGTTCCTACCAGATGGAGCGAGGAAAACATCAGGTAAAGCGGAACGGTCAGCAGCGCGGACGGGATAAGGATCCCGGACATTATCAGCCCGAATACGAAGCCGCGACCACGGAAATCAAACTTCGCCAGACCATACCCGCACGCCAGGCCAAGGAGCGTCGCCCCTAGGCCGCCGACCCCGGAATAGATAGCACTGTTGAGTAGCCAGCGCGCATAGGAGCCGCCGTCGAAGCTGAAGACAGCGCGGATGTTGTCCAGCAGTGACATCCCAGAAAACCAGAAACCGTTCGAGTCAAACAAAGCGGTGTTCGACTTGGTCGCCGACACAACCAGCCACCAGACCGGCAGCAGGAAGTAGAGCGTGGCGATGATGAGCACGCCCATCGTGACCACCTGCGACGGTGTGCTGGTCCGCTGCCGTCGCCCGCTAACCGACATAACGCCTCCCTTCGCGCTGCGCGACGCGGTAGTAGATGACCGACAGCAACCCGGCCATGGCCGCGATGATGATCGACGCCGCCGAGGCGATGCCGGCGTTGTCGCTTGTGAAGGCCGCGTTGAAGGCGTACATCGTTGGAGTGAAATTGCTGTTCACGGCCGTGGAGATGCTCTCCAGAATGGTCGGCTCGGTAAACAGCTGGAGCGTGCCGATGATCGACAGCACGCCGGTCAGCACCAGCGCGTTCCTGACCTGGGGGACCTTGATCTTCAGCGCGATCGCCCACTCGCTCGCTCCGTCGATGCGGGCGGCCTCGTACAGGTCAGGGTTGATCGCTTTGAGCGTGGCGTAGATGATCAGCATGTTGTAGCCGGTGTAGGTCCAGGTCGTGATGTTGGCGATGGCCCACAAGACAAGGTCCGGGCCAAGAAACTGCGGATGCAAGCCGATATGCGCGAGCAGGGCGCTGTACGGGCTGAGCTGCGGGATGTAGAGGTAAGCCCACAGCAACGCGGCGACGGACCCTGGTATCGCGTAGGGGAGAAAGAACGCCAGCCGGAACGCGGCGACCCCGCGCGCCGCGATCGAGTCGAGCAGCAGCGCGAACGCCAGGGCGACGATCAGCATGACCGGTATCTGAACCACGCCGAACAGGAACACCCGTCCGGCGCCGTGCCAGAACGTCGAGTCGGTCAGTACCTTCTCGAAGTTGGCGAAGCCGACGAAGACGGTCGTCGATCCGCCCAGGCCAAGGCCCGACACCTGTCGCGAGAAGAAACTCTCGACCGCCGAGTAGATGATCGGCGCCACGAACACGAAAAGGAAGAGCACGAGGAACGGGCCCACGAAGAGGAAGACCGCCCCGCGCTGCCTGATCTTCAGTGACCGGGAGGGGGCGGCGCGAACCGCCCCCTCCTCAGTGGTTATCCGTGCCATCGGTGTCAGCCAGCCTCCACCGAGATGCCCTTTGCCTTCGCGTCGGAGATGGCGCCACTCTGGATGGTGCCGAGTGCGGCGGGCAAGGTTGTCTGCTTGTTGGCGACCGCGGCGATCTCGTCGCCGATCGTCGTGTACACCTGGGCCTGGACGGGACCCCAGTTCCAGCTGGTGTTCACATTCGCGGCCGACTCGCTGTACTGCTGGTAGATGTTCTCGTTGCCGTAGAACGGAACGTCACTGTTGACCACCGAGTACTTCTGGGCCGCGATCGAGGCGGGGTAGAGCCCGCCTCCGGTCGGACTGGACAGAACCGACATGCTCTGCTCCGAGGTGTCCAGCCAGTTCGTGAACTCCAGCGCCTGCGCCGGGTCCTTGCAGCCCTTCATCACGTCGACCGAGGACCCGCCGCTGTTCGCGGTCACCGCATCCGAGGCGCTCCACATCGGCATCTGAGCCACCCGCCAGTCCCCGGCGCCGTTCTTCACGTTCTCATCGATGAGCGAGCCGTTCCATGCCCCGCCGATGTAGGAGATGACGCTGCCGTTGTTCATGTCCTCGTAGAACGTGGGCTCCCAGCGGTCGGCGATTTTGATCGCGCCCTCGTCGATGAGCTTCTGCCAGTACGCGGCAACGGTCTGGCTCTCGCTGGTGTCGATCGAGACGTCCCAGGAGTCGCCCTTCACGGTCCACCAGACGGCCTTGTTCTGCCAGGCCAGAGCGGAGAACATGTCGGCGTCATCGGGCGACAGCGTGCCGAGCACGACCGACGGATCCTCCTTGTGGACCTTCACCGCGTCAGCGGCGTACTCCGCCCACGTCGTCGGCACGGTGATGCCGTACTTCTTGAAGAGGTCGGTCCGGTAATACATGACGACCGGGCCGATGTCCTGGGGAAGGCCGTACGTGACACCCTCGGGGCTGACCTGATTCCAGGTCCAGGGGAGATAGTCGTCTTCGTACGGCTTGGCGGCGCTTGTCACGTTCTGCAGAAGGCCATCGGCGACGTAGCTGAGCACGTTGTCGTAGGAGACCTGCCCGAGACAGGGAGCATTGCCCGCCTGAACGGCGGTCTGGAACTTGGTCGTGGCCTCCGACGAGGAGATCTCGGTGTAGTCGACGTGGATGTCCGGATGTTCCTTGTTCCAGGCCGCGACAACGGACTGCATGTCCGGGACCCAGCCCCAGTAACTGATCGTCACCGGTGCGCTGGACGTCGCGGAGGAAGCGGTGCTGCTAGACGAGCATCCGGCGGTGGCGATCGCGGTTCCCGCGACAACCGCCACTGCTGCGGTGGTGAGCCATCTGGATCTCATAACGACGCTCCTTCGTTGGAGGCGGGGGTGAGCGTGATGTACGGCGGTCCTCGCGGTCGCAGGCCTAGGCACGCCAGGTAATTTGACCGGTCAAATCAGAGGCAACATAACAAGTGCTCACGGCAGAGTCAACGGTTTACTGCCTGGACGTTGCAACTCTGTGACATAGGCTCCGAGCTGGGAAATCATAGCCGACATGGCCGGAAGCACCCGGACTGAAGCCCGGAAGCACGCCGGATCAGCTTGCCGTGAGTGATTTGACCGGGCCTGGAGCACCGGTGCTCGCCCGTACGACCAGCTCCGGGACGAGCAACACAGTGGAGGCATGCCGGGCGTTGCCACCGCCATCGAGAACCATCTCAACGGCGCGCCTGGCCATCGCCCGTTTCGGGAGAGCGACCGAGGTGAGCGGCGGATGGGAATGGCGATCCGCCATGACGTCATCGATGCCGACAAGGGACAGTTCCGCGGGTACGGACAGGCCGAGCATCCGGGTCTCTTCCAGGATTCCGAGGGCGAGCACATCGTGTGACGCCATGATCGCTGTCAGATCGGGATGCTCGGACATGGCCCGCCGCGCCGCTTGCCCCGCGGCCGCACCGCCGGCGGCGCTGTAGATAAGGTCATCAGAGACGCGCACACCGCTTTCGGCCATCGCCTTGCGGAAGCCCCGGACGCGGGCATCGTGAGCTGGGAGGTCAGCGACCACGGCGACGTGGCGATGCCCGAGGTCACGCAGATGGATACCCGCTAGGTAACCGGCCCACTCGTAGTCGATCGTGACCATCGGGACCTTCGCCGGAGCTTCGGTTTCCCAGGCGCAGAGGACATACGGGAAGGCCGCGTTGTCCAGAAGCGGCAACTGCCCGCCCACGTGCGAGTCACCCGCGACCAGCAGCCCGTCGATGGACCTGGCCGCCAGCGTCGTCAGGTGACGCGCCGCCCGCGCGGAATCAGTCCTGGTCGTGCAGAGCAGCAGGTTGTAGCCCCTCGATTCGAGGCAGACCTCGACTTCCTCCACGACCTCGGAGTAGAACGGGTTACTGACGGTGGGCACGATGAACCCGATGATCATCGACTTGCCCGTGGCCAGCCCGCGGGCCGTCAGGTTGCGGACGTACCCAAGCTCGGCGATCGCGGCGTTAACCTTGGCCACGGTGGCCGGCGCGACGATCCCCGGGTTGTTCAGTACGTTGGAGACGGTCTGTTTCGTGACCCCCGCCCGCGCCGCGACATCTCGCATCGTCACCATCGGGCCTGCCCGCCTTCACGCAACGGATACGGCGCGGCCACTGTAGCGCGACCCCCGACGGTGGAGTTCATAGTCAGATGCTAGCGTCACGCTGCAATTTACCGGTAAAACCCGAGCCTAGGCGGCGCGGCGAGCACGACCGCTCCAGGCCCGCCGTCCCTGATGAGTGCCGTTCGCGCGTTTTGTTCAATTCGCTACCAAATCGTGGCTGAAGGACCAATAGACACCTGTGAGCCGATATTGAAGTATTGAGCCGCGGCGCACGCGCGCGGAGACAAGTTTGATGTGCAGAGGGCACCAGATGAGGCATACACGTTTGCTGCGGGCGGCGGCGATCGCTTCGCCCGTTTTGCTGGTGGCCTTGGGAACGACGGCCGCGACAGCCCAGGCACGGACCGGACAGGCCACGGCGAGCGGCCAGGTGACCCTCTCACCGGGGCAGGCCCAGGCGCTGCCGCGCGAGGTCACCGACAAGGTGATCGTGGTATTCAAGAACCAGGTCAGCGCCGTGCCTGATACGCCCTCGAGTTCCGCGCTGCGCTCCGCCGCGGTCAAGAGCGTCCAGCGGGGTGTGCTGTCGGACTTGACGGCGACGCACGCGCTCGACGTGCGGAGCATCTCGCTCGTGAACGCCGTGGCCGCGACCGTTTCGCCGGATACCGCGCGCCTCCTGGCCGCCAACCCGGCCGTGGAGGAGGTGGTCCCTGACCTGCCGATCCCGGTCGCTACCCCGGCGGGCACCCGTCTCAGCAAGGCGGGCGGCCTGACGCCGCTCCCCGGGGCCTGCGCGACCGACGGCAAGGTCCAGCTGAACCCGCAGGCGATCGAGGCGATACACGCAGCCGGCACCACGCCGTCAGCCCAGGGGCTGGGCTACACAGGGGCGGGCGTGAAGGTGGGCTGGATCGCCGACGGCGTCAATCCGGATAACCCCGACTTCATCCGCGCCAACGGGCAGCACGTCTTCGCCGATTACCAGGACTTCAGCGGGACCGGCACCAACGCGCCGACCAACGGCGGCGAGGCCTTCCTCGACTCCAGTTCGATCGCGGCGCAAGGACGTGAGGTCTACAACGTGGCCAGCTACGGCGCGGGCCTGTCGGCGCCGTGCCGCATCCGGATACTCGGCGTGGCGCCCGGCGCCAGCCTGGTCGGGCTAAACGTGTTCGGCTCCGCCAACGTGGCCTTCAACTCCGTGTTCCTCGAGGCCATGGACTACGCCGTCAGCGTCGACCACGTCAACGTCCTCAACGAGTCGTTCGGCGACAACCCCTTCCCGGACACGGCGAGCCTTGACCTGATCAGGCTGGGCGACGACGCGGCCGTCAAGGCCGGCGTGACGGTCGATGTGTCCACTGGCGACGCCGGGCCGACCAACACGATCGGCTCGCCCGCCACCGACCCGAACGTCATCTCGGCCGGCGCGACGACCACCTACCGCGCCTACGCCCAGACCGGGATCGGCGGCATCACCGCCCCCGGCGTCAAGGGCTGGCTCAACAACAACATCAGCGGGCTCAGCGGCGGCGGCTTCGACCAGACCGGCGGCACCGTGGACGTGGTCGCGCCCGGCGACCTGAACTGGGCCCTGTGCACGCCCGACCCGGCGAAGTTCTCCGCCTGCACCAACTTCTCGGGTGCGCCCGCGTCGGTCGAGCTGTCCGGCGGGACGAGCGAGGCCGCCCCGCTGACCTCCGGGGTCGCCGCACTGGTCATCCAGGCCTACCGGGAAGCGCACAGCGGTGCCACCCCGTCGCCCGCCGTGGTCAAGCAGATCATCGTGTCCACCGCGGAAAACATCGACGCCCCCGCCGACCAGCAGGGCGCGGGCATGATCGACGCCTACCAGGCTGTGCTGGCCGCCCGCTCCTACCACAGCACCAAGCCCGCCGGGCACGCCATCTTGGCCAGCTCCACCCAGCTCAACGCGGTCGGCCACCCCGGCACCACCGAGAACTTCACCGAGACGCTGACCAACGACGGGGCCTCGGCCGTCACGGTGGGCCTGTCCAGCCGGACCCTCTCGTCATACACCCCGGTCTCCACCAAGTCGCTGACGCTGACCGACGCCGGCGGCTACACCGCTGAGGTCAGGTTCACGGTGCCGAAGGGCCAGGCCAGGCTGAACGCCTCGGTCGCACTGGTCGGACCGGTGAACCTGAGCCTCATCTCCCCCAGCGGCGACCTCGCCGAGTACAACCTCCCGCAAGGAACGGGCAACTACGGCAACGCCCAGGTGGCCGATCCGCAGGCGGGTACGTGGACCGCGCTGATATCCACCTCGGGATCCGGCGCGGCTGTACCGGCCCAGTTCCAGGCGAGCACAGCCACCTGGCGGCCGTTCGGCAGCCTGTCGGCTAACTCGCTGAGGCTCGCGCCCGGCGCCTCGGGCCCGGTCACGCTGACGGTATCCACGCCGTCGCAGGCCGGCGACGAGTCCGGCTCGATCCTGGTGCACAGCTCGGCGGCGTCCCCGGCGTTCACCTCGGTGACTTCGGTTCCCGTCACGCTGCGCTCGCTGGTGCCGACACCGAACCCGTCGACGACCGTCATCGGCACGCTGACCGGCGGCAACGGCCGTCAGAGCAACACCGGCCAGACCGCGTACTACCAAATCCAGATACCGGCCGGGCTCAAGGCACTGAACATCAGCGTTGACACCGGCAACGCAAGCAACACTCTGTTCGCCGAGCTGGTCGATCCGTCCGGCAACGCGGCTTCCGCCGCCGCCAACGGGCTGTCCGGAACGACGGCTTCCGGAACGCCCGTGGTCACGCCCGAGGTCGGCGCTCAGCTGCACGTGCTGAACCCGAGCGCCGGGCTGTGGACGCTGGTGGCGGACTTCTACAACGTGGTGTCGGGGACCGCGGTGACCCAGCCGTTCACGATCAGCATCAACGACATCTCGGTCGCCGCCCAGGTCCGCCGGCTCCCCGATTCGCCCAGCATCCAGCTGGCCGCGGGGCAGCCCACGACCGCATGGGTGTCGGTGCACAACGGCGGCACCACCCCGGAGGCGTACTTCGTCGATGCCCGGCTCAGCAGCCAGGCCACGGTGACCCTGGCCCCCCAGACGACGCCGACGCTCACGCTGCCGAACGTGACGGGCGTGATCCCGACGTTCCTCGTCCCCTCGCACACGACCTCGGTCAGCGCGACGGTCTCGTCTCCCGACCCGCTGTACTTCGATTACTCCTACCCGTTCGGCGACCCGGACCTGATCTCATCGTCCGGCAAGACCGCCACGGGAAGCTACTCGGCACCGGACATCTCGGCCGGCAACTGGACCGTGACGCCGTTCCTGGTCGGCCCGATCGGCACCAAGGCAGCCGCGAACGTCACCGCCACCGTCTCGATGACGGCGACCGCGGCCGCCTTTGACCCTGCGGTCAGCGCGCCCACCGGCGACCTGTGGCTGGGCAGCACCGACGCCACGGCCGGCTTCACGCCGTACGTGGTCGACCCGGGCCAGTCCGCCCGGATCCCGGTGACGATCACGCCTTCGGGAAGCCCGGGCACCACTGTTTCCGGAACGCTCTACATCGCCGACTCCTCACTCATTTCAGGAGTGGTGACCTACAACGAGCTGTCCGGCAATTACCCGGAGGGAAGCGACGTGGCCGCGTTCCCGTACAGCTACACGATCAAGTAGCGGCTGCGCAGTGCCCCGGCGGCGTCCCACCGGGCGTCACCGGGGCACCACGACCCGTCGGGCCGTGATGTGGCCGCCTCAGGGCTTGACCGCGACGCCGCCGCAGATGTGGACGTGCTCGTCAAGAACAGGGGGCATCTGGTCATCCGGCCACCAGTGATTCACCAGGACAACACCGGGCGCGACGAGATCGAGTCCGGCGAACAGCCCATCGACCTCCGCGATGCTGCGGGTCTTCAGGGGAACCCCGCTGGCATTGTAGGCGGCGACGCCCGCACTGACCTCTTCCGGCGCGCTCTCTCCGTTCGTCGTCGACAGCGCGAGCGCGCTGCCTGCCGGCAGCACGGCCATGAACTCCCGGATGATACGGCGCACCTCGTCGTCGTCGGGCATGAAATGGACTATGGCTAGCAGGCTCAGCGCGACCGGCTTACTGAAGTCCAGCGTCTCCCGGGCCTGCGACGAGTTCATGATCGCCGCCGGGTCCCGCAGGTCCGCGTCGATGTAGGCGGTCTTCCCCTTCCGGTTGCTGGTGAGCAGGGCACGCGCATGCGCGAGCACTATGGGATCATTGTCCACATAGACGATCCGGGCCTCTGGGACGACTTGCTGGACAACCTCGTGCAGATTCGGCGAGGTCGGCAAGCCGGTGCCAATGTCGAGAAACTGACGGAATCCCAGCTCAGCCGCGAGGTAACGGCCAACCCGGCGCATAAAGTCCCGGTTCGCGCGCATGGACTTCGGGAGGTTCGGCCAGTCTGCCGTAATCCCGGCGGCAGCATCGCGGTCGGCCTTGAAGTTGTCTTTGCCACCAAGCAGGTAATCGTAGATCCGCGCCGAATGCGGTATGTCCGTCCGCAGGGCGGGAACGCTCAGATCCGGGTCGCCAGTCAATTCCGGCTCCTCATTCGTGGCCTGACAGAGCTAGAGTCCATCCTCGCGACGACATTATCGTGACACCGGATGACTTGAGATAGCTTCTAAGCGACCTGTGGTCGCGGCTCGGGCTGCTCTCCGGGATGGGCCAGCCCGCCTGCCGCGTGCAGCACCGCGCGGACGGCCAGCCGCGACTCCGTCCCCCGCCGGTACACGAGGGTGACGCGCCTGCTCGGCACGCCGCACGGCAGCATCCTGATATGCGGCGGCAGGGCGATCACCGACAGTTCGGGGACGACCGCCACTCCTAGCCCGGCCGCCACCAGCGTCGCCGCGGCCTGGTAGCCAGCGTCCTGGTGGCGTACCTCGGGGATGAACCCCGCGTCCCGGCAGGCGGCGAGCACCGTCTGCGTGCAGGACAGGCTGGCGGCGCCGATGATCCACTGCTGGGTGCTCAGCGCCGCCAGGCCGCGCTCCCGGACGTCGGCTTCGAGTTCGGCGGGCACCAGGGCGACGAACCGCTCGTCGAACAGCCCCCGCGACGTCACCGTGGCCGGCAGCGGATCCTCGATCTGCGGGTAGCGGAGCACCAGCGCCAGGTCGATCTGCCGGGCGAACAGGCTGGACACCACCGCGTCGGGCGTGGTGCCGACCAGCCGGAGCCGGATCCGGCCATCGTAAGCCGCCACCGCGGACACCAGGCGCCCGCCGACCGGGCCCATTACGCTGGGGTAGGCGCCGACGACGACTTCGCCCGTCATGCCGTTGCGTATCTCGCTCAGCTCGCCTTCGGCGCGCTCGAGCGAGCTGAGGATCTCGGCGGCGCTGTCCGCGAGCGCCTGCCCGGCGGCGGTCAGCTTTACCCGCCGGCCCTGGCGGACCAGCAGCTCGGTGCCGGTCTCGTCTTCGAGTCGCCGCATCTGTTGCGAGACCGCCGAGGCTGTGATCCCGTTCACATCCGCGACCGCCACGAGCGTCCCGAAGACGGCTAGGTCGTGCAGCAGCGCGAGTCTTCGCAGGTCATACATGACTTAATCCTAGCTTTTGGATCGAAAAGACCGCCTTAAAAGGCAATGTAGCTGAGCTAGATGGATTTGCTACCTATTGTCGGCTTACGATCGCGCTGCCGGGCACCACCCGCCCGGCCGCGAGAGGATCGGCAGGGATGCGCCATGACCGACAGCACCCCGGTGCGGGCAGCATCCGCCGCGGAGCCCTGGCAGTGGGATGAGCCGACGTGGCGCGGCCACGTCGAGCATGTCCGGGCGGGCAGGACGCTGCGGCCTGGCCGCTGGCCGGGCGGTGCCCGGGCCGCGGTCGCCATCTCCTTCGACGCGGATCACGAGACGCCCGCGCTCCGCGATGGGCAGACCAGCCCGGCCGCCATGGCCGCGGGCGAGTACGGCAGCCGCGTCGCGGTCCCCCGCATCCTCGCCGTGCTAGCGCGGCACGATGTGCCAGCCACGTTCTTCGTGCCGGCCGTGTCGGCGCTGCTGCACCCCGGCGACCTCCGGGAGTACACCGACCGCGGTCACGAGGTTGGCGCGCACGGCTGGATCCATGAGCGGAACGCGTTGCTGACGCGGGCGGACGAGCGCGATCTGACGCTACGGTCGCTTGACGTGCTCGAAGAGCTGTCCGGCGCCCGCCCGACCGGCATCCGGACGCCGTCCTGGGACTTCTCCGGGCACACCCTGGACGTCATCCTGGACGCTGGCCTGCGGTACGACAGCTCCCTGATGGCCGACGACGACCCGTACGAGCTGATCGGCGACGGGACGCCAACCGGCCTGGTCGAGATACCGGTCGAGTGGATCCGCGACGACGCCCCGTACTTCTCGATGGCCCGCTACGCCGGGCTCCGCCCGCATACCGCCCCGGCCGCGGTGTTCGACATCTGGTCGCGGGAGTTCTACGCGGCTCTCGCCGCGGGCGGCGTGTTCCAGCTCACCATGCACCCGCACATCATCGGGCACCGCTCCCGGCTGTGGATCCTCGACGACCTGCTCTCGGCGATCAGGGATTCCGGGCAGGCGTGGTTCACCACCCACGCGCAGCTCGCGGAGTACGTGACCGCGGAGGCGGAGTGATGAGGCACGCCGTGGTCACCGGGGCGGCGTCCGGCATCGGCCGCGCGATAGCCGCGGACCTGGCCGCGGACGGCTACCGGATCACCGGGGTGGACCTGCAGGCCGACGCGCTGGCCGCCGCGCTTAGTGAGATCGACACTCCCGCCACGGCGATCGTGGGCGACCTCGGCGACGCGGCGTTCCCCGGCTACGCGGTGGACACCGCCTGGGCGATCAGTCCGGTCGATGCCCTCGTCAACGCCGCCGGGATCTACCCGGCGATCGGATTCCTCGAGCTGACAGCGCAGTCGTGGGACCGGGTCCAGCACGTCAACGTGCGCGCCCCGGTGCTGGCCACCCAGGCCAGCGCGGTGGAACTCGGCTCGCTTGGCATCAGGGTCAACGCGGTAGCGCCGGGATTCATCGATGTGGCCAGCGCCGTCAACCCGGTCACCGACGAATACGCGGACGCGGTACGCCAGTCGGTCCTCCCGGGGCGCGGCACCCCGGAGGACGTCGCCGGAGCCGTCCGGTTCCTGCTGTCGGACCAGGCCCGCTGGATCAGCGGGGTGGTACTGAGCGTCGACGGCGGGTCCTCGGCCGGTACGAGCCGGCTGCCACCGCACTGGACCGGTCAGACCGCCGGCCAGCTCGGGGCATCAGGCGGCTGAGCCGCCACACCAGTCATCCAGCGAGCGGCCACGCTCATGATCCCGGTTAATTCAACCGATTTACTAAAGAATACGCGTCACGCCGCCGCGCGACGAGGAGGGAACACCCACATGAGAACAGGCCCTTGGCGGTTGCGCGTCCTCGGCGTGCCGCTCGCGCTGGCGGCACTACTGGCCGCCGGCTGCAGTACGAGCGCGAGCTCGGGAAGCTCGGCCACGCCACAGTCTGGCGGCACGCTCAACATGGCGCTCGACTCCGATCCGGTCTGCGTCGATCCCTCGCAGGCCGAGCTGATCGCCAGCATCCTGATCGGCAGCAACATCGTCAACACCTTGCTGGTCCAGGATCCGACGACCGGCGATTTCCTGCCTGGGCTGGCCTCCTCGTGGACCGAGAACGCCAACGCCACGTCGTTCTCCTTCAAGCTCCGCTCGGGCGTGACCTTCTCCAACGGCCAGGCGCTTAACGCCGCGGCGGTGAAGACCTACTTCGACAGCGTCGTGGCCATGGGCGCCAAGGCGCCTGACCCGTCCGAGTACCTGGTCGGCTACTCCGGTACCACGGTGACCGGGCCGCTGTCGTTCACCGTCACCTTCTCCAAGGGCAACGCCCAGTTCCCGACGGCGCTCACCACGACGTCGCTCGGGATACTGGCGCCCGCCACGATGGCGGCTTCGCTGGCTGACCGCTGCGCGGGCAAGGACCTGTACGGCACCGGCCCGTTCGTCCTGCAAAGCTACACACCGAACGAGTCGGTGGTGCTGGTCAAGCGGAAGGGTTACAACTGGTCAGCGGCCCTCGCCGCGCTGGCCAAGCACTCCGGTCCCGCTTACCTCAACACGATCAATATCAACATCGAGCCGGACTCCAGCGTCCGGGCGGGAAGCCTGAAATCCGGACAGGTCGACCTGGCTACCCTCATCGCGCCACAGGACGAATCCACCTTCGAGGGCAACGGCTTCCGTATCCTCTCCCGGATCAACTCCGGGATCGTCGAGGGGATGGTGCCCAACATGTCGGGCTCGACCATCCTGCAAGACCCCAAGGTGCGGGAGGCGATCCAGCTTGGCATCAACCGGCAGCAGATCAGCGAGACGCTGAGCCCGTCCTACGGGGTGGCCAGCAGCGTTGTCGGCTCGCCGACCATCGGCTACGTCAATCTGTCGAGCGACCTGACGGCCGATCCCGCCCAAGCCGAAGCCATCCTCAACGCCGACGGCTGGAAGCTCGGCAGCAACGGGATCCGGGAGAAGAACGGGCAGCAGCTCAGCCTTTCCATCATCTACTTCTACGACGCGAACGTGGTCCAGGTAGCCCAGCAGCAGCTCCGCGCCATCGGCGTGAACCTGCAGCTCAAGCTGCTGACCGCCGCCCAGTACGAAGCAGAGCTGCCCACCGGGAACTACGATTTCGCCCAGTCGGCGCTCGCGCACCAGGACCCCGACTCGATCCGTTCGGTGTTCTCGTCGACGACCGGGGACAACCGGGCGTGGCTGAAGAGCAGCGACCCCGGGGTGACCACCTTCGACGCGATCGAGCAGCAGCAGCTGCAGACCTCTAACCTGGCCACCCGGCTCAAGCTCGCCGGAGAAGCCCAGCAGATCCTCATCCAGGACAACTACATGTTCCCGATGGCGCAGCTGGCCCAGGTGGCGGGCGTGTCGGACAAGCTGACCGGCGTGTACTACAGCGCCGCCGGCTACCTCAACTTCTATAACGCGTCACTGTCCGGCTGAGACGGGCATGATCCGCTACCTGGCTAAACGGGTAACGCACGCCGTGGTGGTGCTGTGGGCGGCTTTCACGGTGTCGTTCTTCGTCATGAACCTGGCGCCGGGCGACCCCGTGATAGCCATCATCGGCGCGCAGAACCTCGCGTCGACCCCGCCGTCGGAGATCGCGGAGCTACGTCGCCAGTTCGGCATCAACAAGCCGCTGATCGAGCAGTACTGGACTCAGCTGGGGCATGCGCTGCAGGGCAACCTGGGCACTTCCTACAGCACGCGCCAGCCGGTGTCGAGCATGCTGGCCGGGGCGCTGCCGAATACGCTCGCCCTCGCCAGCTCGGCGCTCGTGCTGGGGCTGGTGGCCGGCGTGACGCTGGCCGTGCTCGCCAACTTCACGACGGCGCGCTGGGTGCGTTCGGCGCTGATGGCGCTGCCACCGCTCGGCGCCTCGGTACCCACGTTCTGGAGCGGACTGGTCTTGCTTGAGATCTTTTCCTTCCGCTTTCCGGTCTTCCCGGCCAGTTCGGGCGACGGGTTCAGCAGCCTGGTGCTTCCGGCCGTCACGCTCGCCATCCCGATCGCGGCGCTGGTGGCGCAGGTTCTCTCCGAGACCTTGGCCGAGACGCTCGCGGAACCGTACGTGCAGGTGATCCGGGCGAAGGGTGCCACCCGCACCCGGATCCTGCTCGGCCACGCCCTGCGCAACGCGTCGATCCCGGTGCTGACCATCGTCGGCATCCTGGTCGCGACCGTGCTGGGCGGCTCGGTCATCGTGGAGACTGTCTTCTCCCGCAATGGCATCGGGCAGATCGCCGCGTCGGCGGTGACGAGCAAGGACATCCCGGTGGTGCAAGGCGTGGTCATCCTGGCGGCCACGGCCTACGTCGTGGTCAGCCTGCTCGTCGATCTCGTCTACCCGCTGGTGGACCCGCGGATACGGCTATGGGCGAGCCGGTGAGGGCCAAGCGGGTCAGCCTGCGGCCGGGGCTGATCGTGGCCTGGCTGATCATCCTCCTGGTGCTCGCGTGGATCGCGCTGCCTGGCCTGTTCACGTCGCAGAATCCGCTGCTGGGCAACCTCGCCGTGCGGCTGGAGTCGCCGAGTGGCGCGCACATCTTCGGCACCGACGAGCTCGGCCGGGACCTGTTCGCCCGGGTGGTCAACGGGTCGCGGGCCTCCGTCGGCAGCGCGGCGCTGGCCGTCGCGCTGGGGCTGGCGGTCGGTGGTCCCGTCGGACTGGTGGCCGGGTTCGCCGGAGGTTGGGCCGATGACCTGCTGATGCGCACGATGGACCTCCTGCTGGCCATCCCCAGCATCCTGCTGTCGATGGCGGTGATCACGGCCTGGGGCGAGGGCACGGTGAAGGTCTCCTTCGCCGTCGGCCTGGGCAGCGTGGCCACCATCGCCAGGACAATGCGCAGCGAGGTGGTACGGGTCCGGATCGCGGACTACATCGACGCGGCCAGGGCGGGCGGGGTGCGCCAGCCCGTCATCCTGATCCGCCACGTGCTGCCGAACTCCTGGCGGCCGGTCATGGTGCTGGCCACCCTCCAGTTCGGCTACGCCATCCTGGCGGTCGCCGCGCTGAGTTTCCTGGGCTACGGGACCCAGCCGCCAGCACCCTCATGGGGCGAGCTGGTCTCCGACGGCAGTAACTACCTGGCCACCTCCTGGTGGCTGGTGACGCTGCCCGGCATCGTGGTGGTGGCCCTGGTCCTGGCGATCAATCACGTGGCCCGCAGCCTCACGTCCAGGGGAGGCAACCGTTGACGCCGCTTCTTTCGCTCCGGGATCTGTCGGTCTCCTACGGCAGCGGCGCGCCGCCCGCCGTGCGCGATGTCAGCCTCGATGTCCCCGCCGGGCAGCTGCTCGCGGTGGTGGGGGAATCAGGATCGGGAAAGAGCACGACGGTACTGGCGGTGCTGGGCCTGCTGCCGCCGGCCGCGCGGGTCAGCGGCACGATCAGCTTCGACGGCGCGGTCATCACCGGGCTCGGCGAACCGGCCATGCGGCAGCTGCGGGGACGGTCCATCGGCCTGGTCCCGCAGGATCCCACCCTGTCCCTCGACCCCACGCTGCGGGTCGGCCGGCAGGTTGCCGAGACCCTGATCATCCACGGGCTCGCCACCCGCCGCGAGGCGCGGGCACGGGCCATCGAGGTGCTGGCCGAGGCCGGGATGGATGATCCGAGCCGCCGCGCCCGGCAGTATCCGCATGAGCTGTCCGGCGGCATGCGCCAGCGGGTCCTGATCGGCATGGCCTGGGCGTGCCGTCCCCGGCTGATCCTGGCCGACGAGCCGACCAGCGCGCTCGACGTCACCATCCAGCGCCAGGTGCTCGACCACCTGGACAGGCTGCGGTCTGAGCTGGGCACGACGGTGGTGCTCGTCACCCATGACCTGAGCGTGGCCGCCGAGCGGGCTCAGTACATCGCCGTGATGTCGGCCGGGCAGATCGTGGAACAGG
This sequence comes from Streptosporangiaceae bacterium, assembly GCA_050012355.1. Taxonomy (GTDB): domain Bacteria; phylum Actinomycetota; class Actinomycetes; order Streptosporangiales; family Streptosporangiaceae; genus JBEKHI01. Next base: position 42,950 of record JBEKHI010000020.1, on the reverse strand, counting down.
GCACGCCGGACCAGGTCCTGCGGTCCCCCGCCCATGCCTACACCCGCCAGCTGGTAGCGAGCATGCCGAGCCAGCGTCCGGTCCGCGTGACGAGCGAGCCGACCGTCGCTGAGATTGACGACGGCGACCTAGTCGTGGCCAGTCACCTGGTGAAGGAGTTCGCCGCCCGCCGGGCCGACGGGGCGCGGTTCCGGTTCCGCGCCGTCGATGACGTCAGCTTCTCCATCGGGCGGGGTGAGACGCTGAGCCTGGTCGGCGAGTCGGGTTCCGGCAAGACCACCACGGCCCGCATGATCATGTGCCTGGAACGGCCGACCGACGGCGAGATCACCTTCGACGGCACCGAGGTCACCGCGCTCGCGGCCGGGCGGCTGCGCAAGCTGCGGGAACGCTTCCAGATGGTGTACCAGAACCCCTACAGCTCACTGAGCCCGCAGTTCAGCCTCAACGCCATCATCGCGGAGCCGCTGCGCGCGTTCGGCGTCGGCAGCCGGGCGGAGCGCCGCGCCCGCGCGGCCGAGCTTCTCAACGCGGTCGGGCTGCCGGCCAGCTACGGCGGTCGCCGGCCGCATGAGCTGTCGGGCGGCCAGCGGCAGCGCGTGGCCATCGCCCGGGCGCTGGCGTTGCGACCCGACCTCATCGTCTGCGACGAGCCGGTGTCCGCCCTGGACGCGACCGTCCAGGCCCAGATCCTCGACCTGCTGGCGGAGCTTCAGCGCGAACTCGGGCTGAGCTACCTGTTCATCTCCCATGACCTGGCCGTCGTCAAGGCCATCTCCGACCGCATCGCGGTCATGCGCAAGGGGCAGATCGTCGAGACCGGACCGACGGAGACCGTCTTCGCGGCCCCGGCCCACGCCTACACCCGGCAACTGCTCGCCGCCGTCCCCGGCGATACCGTCAGATAGGTCCCCACACCATGGCATCCGAAGAGCTGCTCACCATCGGTTCCGGCCCCGACGACGGGAACGTCCGCCTCAGCATCCGCCGGTTCGGCGCGCCTTTCCTGCTGCGCGCCTCGCTGGCCTCCGGTCTGGGCTCCAGTGGCCTGCGCCTCGACCGGGGGTCGCCGGGCAAGGTACGGGTCGCTGAGTTCCGCCGGGTCGCCGGCCGGGTCGTGCTCATCGAGCTGAACAAGCATTTCCTGGCCACCGGCGACGACGACGCGGTGCGAGCGGGCGACGAGTCGTTCGTCCGCTCGGTGCTGTGGAGCGCGCCCGCCGACGGCGGAGCGGTCGTGGACGCCACCGGCCTGGTCGTGGCGGATCACCACGGGATCGCCGAAGCGCTGCGGGCCGGCGGCCAGGGAGACTACGCCCTCGATCCCGCGCGCAGCTTCCCGCTGCTGACACAAAGCTCAGCCGGCCATAACGGCGCGTGGCTGGCCGCAACGCTCACCTTCGCCGGCGCCGGGCAGGGCGAAGCGGTGCGGACGGTCGCCCCGGAGCCCGGGGCGCTCACCTTCGTCCAGTACCTGTACCTTGTTCCGCTGCCCGACCCGCCGATGCCCGCCCGCCGTTACCACCCCGGGTCAGGCGGTTACGGCATCGGGCACGCCGACCATGGCCGATCCGCGGTCGACGTCCGGTTCCAGCCGCGGTTCCGGCGCGAGCCCATCGTCTTCTACGTGGATCCGGCCATACCAGAACCGGTACGCGGCGCCGTCGTCGAGGGCGGGAACTGGTGGCGCGAGGGCTTCGCCCGGATCGGGCTGCCCGACGCGTACCGAGTCGAAGTGCTGCCGGCTGGCGTTGACCGGCACGACCCGGGAGTCAACGTCGTGTGGTGGGTGCACCGGGCCGGGCGCGGCTGGTCGCGGGGCGCCGGGCTGACCGATCCCCGCACCGGTGAGATCATCACCGGCCGGGTGCTGCTCGGCTCACAACGGGTCGAGCAGGTCACGGCCCTCGCCGAGGCACTGCTGGCGCCGTACGGGCAGCCCGACGAGGAGGCCCGGCGGGCGGCGGTGGAAGAACTCGTGCTGAGCCGCATGCGTCACCTGGCCGCCCACGAGTTCGGCCACGCGCTCGGCTTCATGCACAACTACGCGAGCACTCTGCACGCCAAGCCGTCGGTGATGGATTACCCGCACCCGCGGCTCAGCCTCGACGCCGGCGGCGCGATCGACGTCTCCGGCGCCTATAGCCAGGGTCTCGGCCCGTGGGACCTGTTCCTGGTCGAGCACGCCTACCGCCAGTTCCCGGCGGGCGACGAGGATTCCCAGCTGGCGCAGCTTCGCCGCCAGGCCGCCGACGCCGGCCTGCTCTATGTGACCGACGAGGACGGGCACGCGCTCGACGCCGGCCACCCAGACGGGGTCCCGTGGACCGTCCCCGGCGGGGCGCTGGCCGGCTTGGACGAGATCCTGCGAGTGCGGGCCGCGGCGCTCGGCCGCTTCTCCCCCGCCGTCCTGCCGCCCGGACGGCAGGCAGGCGAACTCGAGGAGCGCGCCGCGCTGCTGTACTTGCTGCACCGTCACCAGGTGGCGGCCGTCGCCCGGCTGATCGGCGGCGTCCGGTATGGCTACGGACAGGTCGGCGACGGGAACCTGGGCGTCCGGCCGGTGGCAGGCGCGCAGCAGCGGGCCGCCCTTGGCAGGCTGAGCGAACTGCTCCGCGCCGAGCAACTGGCGCTGCCGGCCGCGGTGCTGGACACGGTCACTCCGCCCGCCATCCGGTACCAGCGGAGCCGGGAGTACCTGGACACCGGCAGCGGCCGCGTCTTCGACCCGCTCTCGGCCGCCGAGGCCGGGGCGGCGCTGGTCACCAGCCAGGTCCTCGAGCCCACCCGGCTGAACCGGGCCGCCTGGCAGCATGCCCGCGACCAGAGCGCCCCCGGCGTACCGGAGATTGTGGACGCCTTGCTGGCGACGACCTGGCGGCGACCGGATGCGGTGCCCGCAGAGTTGGCAGGCGGGGAGGCCGTGCAGCGGGCCGCGAACTGGGTGCTGCTGCGCTACCTGCTGGAATCCCTGGAAGGCGACGTCTTGCACCCGCAGGTACGGGCCGAGGTCCGGCACTCGCTGCGGGTCCTGGCCGCCGAGCTGGATGTCCCCGGCGCCGGTGACTCTTCCGACCGGACGGAAGCGGACGCCCTGATCACCGGTTATCTCGCCGATCCGGCGACGGTCCGGCTGGGCGCGCTGCCGCGTCTTCCCCCCGGCGCACCCCTGTGAACGGCCGGGGAGAAGACGCGGAGGGTCAGCCGATGACGAGCGGGCCCAGGGTCAGGTCGAGGGTGTTACCCGGCCCGGGTATGAGCAGGTTGAGGATCGGGGTGGTGATCCCGCAATGGTGGAAGTCCGAGATCGTGAAGCTACCGGAGATCGGTCCGCCGCCGCCAATCGTGAAGCCGGGATCGGAACTGATGGTGACGTCGAACGGACTGGTCGCGCAACTGCTGCCGACCGGGATGTTCACGCCGGCGACCGAGATACTGGTGATCTCCAGGCTCACACTCGACGTGCTGCTGATGGTGTTGGTGGTGAGGTTGGCGGTCCCCGTGGCCGGGCCGTTCTGCACCATTTGCGTGGTGACCGTGACGGGGATGAAGCCGAACTCCTTCATTGAGATCGTCGACGGCGGGACGGTAAGCGTGGACGTCGACGTCCCGGTGGTCAGGTCAACGGTCGCGGCGAGGGTGCCGGATCCGATGGCGACCGTCGTGTTGAGCTTCTTGATGTAGGTGGAGCCCGTGAACGTGTAGTGCGCGTTGATAACCGTGTCAGCGGATGCGCTGGAAGCGGTTCCCGCGACGGCGCCCGCGAGCAGGCAACCACCTATGGTCAGAGCCGCCAGTCGTCTTCGAAGCATCGCGTTCTCCTTCCGTTGTTACTCGCAAGTAAATAGTGACGCTACTTCCGGGTAACAACGCGCGCAATCCCTTTAGTAGAACTTGTTTCAGTTTTGCCGGGGTCCGCCGGACGGTGTAGCCGAGATGATGGGGCAATGTTGCCGGACCCGCTGCTTACCGTTGGCTTAAAAGTAGGAAAGTTTCCTTTTTATTAACGGCAGAGGTGCGGAGATGACCGGTCCGCGACAGCGCATCAGGCTCCACGTCCGCCAGGCCCGCTACCTGGCCAGCCCCTACCCGCGGGCTCGCGATGTCCGTCGCGGGCGCGGCCGTCCGGTCGCGCTGCTGGCCGCCGCCGTCCTGGCCCTGGTGGCCGGACTCGCCGCCGCCGTGCCGTCCTCCGACGCCGCCGCGGCGGCGGCGGCGGCGACGTCGGTCATCACCATCAGCCCGACGACCACCGGCACCTCGCTGACCGAGGCCTCGGCCGGTCTGTCCTTCGAGGCCTCCGACCTGGCGCTACCCGGATTCACAGGCGGCGACCTGGCGTCCTATCTCGACACGATCAGCCCCTCGTCGGTGATGCGCATCGGCGGCAACACGGTGGACGAGACGTTCTGGACCTCCACCGGCGAGACGGCGCCGTCCTGGTCGATCGCCACGATCACCCCGGCGGACCTGACGGCGCTGGCCGGACTAGCCCAGGCCAGCGGCTGGAAGGTGATCCTGGGCGTCAACCTCAAGGAGTACGACCCGGCCCGGGCCGCCAACGAGGCGCAGTACGCGCAGGCGGCGCTGGGCTCCTCCTTGCAGGCCATCGAGATCGGCAACGAACCGGACCTCTACTCCCAGTACGAGAGCGACCCGTCTCAGTACCTGACCGATTTCGCAGCGTACGTCTCGGCCATTGAGCAGGCAGCGCCGGGTGTGCCGATCGAGGGTACCGACGCGGCCGGAGCGCCGGACGACAGCTTCCAGCAGGCGTTCGTCAGCGCCCAGGAAGCGCTGCCGGCACCCCAGATCGACGAGCTGACAAGCCACTACTACCCGCTGACGGGCAGCACCTGCGGCGGCAGTCCGACGATCGCGGATCTGCTCGGCACGACGGTCCGCGACGACGAGAACTCCGAGGCACAAGAGGCGGTCGCGGCGGCCGCTCCGCTGGGGGTGCCCGCGGTGATCGACGAGGGTAATTCGGTGGTCTGCGAGGGCCAGGATGGCGTGAGCAACGTGTTCGCCTCCGCGCTCTGGGAGATCGACGACCAGCTGGTCACGGCGCGCGAGGGCGTCGCTGGCGACTACATGCACGGAACGGTCGTGCAGTGCGATACCGCGCAGCCGCTGTTCATGTACTACACGCCGTTGTGCGCGCCGACCGCCGCGGACGCCGCCGCGGGAGACCTGTCCGCGCAGCCCGAGTACTACGGTCTGGCCGCCGTGCGTGACGTGGGGACCGGTGCGTTCCTCAACCTGAGCAATCCGGTGTGGGCGGACGTGCGGGCCTACGCCGTCCAGCATTCCAACGGCACGATGACCGTGGTCCTCGACGATGTGGACGACCCCTCGACCACCGGATCGACCACCGTGCAGCTGGATCTCGGCGCTTCTTACGGCTGGGCGAGTCAGGTGAACCTCAGCGCCAGCGGCGGCCTGACCGCCACCAGCGGCATCACCCTCGGCGGGCAGACCGTCCAGGCCGACGGCACTCTGCCGGCCCCGAGCCCGGACGGCTTCGACGTCGGCGGCGACACGGTCACCGTGACGGTGGCCGCCGGCAGCGCGGAGATCCTGACGTTCAGCTCGGCGGCTTCCGAGAGCACCACCCTGGTCGGGGCGCTGTCCGGCGACTGCCTGAGTGTGACCGGTGCCTCGACCGCGGCGGGCGCGGCGGCGGACATCTACACGTGCAACGGCAGCGCCAGCGAGAACTGGACGCTCGACTCCGACGGCGCGATCGTCGGCGGGCCGTCCGGCGACTGCCTCCAGGTGGCGGGCGGCTCGACCGCCGACTACGCCGGCGTCGACATCTACACCTGCAATGGCAGCGGCTCCGAATCCTGGTCTCAGCAACCCTAGCCGTAGATCTGGAATTCGGAGAGCTGGGCGGCGTCCCAGCCGGTGTTGCCGGTGAAGCTCAGCTGCACGTACTGGGCGCTGGTACCGGACGGCAGGCTGATCGTGACCGTGTTACCGGTGGCCGGGTTGAACGTGTACCCGGCCGAGGCCACGATCTGGGTGAACGTGGAGTCGTTGGTGCTGCCGAGCACCGACAGGGTCTCGGTCCTGGTGGTCCAGTCGGTGGCGGGCGGCAGGTCGAGGGTGATCGACCCGATCGACTGCACCGAGCCCAGGTCCACCGTGATCGTCTGCGGGTACCCGGCCCCGTCGGCGCTCTCCCAGTAGGTGCTGGTGTTCCCGTCGGTCACGTTGGACGGCGCATAGCTCTCGTAGTAGCTGCTGGCGGTGACCGGCTGGCCTAGCGCCAGGTTGGTGGTGGAGGATGTGCCGGCGGCGAAGTCCAGGTAGTAGATGTTCCAGCCGGCGTTGTCCTGGTCAACGGTCAGTGTCTGCACCCCGGCCGGCAAGGTGACGCTGGCGGTCACCGTCGCCCAGTCCTGCCAGCCACCGGTGTCGGGCGCGTTGACCGCCCCGGACAGGTTGGTGCCCGCGGAGTTGGCGATGTGCAGCGCGTCGGTCACCCCGTCGGGTGAGGCCAGCCGGAAGCTGACCGTGTAGGTGCCGGCCGTCGCCACGTCGACGGTGTAGTTGAACCACTGCCCGGCCGCCGTCCAGCCCAGGTCATACCCGCAGCCGGTATCGGAGCAGACCTCTAGGTCCACCCCGTCCGACCGGTAGCTGTTGGCGGTGCCGTTCACCGACGTTACGTTGTAGGCCACGCCCTGCCCGCCGGTGTCGTAGTTGGCCGCCTCAACCGTGCCCGGCACCGCGGCCGGCGTCCCGCCATACGGCCCCTCCGCGTTGCTGCTTCCGGTGACGGACATCGTGATGCTCTGTACGATCAACGGCACGCTCGCGTCGGTTACGTTGAGGCGCAGGTCGGCGCTGTCGTTCTGCGCTTCTTCGAACTGGGCGCCGGTCAGCTGGACGCTGGCGGTGGTCCACGTCCCGGTACCCGGGCTGCTGACGGCCGGACCGTTCTCATACGCGTTGCTGGGCGTGTCGTACTGCACCACGAAGCCCTGGCCCGACGTGGCCCAGTACGTGACCTGTACCGTCACGTCGGAGGCGGCCTCGACCGCGGACATCGGGTCGAGTTGCAGGTAGACGTTCGCGTCGCCGCTGCCGCTCTGCGCGGTAGTCCAGGTCTCGTCAGCGGTCTCGCCGTCCTGGGTGATCTGGGTCAGGTTGCCGTCGGAACCCGAACTGGTCGAGCCGACACCCAGGAAGTTCAGCCCCTGGCCGGGTTGGCCAGCGGTGGCGGACACGGAGGTGGCGCCGGTTTCCGTCACCGGGCAGCTAGCGGACGCCGTGCCGGACGGCGGCGTGCCCGCGACCACGTTCCACTGCGCCAGCGTCGCGGCACTGAGATCAGCGGTCGCACAGATGACGCCATTGGACTGGACGGTCTGCGGGACGGCGGCGCCGGTCGCGGTGTTCACCAGGTAGTAGCTGCCAGAAGCCAGGCCAAGACCGGCCGGGCTGACCGAGACCGGTGCGTCATAGGTGGTGCCCGAGGTGATATTCGCCAGCGTAAGGGCGGCGCTGGTGCCGCTGGTCGCGACGGCCGGCACGATCTGGAGGTTGCCCACATCGGGGGCGTCGATTGTCGCGTAGGCCGTCGAGTACTGAGTCAGCTGCTCGGGTTCGGTCAGCAGCGTGCCACCGGCGTTCTGATAGTTAGTCAGGTTCGCGTCGACGCCGTTCAGCGGCAGGACCGCCTTGAACTTCGACAGGCTTACCGCTCCGTTGTTCACCTCCTGGCTGGTTACCACCGTGAATCCGGATTGATAATTCAGCCACAGGTTCGCGATCTCGTTCTGCACATTGTTCAGGCTGCCGCCGCTGGTGTTGCCATAGCCCTGGGAGAAGTCGATATAGACGGCCACTGGCTGGGTCGGATAGGTGCCAGACAGGCCCTTCAGCTCTGGCAGGTCACCCGTGTAGATGGGGAAGCCGACGGTGTCCTTCTCGGTGCCGTCGTGGATGAAGAAGTCCTCGCCGCCACCTTCTGGCAGGCCCATCGAGTAGTTGGATATCCACTGCACCGCTTGCGCGGCCAGCTGACTGTTGTCGCTCGGCGCGGTCCACTCCTGTGCCAGCTTCACGCCGTAGGCGCGGGCCAGGCTGCCGAACGTCAGGGTGAGGCCTTGGGACCCAGCGGAGTCGTCGATGATGGTGACGTTGTACTGCTTCGCTAGCTGGAAGAACGTGTCCGGGTTGTTGGCGTAGGACGTCGCGTTGGAGAACCCGCCACCGTAGTAGTAGTACATCGGGGTGCTGGCGGTGATCGCGCGCACGTCGGCGGTCAGCTGCCCGTAGGTCTGCTGCACGCTCCACGCCCGGAACGCCTGGAACACGCCGAACAGCGCCTGGCCGGACGCGGCCGCGGGCACGTCGCTGAACGCGCCGTACGAGGTGCCATAGTCCGAGTTGAACGTGGCGATCGTGCCGTAGGTCTGCGGCAGGTAGGTGTTCTGGAACTCGCTGATGTCATCGGCCGCATAGCCGCCGCCGGCGCCGTTGAGGTCCCACTGGGCGTCCAGGTAGCCGTAGTCCAGGATCGCGCCGCCGTAGCCGCCGACCTGGTCGACGGCGTTCTGGATGGTGTCCTCGACGTAGGTGAAGTACTCGGACTGCTCGGTCGGGTCCCACCACGCGGGCGCCGTGCTCTCCGCGCCGCTGCTGCTTTCCTCGAAGTCGGTGATCCACGGGGCGGGGCTGCCGCCCCAGCCCGCCTGCCAGAAGATCGGGATGAGCTGGATGCCCGCGGCGCTGGCGTTGGCAAGTTCCTGGTCGAACTCGGTGAAGGTGAACGTGCCGGCCTCGGGCTCGATCGTGCCCCACGGCACGTTGAGCTCGGCGGTGGTCAGGCCATCGGCTGCCAGCCCGGCGAAGTACGACTCGGACCAGGCGGTGCCGTTGTTGTCGAAGTCGAGCTGGGTGGACCAGATCGGCGTGCTGGCCGCCGTAGCGGCTCGAGTGGCCGCCGTCGCGGCCTGGAAGCCGCCGAGGAGCGCGATCGTCATGGCCAGTACGACGGGTGCCGCTAGGCGCCGCGGCCGGAGGGGGCGCCACAACGCCGACACGTAGCTCTTCAGGCTCATCTCGTGTTCCTCCTTGAGCGCGAACGCCGGAACGCTAGGTTGCCCCGCTGAGATGACTGTAAAGTTTCCTACATGTACTTGCAATATCCAGACTTAAACTCGCAAGTAACCGACTTGCGAGCGTGTCCTTAACCGCCTTGCGAGTGGATTCGGCCGCCGATCGCAGCGGCGGGAGGGCTAGGTGCTCGCGCAGCGTCGTGCCCTCGTACTCCGTGAAGACTGGAAAGCATCCCTGGCGGCCTAGCCGATGAGCCGCACCGGTCCGAGCAGACCCGATGCCAGTTGGGACGGGAACGTCCACTCTGTTGGTGTCGCGTTCACCAGGTACGGCGCTAGCGTGTTGTAGACGGTCACTTCCACGAATGCCTCGCGGCCGGCGAACTCGTCCAGCCGGAACCGGTACGGCCCGCAGAACGCCTCGCCGACGCACCGACCGTCGATGGACACCTCCACGCTGCCCCGCACCCGGCCGAGGTCGAGCACTGGCTCAGGGCCGGTCGGCACCTGAACCGTCCGCGAGTATGTGACGCCGCCGCTCCAGCTCCCGAGGCCGATCGCCCGCCAGTCACCGAGCTGGATCGGCGCCTCGGCGGTATGCACGAGGAGCGGGCCGGTCCAGGCCGAGCCGCCCCGCAACACCGCGGTCGGCGAGGTCGTCACCTCCAGCTCGGCCGGCCCCGACAAGGGGGCGGCCAGGGTGAGGCGAGAGGCTGTGATCGGGTGCGGGACGCGGTCGAGGCGTACCGTCACTGCCAGGGCCGCCGGAAGCTCAACCGAGATCGTGCCGGCCGGCAACGTGACGCGGAAACGCTGGCTGGCGGGCCGGGTGTCGTCAGTGACCAGGATCGGGTCCGGCGGCTCGCCCAGCAGCGGGGACCCGGTCAGCCACTCGGTGGCTGGAAGCGGGTGCGCCCGGCGCGCGGCGTGTACGGCCTGCAATTCGCCCCACCGGCCGCGGTGCTCGACGCTCCGGACGTCGGACCCGTTGGTCCGTACCAGCCAGCCGGCCCCGCTCACCAGGGAGGCGGCGGTTGTCTCGCTCTGGACAACGAGGTCGGCAAAGACGACATCGAGCACGTCGGTGCTGTCGCACACCAATTCCAGAATGTGCTCGCCGCGCGCCAGCGCGTGGGTGAGCTCGTGACGGAAGTACGCCGGCCGTGCCCCGAAGGACCCCTGGTAGTACTCCACCTTCTCCTGCCGGGCGACCGTCTCGCCGTCCAGCAGCACGGTGACCGCGGTGGCCGCGCCCACCACCAGAATCGCCTCGTCGGGATCGCGGTCGAGGCGGATCCGGCCAAGGTAGCTGACCTGCCCGTCGGGCGACGCACCGTCCGGGGCACGCATGAACGTCGGCCGCGACCCGAATCCTCCTGGTCCGGTGAGGCAGAAGAAACTGCCCAGCGACGGGGGGTCCAGGCTGAAAGCCGGCCGTCCGTTCTCCGAGACTGCCAGCTCGTACTCGATCACGTTGAGTTCATGGTCCACCGTGACCGGGACCGACGTGACGTATCCGTCGCTGGCCGGCAGCTCGCGTCCGTTCCACCACAGTCGCCGGGCCGCGCCCGCGCCCACGGCCAGTCCCGCCGGGCCACGTCGATCAGTACGAACGATCGCCCGTACCCTGGCCACCTGCCCTGGAGCCGGCACATCCACCCGCACGAACTCCTCGCCGACCATGCCCTTATGGCCGAGGCTGCCGTATCCAGGACGCAGCAGCCCCCGGCTGGCGGAGTAGACCGACGGCCGCCAGCCCTGGCCCGGTTCCGTCAGCGGCTTCCCGGCCAGCACCGCCGCGACCTCGGCGGCGTCGAGCGGTGGCGGAGCCTCGGCGGCCGGGACGGGACCGAGGACTCGCACCCGGTTTCCGTAGGTGACCCGGGCCGGCTGCCAGGCGACGGCCGCTTCGCCTTCCGCCCAGGACAGGTCCCAGATCTGCAGGGCATCCAGTGGCGAGCCCGCGGGCAGCGCCAGGTCACCCCAGGTATTGTCCATGGTCGGCACCAGGCGACCCCGCCAGCCGTCCGATATGTCCACAGGCACCGGTGGCCTGGCCTGGCTGTCGCCCGGCCCGGTGCCCGGACGGACCGCGGCCGGTTGTCCCTCGCGCCACACGACGATGACGGCCGGGGCGCCATGCAGCGGGACCTCGATGGTCGAGTGCCCGCCCGTCACGACGACTGACGCCGGCGTCTGCGTGCCGGTGGCGGGATTCCAGACCTCGGCCTCAGCCACCACCCCGCCGACCCGCACCGAGGACCGCTGCGCGTACCGGGACGGGTCGAAGTCGTAGTCGTTCCAGAGCCAGGTGTCGCCACGCAACGGATAGGCGCTTGCGTTCGGGAAGGCGCCGGTGACGAGGGCGGCGCCGAAGTCGCCCTGGCGCCGGACCAGAAGCGGCACGTCACCGGTGACATGGCCGGCCGCGTCCGCGACCGTCTTCGCGCCGGCCTCCGGGTCGGCGACGCGCTCCAGCCGCGGATGGGCGGCCAGCGCGGCCACCACCGCGTCGTCGCCGCCGGTCCCGGCCGCGGACGCTGGAGCCCTCCCGACCACAACGACGCGACCACCTCCCTCGAGCAAGTCGGTCAGCCGCCGGGCGGTCCCCTCTTCCAGGACGCTCGCCGACGGCAGCAGCACGACCCGGTAGCGCAGATCGCGTACGGCCAGAGCACCGTCGATGACCTCCGCGCGCTGGACGGAAGCGTCGTCGATGACGTCGAAGGAGACACCGGCCTCATTCAGCGTGCCGGGCACCGTGGCAAACCAGTTGGTCGCCCCGCATAGTTCCCGGTAGTCCTGCTGGGTCTTGTCGATCTCGGCGAAACCCGCGCCAAGCTGGCCGTCGCCGAAGTTGTCGACCGGGGCGTCCAGGGGCAACAGTGCCTGTACGGTCGCGGTCGGGTGCAGCACGGCGACGTCCGCGCTGTAGCTCCCCCAGGACATGATCGACGCGATCCGGGAGACCGTGCGGGAGAATGCCGGATACTGCCGCCAGTACGGCTGACGCCAGTCCGTCGACGGCGGCGCCCACTCGAACCATCCGCCCGCCGTGCCGAAGTAGCTGGCGTGCGGATTGTAGAGATTGGCGCCGCTGCGCAGAAACGGCAGCAGCCAGTCGTAGGTGTCCTCCAGGGTGCCGCCCCAGCCGCTGGAATGGAAGGCCTCAATCCACACTCGCCGGTGCCCGTACAGGTGCGCCATCGAGCTGTGCACCTTGGCATCGCCCTCGTGGTCGCTGCCCGCCGCCCCGTACCAGCGGTGGGTGCGGAAATAGTCGGTGTATATCTGGGTGGCCTGGGTCGGGTTCCCGGCCCGCGCCGGGTTGCTCTGGTCACAGCCGACGAGCATGCCCCGCTCGGTGTGCCAGCGGGCCAGCGGCTCGAACAGGGCCTGTTCGGTCAGCTCAGCCCGGACCGCGTAGTAGTCACCGCGCACCTTAGCGGACCCGGCGTCCCCCGCCTCGAACAAGGCAGGCAGGTGGTCCATCAGGTCGTAGCCGCGGCGAGCAAGGAATTCCGCCGGAAACGACGGGGTCCACGAGTTCGTGGCGGGAAGCTCGTCCTGGAAGCTGCCCGCGATCACGGTACCGAGGAACTGCGGGACTCGCCGGTCGTACTCGTGGTGGATCGCGTCTAGCAGCAACGCGCCGGCCGCCACGCTCAGATAGTCGTACGCGGTCGGCACCACCGTCACGATCCGGATTTCCGTGCCGTCCGGCGCCGCGACCTCGTGGGTTCCGGTGACCGGCAGTCGCTCGCCATCGCGGCGGTAGGCGGCGAGGAGGACCTCGCCGCCGCGCAGTTCGACGCTGCCCCGCTCGATGATCGCACGGCGCGAGCGGATGGCCTGACCAGCCGCCTCGGGATGACGGTGCGTGATCGCGCCCTGCACATTCGCACCGGAGAAGCCGATCTGGTCGTAGAACCACAGCCGCGTGCCGAGGTCACCGGCGAGTTCGCAGGCGTCGGCGAACCGGGCCCACCACTCCTCGCTGAACCAGGCCGGGTCGTCGGCCTGCGCGCCGAAACTCGGCCCGGCCGGTGCCAGGTTGATGATCACGAGGTTGTGGACGCCGCCCTCGGCGAACTTACGCAGCTGCCAGGCGATCCGCTCGCGGGTAACCTTTGCGCCCGACCACCACCAGGCCGGCGTGGGGCCGAAGTCGCTCGGCGGGTCGGTGAAAAGCCGCCCCAGTTCCGCTGAGATCATCGCTCGATCGCTTGCAGCTTGCGGCCGATGCCCAGCGCGGCGGTCCGCAGGCTTCCGGTCAGCCGGTTGACGTTCAGCCGGTTCGTCGGCGCGGTAACCGACAACGCGCCCGCGAGCATCCGGTCCCCGCCGAACACCGGGACGGCCAGGCTCCCGTAGCCGAGCCGGATCTCCTCGAACTCGGTGGCCATACCAGTCTCGCGGGCTCGCTTGACCTGGTCCGCCAGCACCATGGGTGAGATCACCGTGCGCTGAGTGAGCGGGGTCAGCCCAGCCCGCAGCACCTGCCCCAGCAGCTCTCCCGTCGAGAAGGCGAGGATGACCTTGCCTGTCGCCGTACAGTGCAGCGGCAGTCGACCCGCGACCCGTGATTGCTGGCTGAGCCCGCGATGCATGATGATCTTCTCGACGTAGACGACGTCGAGGCCGTCGTGGATAGCGAAGTGGATCGTCTCCTGCGTCGCTAGCAGCAGGTCTTCCATGAACGGCAGTGCTGCCTCCCGCAGGATGCGCTGCCGCGGTACGCACTGGCCAAGCTCGAACAGCCTCAGGCCCAGCCGGTAGTCGCTGCCGACCCGTTCCAGCAGCCCCCAGTGCAGCAGTTCCTGCGCGAGACGGTAGGCCGACGCCTTGGCCAGGCCGGTGCGGCGCACGAGACCGGTCAGAGACAGCGTGTCATCCTCGGCGGTGAACACCTTGAGAATCAGCTGCGCCTTGCCGAGCACCGAGTTCATCACGGCCGGGTCGATGTCCGCGGCCGGCCCAGGCTCGGCGGGCGGCTCAGCCTCGGTCAGCCTGATGGGCGTAACGGTCATGTCAGGAACCTCGTAATCAGCTCAGCAACCTCATAAGGCCACTTTTCCATCAACACAACCATGCCACCATCGATCACGGCAACCTCGGCACCATCGAGCTGGGCACTGAGCCGGTCCAGTTCGGGGTAGGCGTACGGGTCGGCGGAGGCACCGATGCACAGCACCGGGCACCGCACCAGCGTTATCCGCTCCTCCATCCGGTATCGGCTCACTGCGTCATGGCCGGCTTCCAGTTCGCCGGCCTCGAGCACCAGCGCGTCACGGACGAACCGGGTGAGCAGGTCCGGCCGCCCGGCCGGATAAAAGCCCTGACGACGGCCCCACAGTTCGGTCAGGTGCGCGCCATCGGGGTCGACGGCGACGAGGTCGATGGGCGGCCGCTTCTTGCGGCGTGCTCGGGACTCTGCGTCGACGTAGGGGGTGGACGAGAGGACGAGTCGCTCGACCCGGTCCGGAGCCGTGGCCGCGACCTCGACAGCGACGACCCCGCCGGTGTGGTGCCCGACCAGGGCGGCCCGCCGCAGGCCGAGGGCGTCCAGGAACGCGATCGTCCCGGCCGCGTATTTCTCGATGCTGTGCTCGGCCAGCGGGGCCGAGGCCCCGAACCCGAGGGTGTCCATCGCGATCGCCCGGTGGGTGCGGCCCAGCAGGGGCAGCACCTCCCGGTACTCGTCCCACGAGCGCGGTGTCTGGTGCAAAAGGACGACGGACGGCCCCGATCCGCACTCCGCGTAGTGCACCTGGCCGTAGGGAGTCTCGGCGTACCCGCGCCTGATCGCGGACGTGGCCGGGCGGGTGGTCATCGGTCTCCCGCCGCCCCCGCGAGGAAGGCCAGGCTCAGCTCGTTGTAGCGGTCGGCTTGCTCATGCTGCGGCCAGTGCCCGCATTCGGTGAAGATCTCCAGCCTCGCTCCGCGGATCGCCGCGGCGATCGCGGTGGCCTCCGGTACCTGGCCGAACGGATTCTTGTTTCCCCACACCACCAGGGTCGGCGCGGTGATCCGGGCCATCCGGTCCGGCCGCAGCAGGTTGCGCTCGCGCGCCTCGAACTCCTGCAGCGACAGCAGGTTGTGCAGGTTCTTCTGGAATTCAGGGCGGTGGTAGATCGCGTAGCGGACCTCCGTGAGCTCCTCGCCGAATTCCTCGTCCCAGTCGGCCCACAGCAGCCGCAGCCGTTGCCGGGTGAGATCAGGGTCCGGCCCGAGTGCCGCGGCGGTCGTGGACTTCTTCAGCCGTTCCATCACCTCAGGATTGACCTTGGTGCCGCCCATGCACAGCAACTGCAAGGACGAGACCCGCTCGGGGTGCTCGCTCGCGGTCCAGGCCGCGACCCAGCCGCCGAGTGACTCACCGACCAGGTGGGCACGCTGAGCGCCGACCGCGTCGAGGTAGCCGAGCAGGTGCTCGACGTAGCGCGGGATATCGTAGGGATGGTCGGGTTTGCCGGTGTAACCGTGGCCGAGCATGTCGATCGCATGACAGCGATACTGCCGCGCGTGCACGGGCAGGTTCCTGACAAAGGCTTCCAGGTGCCCGCTAGTGCCGTGCAGGAAGACGACGTGCTCACCGTCCTCCGGCCCGGCCTGGACCGCGCGGGTGCGCAGCCCCGCCGCATCGACGTAGGTGTGCTGGTAGTCCAGCTCGGACAGCGCGGACCAGATGCTCATGCGGTGCCTCTCTCAGCGGGGTCGATGATGGCCACGCCCATGCCGGTGAGCCATTCGGGCAGTTGCTCGTACGCTAGCCGACGGCCGGGCGCGTGCCCGAGCGCCGCCGCCATGATCAGCCAGGTGCGCACTTCCTGCGCGCCGTTGCCCGCCCGGTCCTGCAACTGCCCGGTGGTCCAGCCGCCGACGCGGGACAGTTGCCCAGCTTCAAGCATCGACAGGAACTCCTCGTCGAAGTCGGGGGCGATGGCGGCCTCGGCGGCCCGGATAATCTCGCGGCGGCGCGGATCGTACTGCTGCCACCGGTCCCGGCCGTTCAGCCATGCCTCGGCGATGAACTCCTCGTCGTCGCCGTGCGGATCACGCCAGTCCGGCCATGGCAGCCGGTGCGACAGGCCGCCGGACCCGATCACGGCGACGCGCCGGCCGCCCGGGAAGCTGGTGACCGCGTCGCGGATGGCACGCCCCAGCGCGTCACAGCGCGCCAGCGGCGGCAGTGGCGGCGCGAAGACGTTGACGACGACCGGGATGATCGGGACATCCAGCCCGTCCAGCAGGTACTGGATCGCGTGAGACTGACCGTGGTCGATCTGCAGCCGGGCCGAGAAGGCGACGTCGAATCCGCACTTCTCGACCAGGGAGTCCACTAGGTGCCGGGCGAGCGGGACATCGACGGCCTGCGGGCCCGCGGGAGTACCCGATTCGCCGCTGGCAATGCATTCCCCCACGCCGACGGTGAAGCCCGGGATCAGGTCGAGCCAGAAGCCGCGGAAGTGGTTCGAGCCGACGAGCACCACGCTGTCCGGCGCGGCGGCGGCCAGCCGGGCCCGGGCCGTGCCGAGCGCGGCACGGAACCGCTCTGCCCGGTCCAGGTGGACGGTCTGGTCCCAGTGCGTATTCATGAGCGTGCTATGCGATGCCCCCACGCCAAAGACGACCTCGCTCATGCTGGCAGCCCCGTCTCGGGCCGGGTCCGGGTCACGGTGTCAACGGCCACGTCCACGAGGTACCGGGTGAGCCGTTCCATCTCCCGCACGTCCACGGTGTTCATGCCCGCGGTGAAGTCGGTGGTGGGGACCTTCGGCATGCCGACCCGTACGGTCGGAATGCCGCGTACCCGCAGGATGTTCGCGTCGGTGGCGCCGCTGTTGCCGCCGGCCGGCTCATGGGCCCGCCCCGCCGCCCGCTCCCACGCGGCGATCGCGCTACGACAGATCCAGCTATCCGGATCGGTCGAGCCGGCCGGTATCGCCAGCACCGGCCGCCAGCTGAGCGTGACGTCCGGCAGGTCGGCCCTGATCGTGTCGATGGCGGCGGCGAATTCGCGTTTCGCCTGCATCGGCGATGTCCGCGGGGACAGCCGCAGGTCGATCATCAGCCGGATGGCCGCCGTGGTCACCGCCGCCATCCGCGGCCAGCCACCCTCGGCGGAGGAGACGATGCCCTGTGGTGCCACCAGCCCGTCGGTGTGCCGGTCAGCGTATTGCTCAAACCAGGATTCCAGCCGTTCCGCGACCCGGCCGACGTCGGCGACAGCGTTGCGGTAGGGCAGCCGGTGACGGGAGCCGACGTAGGTGTGCGTGCCGTGCACGGTGACCTCGAACCAGGAGAGGCCGACTTCCTCCCAGGACACGGACCAGCCCGGCTTGGCGATGAGGGCGTAGTCGGCCCAGACGCCCTGCTCAAGCAGGAACGAGCATCCCGCGCCCTGGCCGGTGTTGCGGCGGGCGCTGCCCGGCAGCGAGTTGGTCGGCATCCCGCCCGCGCCGAACGCCACCACCAGGTCACCGGTCAGCGGCAGGCCGGCGTCGCGGATCGCCTCGGCGGCCGCCAGCACGCACGCCGCGTGCCCTTTCGGGTTGGACGCGCCGAGCCCGATGACGAGGTCGCCGTCCACGCTGGATTCGGCGGCCATGTCCGGACGCCATCGCGGGCCGATCCACGGCATGTCCTGGTCCGGGTCGCCGGTCGTCAGCGTGTCGATCGGCGCGTAGAACATCAGGTCGGGTCCGGTACCGGACCCGGTCATCCGGCCCCACGAGTTCGCCTGGCGGTCGTCGATCAGCTGGGTGACGGCGGTGATGCCCGCGGCCCGCAGCGTCGAGGTGATGTGCTCGGCGAGCGGCGCCTCGTCACCAGTGGGGCTCGGGATGTCGACCAGGCCGCGGACGAGTTCACGCAGCCGCGCGGGCGTGACGTGCTCCGCCGCGGCCGCGGCCCATTCGCGGCGCTGTCCGCCGGGATCGTTCACTGGTTAATCCGGTGTACCTGAGTACCGCAGAGCCGGGCGAGCCGACGCCTGGCCGCCCAGACGGCAGCCACGCCCGCGACGGCCGCGAGGACGAACAGCGCCCGCCTCACGACAGGTCCCCCGCTACCACGGCTCGCTTGGCCACGGCCTCCTTCTCGGCCAGGTTGCGCCACGCGGTCAGCGAGACGTCCGGGCGGTACAGCCGTTCGGGCGGCGCGTCGGTGACGTCGACCATCCATGCGTCCTGCCCGGAGAACTGGCCGTGGAACAGCCAGCGGATGGCCAGCAGGTACTTAGCGTAGAAGCGGGCCGTGCTCAGACCGCGAGCGAAGTTGACCATCACGCCGACATAACGATGGTTGTCCTCGTCGACCGGGACATAGAACTCGTAGTGGATGAACTTCGGGTAGACGATACGCAGCACGCCGGGCATCGACAGCGACGCGAAGCCGGGAAACTCCTGCGCCTCGATCGTCGGGTTGATCTTCTTCGCGGCCCCGGTGTTGCCGATGTTGAACGTCTGTTTCGGCGGTCGTAGCTTCCACCAGCGCTGGTTACTCCAGTGCCCGACCCCCGGGAAGTCCGCGTCCCAGTGCACCTCGTCCTGCACCCGGAAGATCCACCTCCCCTGCGGCACGATGCGGGTCACGTTCCACGTGGGCATCGGCTTGAACAGCCGCCACAGCGAGGTCCGGTGCAGATATTTCGCGTGCCCTTCATCGAATCCGTTCTCGCACGCGAAACGCCAGTTGCCCGGGCGCGGGTCGATGCGCCCGCCCATGACGAAGGGATTTGCCACCAGCTCGGGAGGAAGCTGGGAGTCGATCGGGTGCGGTTCCTCGGCCGCGACGGGGATATAGATCCAGACCATGCCGAGCCGTTCCGCGACGGGGTAGGTCTGCACGCTGACCTTGCCGCGGATCGGCGATCGCGGTCCGTCGGTGATCACCGCGCAGAGCGCCCCGTCGGCCAGGTTGTAGGTCCAGCCGTGGTACGGGCAGCTCAGGGTGGACGGGAACTGCTGGTTCCCGAGCGACAGCGGGACCCCACGGTGCGGGCAGCGATCGTGCAGCGCGTACGCGGTGCCCTGGTCACGGATCAGCGCGACCTTCTCGCCGCAGATAGTGAACGCCTGTGGCTTGCCGGTGATGTGACTGGACCAGGTCACGGGGTACCAGTAGCCGCGGAATCCGGACGCGGCCGCGTCGTAGGCTGGCCAGGTGCTCCAGTCCTGCCGCTCGGCCCGGCGCCGCCGGGTAGGCGCCGCCGGGGCGGCTGGCGTTGTTGGATGGGTCATCGTGCCTTCCTCTGGCGGTCCCGGGCAAACCCTCACTTGCCTAAAGATCATTCGCCTCGGCCAGCGCGCTGGCCACGGAACCGTTTCGGTGAGCGGACCGGAACAGGCCGGCATTCGGCTCCCGGCCGGAAATGATGCGGATATGAGCGCTGGCGAAACCCACCCCCGGCCCGAGGGCACCTTCACCGAGGCCGGCGGGGTCACCTATCACCACATCGATCTGGGTGCGGGCCGCCCGGCCGTGTTCCTGCACGGCGGCGGTCCGGGATGTACGGCATGGTCGGACTTCGGCCCGGTCGCGCCGCTGTTCGCCCGGGACCGCCGATGCCATCTGGTCGACATCCTGCAGTACGGAAAATCCGAGAAGTGCCTCATCAAAGGGCCGATGTGGGATTTCCACGCCGTCAAGACGGTTGCCTTGCTGGACGCGCTGGGCGTCGGCCAGGCTGATTTCATCTGTAACTCGTGGGGTGGCACGATCGCGCTGAACCTGGCCGCGAAGTTTCCCGGCCGGGTCCGTTCGCTGGTCATCACGGGGAGCATGCCGGTGTTCCACGGCCCGCTCGCCCCGCTTCCGGAAGGGGCGCGCCGCGGCCGGAACGCACGCGACGTGTACTACGGCGGCACCGGCCCGTCGCGGGAGAAAATGCGCGAGCTCATGGCCAGGCTGGAGTGGTACGACCCGGACGCCATTCCGGAGGCCACCGTGACGATGCGCTATGAGCAGAGCCTCGACCCCGGGGAGATGGCCCTGGCCGCTTCGTCGGACAATCCGCGCGGCGACTGGCAGGACCTCACCGCCGAACTCGGTCAGATCCGCGCGCCCGCGCTCTTCGCGTGGGGCATGTACGACGCGTTCCTGACGCCCGATTACCCGCTGATGCTGGCCCGGATGGTCCCGCGAGGTCAGCTGTACGTGATGGACCAGGCGTCTCACCACCTTCAGGAGGAACGCCCGCACGACTATTACTCTCTCGTCACCGGGTTCCTGAACCAGCAGCACTGACTCCCGGGTCATGAGCATCAGGACCTTCACGAACGCCCGCCTGATCGACGGCACCGGTGCCGCGCCCGTCGTGTCGGCGACGGTCGTGGTAGACGGTGACCGCATCGCCTACGCCGGCCCGGCGGCAGCCGCTCCCGTGCTGCGGGACGCCGAGGTCATCGATCTCCGCGGCCGGACGCTGCTGCCCGGCTTCATCGACTGCCACGTCCACTTCGTCGTTGACAGCACGCGTGACCTCATTGGCCGGGCGCTGACCACGCGTCCCAGCCTGGCGGTGTTCGAGCGGGCCGAGCGCATGCGGCGGACCCTGGCGGCCGGCGTCACCACCGCCCGCGATCTGGGCGGTATCGATGCCGGTTACCGGGAAGCCGCCCAACGCGGCCTGATCAGCGGCCCCCGTCTGCGCGTCGCGATCCGGATGCTCAGCCACACCGGCGGGCACGCCGACTTCACTCTCGCCTCTGGCGTGAACGTCACCGACCTGACCGTGCCCGTCGGCGAGGTCGTCGACGATGCCAGGGATGCACGGCTCGCGACCCGGCGGCTGATCAGCCAGGGCGCCGACGTTATCAAGGTCTGTGCGACGGGCGGCATCACCAGTCCGTCGGACCATCCGGAGGATGAGGGCCTGACCGTGGACGAGATCGCGGCGATCGTCGACGAGGCAGCGCGGCACGGGGGGCGCCCGGTGGCCGCTCATGCGCAGGGCGCGGCGGGCATCCGCAACGCGATACGTGGCGGCGTGACCAGTATCGAGCACGGGTATCTCATCGACGACGAAGGCATCGATCTCATGCTGGAACACGGTACGTTCCTGGTACCCACGCTATCCGCGCTACACGCGCCGCTGCCGCCGGACGCCACGCCCGCCAGCCAGGCGGCGAAGGCCGACGTCATGGCGCGCGCGCACGACCGGCTCGCCGCCGCGGCCGCGAGCGGGGTCAGGATCGCGATGGGTACCGACGCGTCTATCGGCCCGCATGGCGACAACCTGCGTGAGCTCGCCTACCTGGTGCAGCTGGGGCTGACGCCCATGCAGGCCCTTCGCGCGGGTACGGCGTCCGCGGCGGCCCTGCTCGGTATGACCGAGGACGTGGGGACGGCCGAGAAGGGCAAGCTGGCTGACCTTGTAGCCTGCACGGTCGATCCGCTCACGGATATCGCCGCACTCGCCGACCCAGACTCCATCGCGCTCGTCGTGCAAGGCGGGAACGTGGTCAAGAACATCTTGCCGACGGCCTGATCACCGCCGGAACCACCGAGCGCACGCGCCCACGTTGACGTGGAGCGTTGAGGCTCGGGCCGGCCGGAGCCAGGTTGCTGATCACGAGGTTGCGGACGCCGCCCTCGGCGAACTTACGCCGCTATGCCCCCGCCAGCTGCCGCCGCGCGTCCCGGCGTTCACGCTGGCGTCCGGGGTCCGGGACGGGGACGGCGAGCATGAGCCGTTTGGTGTATGGGTCTTCCGGCTCGCTGGTGACCTTCACCGCGTCGCCGGACTCGACGATTTCACCGCGGTACATGACGGCTACCCGGTGGCTGACGTACCGCACGACCGACAGGTCATGGGTAATGAACAGGTAGGCCACGCCGGTGCGCTGCTGGATCTCGATGAACAGGTCGAGGACCCGGGACTGAGTCGACAGGTCCAGGGCGCTGACCGGCTCGTCGCACACGATCAGCTTCGGGTCGCGGCACAGCGCCCGGGCGATGGCGATCCGCTGGCGCTGGCCGCCGGAGAACTCCCGCGGGAGGCGACCGGCGGCGTCCGCGGGCAGGTACACCTGATCGAGCAGTTCACGGACCCGCACGTCGGCGGCCTCTCGGGACAGCCCGGCCACCAGAAGCGGTTCGGTGAGGATGTCGTTGACGGTCATCGCCGGATTGAGCGAGGTGTACGGATCCTGGAAGACGACCTGGATCTCCTGGCTGAGCGCCCGGCGTTCCTTCTTGCCCAGGCCGGAGATCAGCCTGCCGCCGTAGCGGATCTCCCCGCTGGTGACCGGGGCGAGGCCGAGCAGGGCCCGGCCCAGGGTCGTCTTTCCCGAGCCGGACTCCCCCACGAGACCGACGGTCTCGCCAGCGTCGATGTGCAAGGAGATCCCGTGCAAGACACGGAACGGCGGTTGGCGCCAGCCCCGGGCCGGGTATTCGACCACCAGGTCGTCTATCTGAAGCAGGGGGGTTGATTGCTCAGCCATTCCGTGGTCCCTTCCGGTCGGCGGGCGCTCTCATCGGCCTTCCGCTCCGCTGGCCTCGAACGGGGACGGCGTCGCGAGGCGCGGGCGGGGCGCCGCATCTTCGAGGGTGGAATCCAGCAGCATCCGGGTGTACGCGTGCTGAGGGCTGGCGAAGAGCTCGGCCACCGGGGCCGATTCGACGATCCGCCCCGACTGCATGACGCTCACCCGGTCGCAGATGTCCGCCACGACGCCGAAGTTGTGGGTCACCAGGATCATCCCCATCTGCCGTTCCCGCAGCATCTCCCGCATGAGGTCGAGGATCTCCGCCTGGACCGTCACGTCGAGCGCGGTGGTCGGCTCGTCCGCGATGAGCAGGTCGGGTTCGCAGCTGACGGCTCCGGCGATCAGTACCCGCTGCGCCATTCCGCCAGAGATCTGGTGCGGGTAGGACTTGTACACCCGCTCCGGCTCGGCGATGCCGACACGGTCCAGCAGCGCGATAGCGTGCCGCCGTGCCTGCGCTCGCGACAGCTTCAGGTGCTGGCGTATCGGCTCGGTGAGTTGTGAGCCGATCGTGAAGGACGGGTCGAGGTTCGACATCGGTTCCTGCGGCACATAGCCGATCCGCCGGCCCCGGAGCTCGTTCATGGCCGCGCGGCTGAGCCCGCCGAGCTCCCGGCCCGCGAATGACATCCGCGACGCCGATCCGCAGGCTGCCTCCGGCAGCAGGCCGAGTATCGAGAAGACCGTCTGGCTCTTTCCCGATCCGGATTCCCCGACGAGCCCGAGGACCTCGCCGCAGCGCACGCTGACCGACACCCGGTCGACGACGACCGAGTCACCGCCCTGCCCCGGGTAGGACACGGTCAGATCCTCGACGACCAGGAGGTCGTCACTGCCAGTTTCCGGCTCCGGACCGTCCGGTCGGCCTGACGCGGACCGGGTCGGGTGGCTCCGCTGCCTGCTGCGGGAGGGAAGCCCGTGATCGCCAGGGGAAACCACGTCCCGTAGCGAGTTGCCCAGCAGGCCGAGCGCGGCCACGGTGAGGACGATGGCCAGCCCCGGCCACAACAGCAGGATGGGCTTGACATACAGGTTTGTGAACGCGTCGTTGAGCATGGCGCCCCAGCTCGCCTGGCCAGGCGAGCCGAGCCCCAGGAATTCGATGCCAGCCTGGATGACGATCGCCAGGCCGAAGAGCTGCGTCGCCTGGATGATGACCGGGGCCTGGACGACCGGCAGGATATGGCGGCGCACGATCCGGGCGTCGCTGAGCCCGGCGACTCTGGCCGCGTCTATGTACAGTTCCTCGCGTACCGCGATGACCGATCCCCGTACCAGCCGGAATACATTCGGGGCGATCAGCACGCCGAGGACAACCATGGCGGCCTCGGTGTTCGAGCCGATCGCGGCGATGACCACGAGGAGCACGATGATCGTCGGCGTGGCCATGACCAGGCTGGCGACCCAGCTGAGTACCGCGTCCAGCCAGCCGCGGAAGTAGCCGCCGATAAGGCCGGAGGAAATGCCCAGTGCGAGCGCGATGGCCACCGCGGTGAAGGCCCCCAGCAGGCTGACCTGGCCGCCGTAGAGAAGCCGGGCGAGGATGTCCCGGCCGGCGCTGTCACAGCCGAGCGGATGGCTCGCGCTGGCTGGGCAGAAGACGTCGGCCAGGGATGAGGTGGTCGGGCTCTGGCTGGTCAGGACCGGCGCGAGCGCGCTGGCGATGACGAGGACGGCCAGAATCACCAGGCAGGCGACTGCTACGGGCTTACGGAGCAGCCGCCGGAGCACCGGGCCGCGGCGGGCCAGCGGGGCCGCTTCCGGCGAGGTGGCAGCGGGCGTCGTCATCGGACACGCACCTTCGGGTTGAGCCAGCCGTAGGCGAGGTCCATGAGCAGATTCACGCCGACGACAATGAGCACCATCGAGACGACGACCCCCATGACCAGCGGCCGGTCGCCCTGGATGGAGGCGTCGACGGCGGCCGAGCCGATCCCGGGCAGCCCGAAGACCTGCTCGATGATCACCGCACCGCCCACCAGCCCGATGAACTGGAGGGACAGCACCGTCAAGGCGGGCGGGGCCGCGTTGCGCATGGCGTGCTTGAACAGCACGCGGCGTTCGTTCAGGCCGCGGCTGCGCAACGTGCGGACGTAGTCCTGGCTGAGGACATCGATCATCGACCCGCGTACCTGCTGGGCAGTCGCCGCGACGGCGCCGACCGCGAGCGCGACCGAGGGCAGCACGATGGACTTGATCCAGCCGCTGGCGGAGACGGTGATCGGAACGTAACCGGTGGCCGGAAACCAGTGCAGGTTGACCGCGAAGATTACCGCGACGACCAGACCGACCAGGAAGCTCGGGATGGCGAAGCCGATGATGGCGAGCACCTGGACGACCCGGTCCAGCCAGCCGCGGAACACCGCCGCTGCGACACCAATGGCGATGCTCGCCACAGTGGCCACCAGCAGGCCGGCGATGACGATGGACAGGGTCACGGGCAGTTCCTGGCCGACGCTCGCGGACACGGAGTTGCCAGTGAACCAGGACTGGCCGAAGTCGCCGCGCACCGCCCGGCCAAGCCAGTCGGCGTACTGGACCACCCAGGGGTGATTCAGGCCGAGCACGGCGGACTCCCGCGCCACCTGCTGCCTGGTCGCCAGCTCGCCGGCGACAGTCCGCGCGGCGTTACGCCCGGTGATGCTCATCATCGCGAAGGTCAGCGTGGCCACCACCCAGACCAGCACAATCCCCGCCAGTACCCGTCGCACGAGGTACGCGATCATGACATTCCTCCCTTACCATCCGCGGATGGGAGGGAGCGGGCCGTTACCGTCGGCCCGCCCCGCGTCCGGTCAGCTGGCCGGCTTTATGTTGTAGATCGGAACGACGGATTCGAATGCTTGCGGTGTCACCTGGACCTTCGACGAGGAGGCGAACACCGCCTGGAGGACGTCCCACGGAGCATTGAACGCCTGCTGCTGGACGTAGGTGTTGATCTGCTGGTACAGGGCGGTCTGCTGGGCGCCGGAGGACTTCTGTGCCTTGTCGATCAGCGCGTTCAGCGTAGGGGTGCTGTACTGCATCGGGTTCCAGATGGAGGTAGGCGTGAACTCCGTCGAGATGAGGTTCCAGGACTGGTAGGAGGCGAGCTTGAACCAGGACAGCGCGAACTTGCCCGCGAGGAGATCGGTGAACAGCTGGGTGAGCGGCACCGGAGCGATTTTGACCTTGATACCGATGTTCTCCAGCGCCTGGGTCATGTACGTCTGCTGATCGGGTGCGACGGAGGAGACGTCGGGCATGGTCACGGTAAAGCCATGCGGATAGCCTGCCTCGGCCAGTAGCTGCCTGGCCTTAGCCGGGTCGTAGCTGTAGGTGTTCTCCAGCGAGCTCGCGTAGATGCCGCTCTGGGGAGAGAACATCTGGGTCGTCGGGGTGGCATACCCGTCCTCGAGCTTGGAGACGATCAGGCTCCGGTTGAACGCGTAATTCAGCGCCTGCCGGACCTTTACGTTGCCGAGCGCCGGGACGATCTTGCCGGCCCGGTCCCAGATATAGAGACCCTCGATGCTGTCGACCTGTGTCTCCACCTTAAGCCCGTCGCTCTTGGCCTCGCTGGCGTCCGGCGTGTTGATCCGGCCCCAGTCGACCTGCCCGGACATCAGCGCGTTCAGCCGGGCGGTCGCGTCGGTCATCGTCTCGACGACGATCTTGTTAAAGGGGAACGCCTTCTTGTTCCAGTAGCCGGGGTTCCGGGTGTAGGTGTACGTACTGCCGGGAGTGGTGGCCGACTCGTCGAGGACGTACGGGCCCGATCCCACCGGCCCGTTCTTCGCGGTGAGATCCTTCGGGCTGGCGATCATGCCGGACACGTCGCCGAGGCTGTCAACGAGGTCCGGGTCAGGGGCCGACAGATGGATGGCCACCGTCGTCGGGTTGACCGCGTCGACGCCGGTGATCGACTTGAGCATGCTCGCCGCCTCGTTCGAGCCCGTCTCGGTGTGCAGCAGGTTGGCCCGCACGGCAGCGGCGTTCAGCGAGGTGCCGTCGGTGAACTTGACCCCGGTGCGCAGATGCATCGTTAGCACGGTTCGCGTGCTGTCGTACGACCAGGAGGTGGCCAGGTACGGCTCGGGATCGCCCTGGGGGTTGAGCCGGACCAGCGAGTCGAAGACCGGCTCGTAGTACTGGATGTTGTCGCCTAGTCCCGCCTCCGCGAGGTCCCATGGCTGCGCTGCGAGCGCAGCCGCGAGGACAAGCGTGCCCCCGTCTCCGCCGGCGGCCACCGTCCCTCCGGCGCTGCCGCAGGCTGTGACGGCTAGCAGCAGCGCCAGCGCTCCGGAGGCTACTGTGAATTTCCGCATTCTCTGTTCCATACCGGAATCGCTCCTTACTGAAATTCCCGGGCCCATTGCCCGCACAGAGCGACGCTCTCCTCCGGGGTGGCCTGGGACCCGCGGTCGACCTCGATGATCAGCCAGCCGCCGAACGATGCAGGCAGGGCGTCCAGCACCGCGCCGATGTCGACCGAGGCGTGTCCGGGCTCGGCCCACAGCCCGGCCCGCACGGTGCTGCGGTAGTCCCAGTCCGCCTCCTTGCCCTGGGCCGCGATGTCGGCCCGGAAGTCCTTGATGTGCATGCTGGCTATCCGGTCGCCATAGTCACGGACTAGCGCGACATTGTCCGCGCCCGCCCAGCCGAGGTGGCCGATGTCGGGACCGAACGACAGCACGTCTGCCGGCACCGAGTCGAGGACGAACCGGGTCTCCTCCTCGGTCTCCGTCCAGGTACCCACGTGCGGATGGAACGCTGCGGCCACCCCGTTCTTCCTGGTCACCTCGCCGAGGGCGGCGAGCAGGTCGCGGGCCTGCTCCAGGCGTGCCGGATCGGCGGCGTGCCCGCCCGCGGGATGGGCGACGCGTGGCGCGTCGCGAGACATGCCCATGGCCAGGAACACGGCGGGCACGCCCAGCTCCGAGTGCTGCTCGCTGATGCGGTTAGCCCGGTCGAATAGCTCGCGCCGGGCCGTCTCGCCATCGGGCAGCAGCGCCGAGATGTACCCTGGCGCGGGGGTCAGGTCGTGGTCAGCGAGCAGCTGGCCGTACTGGCTGGGCGTCAAGCCGGCGGGCACGTCCGTGTGCAGTGACTTGATGCCGGAGTCCTGGATCACCTTCAGCTGCTCGGCGAGCGGCGGCGCGAGGGTGGGGTCGATCCAGCCGTCCGGGCTGGCGACCCACTGCAACGGGTTCAGTGCGATCCGGTCGTAGTTAATGGTCATCTGTTATAGCGTCCTTCGGGTCGAGGTTGACCATGCTTTGCTTCAGGTGCGCCGCGGCCGTTGCGGGGCTGATTCCGGAATGATGATCCGCGGTCGTTGTCCTGGATATGATGCTGTCTCGGTGAGCGGACCCGGATTAATCCGGGTCGCGGGGCAGTGGCCGCTCACAGGTGCTGGCGAGCCGGACGGTCGTGGCGCAGCGTGACGCCTCGTCGATGGCGCATAGGGCTTCCAGCACGTGGAAGGCGAAGGCGGCGCTCGCCCGCTGCGGGCCGCCTTCGATCGCGTTGGCCAGGTCGCGTACGCCGAGGCCGCGGCGGTGCTGCTCGGGGGTGTCTATGGCGCCGAACAGCCTGACAACCGGCGGCAGCACTGTCCAGGCGTCGTCCTGGTGCCGCTTGAGCCGCACGTCACCGTCGAAGTTGTTCGGGTTCGGCAGGGAGAGGGTGCCCTCGGTACCGTAGAGCTCGATGCGGGGCAGTTCCGTGTCCCACAGGTCGAAGCTCATCAGCGCCGTGCCGATCACGCCCGAGGCAAACGTGAACACCGCCGATGCGTGCGTGGCCACCTCGACATCGATGTGGTCGACGACGCGGCCGGGCGCGGTCACGGTGCGCCGCGGCGCGCCGATCCGGCTCGCGGCGGCCACCGCCTCGATCGGGCCAAGGCAGTTCACCAGGATGGCCAGGTAGTAAGGGCCCATGTCCATGACCGGGCCTCCGCCCGGCTGGAACAGGAATCGCGGATCGGGATGCCAGGTCTCGGCTTTGCTGTGCCGGATGAACATCGAGGCGCCGATGGGCTCGCCGATGAGCCCGGCGTCGACGGCCGCGCGGGCCGTCTGGCTGGCGCTGCCGAGGAACGTGTCCGGGGCCGAGCCGAGGATACGTCCGTCGGCCGCTGCCGCGGCGAGCACCGCCGTGCCCTCTGCTACCGTCGTGGCCAGCGGTTTCTCGACGTAGACGTGCTTACCAGCCTCCAGCGCGGTGATGATGGTGCGGGCATGGTGCACCGGCGGGGTCAGGTTGACCACGATGTCCACCGACGCGTCGCCGTAGAGGCTGGCGTCATCTCCCCACTCCGGGATACCGTGCTCCGCGGCTGCTTCCTTCGCCCGTGTCACGTCGATGTCGCCGACACGTACGATCTGGAGCTCCGGGTAGGCGGCCAGGCCGCTGACATACCGGCCGAAGATGTTGCCGCTGCCCAGGATGCCGATCCGGTGCTGATGCTTTGGTGTGGTCATGTATTCCTCTCTGGTTGCGGGGGGGGCGGGGTTGTGGGGGCGGGCTAACCGACGATCAGCGGCCGCAGCGTGCGATACGCGATCTCCAGGCCCTGCTTGACCCGGGTTTCGTCGCCACCCCAGACCGGATCTTCGTGCTCCACCGACAGCGTGCCGGTGAAGCCGTTCTCGTAGAGGGCGTCGACGACGGCGCCCCAGTCGACTTGGCCGCGCCCGGGTATCCGGTAGCGCCACCAGCCGTTATCCCAGGGATCCTTGCGATCGGCCGCCTTGCCGAAGAAGCCGTAGCGATCGATCCGTCCCCGCAGGATCTGGGCGTCCTTGGCCTGCGCGTGGACGATGCGGTCCGCGTACGGGGCGATCGTGGGGGCAGGGTCGACACCGAGCCCGACCAGGTGCGAGGGATCCCAGTTGAGGTACAGGCCGAGGGAGAACATCCACTCCCACAGCTCGGGCGAGTAGGCGAGATTGCCGGGGTAGCCGTCGGGGTGCCACCCTTCCATGACGCAGTTCTCAATGATGATCTTGACGTCCCGCTCGCCCGCGTAGTCGACGATCTTCCGGAAGATCGGTTCCGCCTCGGCCAGGTTCGCCGCGACCGGCCGGGTCCAGTCGCGGCCGACGAACGTGCCGACGTAGGGCACGCCCAAGGCGGCGGCGGCGTCGATAGCGTGAGTCAGGTGGGCCCGGATGCCGACCCGCCGGGCGGGGTCCGGATGCAGGTTGTTCTCGTAGTAGGCGAGCGCGGACAGCGTCAGTCCGTGCCGGTCGAACAACTGCCGGGTCTGCTCGGCCTGCCGCGGGCCGAAATTGGCGACGTCCAGGTGCGCGGCCTCGAAGTCACGGCCGCCCGTGGACGGCCAGACGGCCACCTCGAGAGCGTCGTAACCCGCGGCGGCGGCCCAGACCGCGATCTCGTCCAGCGCTAGCTGCGGAAGGCAGGCGGTCAGCATGCCGAGTTTCATACGCTGGGCTCCCTGGTCCGGCTAGGCTCGATGTTTGTCCAGGTCAGGATCTCATTTGAGCGCAGCACGGCCTCAACCAGGTGCGCGGACCTGGTGCCGTCGGCGCCGGTCGGCAGGCCGTCAGCGAGCTCGCCGTCGATCGTCTGGTACGCGTCGGCGACAAAGGCACGGAAACACTCGCCGTAGCCCTGCGCGTGCCCGGCCGGCAGCGTGGCCAGGCGCCGCTGCTCGGCCGACCCGTGGCCCGGATCGCGGACCAGGATGCTGGCCCCGTCGTCGTGGCCGAGCCAGACGGTCTCCGGGTTCTCCTGATCGAAGACGGCGCTGCTCTTTGCCCCGTCAAGCTCGAACCAGAGCCGGTTCTTCCGGCCCGCCGACACCTGCGACACGGTGAGAGAGCCGAGAACCCCGTCGTCGGTCCGCAGCAGTACGGTCGCCACATCCTCGGTGAGCACGGCACGCCCTGAGCCCTTCGGCGCCACCAGATCCGCCGGGCCGAACGTGGTACTGGTGCCGGCCGGCCGTAGCGGGTGGGTCGTCGCCAGCCGGGCCGAGACCTGGCTGAAGCGCACCCCTGCCACCCATTCGACGAGGTCACACCAGTGCGAGCCGATGTCGGCGAACGCGCGTGACGGGCCGCCGAGCCCGGTATCGACGCGCCAGTTGATCGCTCCCGGGGACAGCATCCAGTCCTGGAGGTAGCTGCCGTGCAGCAGCTGCCACCGGCCGAACATGCCGGCTTGGCGGCGGGCTCGTATCTCGCGCACGAGCGGGTGGTAGCGGTAGACAAACGGGACGGCGAGCAGCAGGCCCTTCTTCGCGGCCAGCGCGGTGAGCCGGCCAGCCTCCCCGGCCGACGTGGCCAGGGGTTTCTCGCAGACGACGTGCTTCCCGGCCCGCAGCGCCGCCTCGGCCTGCCCGGCGTGCAAGGCGTTCGGGGTACACAGGTGCACCACGTCCACGGCGTCGTCGGCGAGCGCCGCGGTCAGCCCGGGATAACTGACCGGTGTTTCCCAGTCACGGGCGAGAGCGGCGCTGCGCTCGGGAGTCGAGCCGATCACGCCGCGCACGGTCCCGCCTGCCGCGCGAATGGCGGCGGCGTGGACAGTACCGATCATGCCGGCCCCCACGACCACCACCTGCTTGCGCGAGTGTGCCACGAATAGACCTCCAGATGCCTTCATATTTCAGTCGAAGCGCGTGTACCGAAGCATGATTAGGACACTTGACAAGCACAAGATGCCGCTTTTAGTTTTTTAAAGTGCATAAAGATGGTTCGCCAGGTACGGCTCCTCCGGCACCGGCCCAGGCACCCGCGCAGGTGAGCGCGGCCTTGCGTCAGGTTCTCGACCTGGTTGTGTCTGGCCAAGCCGCCAGCCGGGCCGATGTCGCGCGCCGTTCCGGCCTAGCCCGCTCCACCGTCAGCCATCAGATCGATTTCCTGCTGCGGCGGCATCTCATCGAGGAACTCGAGACCGGCGAGTCGGTGCGCGGACGTCCGCCACGCGTACTTTCCATCAGCCCCGGGGCCGGGACGATCGTCGTGATCGACATCGACGCGGCCGTGACTCAGCTGGCGATCGCCGACCTGACCCGCACCATCGTGGCTCGCGACGTGATCGACATCACCGTCGACCGGGGCCCGGATGTGCTGCTTCCCGCCATCACCGAACGGATCCGCATGCTCCTGGCCGACCACGGCCGGTCAGCGGAACGGGTGCAGCACGTGGTCGCCGGGCTGCCCGCACCGGTGGACTTCCAGCACGGCTGCCCGGTGCGTCCTCCCATCATGCCCGGGTGGGACGGCTACCCGGTCGGGGCCTACCTGCGCGAGCAGTTCGGGGTCCCGGTCACGGTCGACAACGACGTCAACCTGATGGCCCTCGGTGAGGCGAGCCGCGACATGACCAGCACCCCGTTGCTGTTCATCAAGGTCGCGGCTGGCATCGGAGCCGGCATCATCACCGCCGACGGCGACGTGCACCGCGGCGCGGACGGCGCCGCCGGGGACATCGGTCACATCCGGGCCGCGACGCAACGGGGCGTGGTCTGCCGGTGCGGCAAGCTTGATTGCCTCGAAGCCGTGGCCAGTTACCAGGCGGTCATCGGCGACCTGGACATTCCCGGCGCGGAGGTCAAAGATCCCCTGCACCGCGTGCGCCAGGCCGCGACGGACATCGGGGAGGTGGTGGCGATGCTCATCCATACCCTCAACCCGCGGACGCTGGTCCTCGCCGGGCCGCTGATCGAACTACACGATGAGATCCTGTCCGGTGTCCGCGCCGTGGTTTACGAACGCGCACTGCCGCTCGCGACCCGCAAACTGACGATCACCACCACCGAACTGGGCTCGGACGCCGGGCTGGTGGGCGCCGTCGCGCTGGCCGCGCGTGAAATCTTCAGCCCGGCCGGCGTCATCCGGCTGCTGGCGGACCGATGAGGTGGCACGGTCCACTCGGCGGACCGATTGCGTTGACCGGAGCGCGTTCCATTCGCAGAGTCGGACCATGAGCACAGCCACCGGCGTGAGCGAGAACTGGTCCATGACATCGGTCGTGCGCCGGCTCCTGACTCCGCGGGGACTCGACGATCCCTACGCGATATACCGTGAGATCCGCGCGGCCGCCGACGCGGGCGCGCGCACCGGCCGGTTCCTGTTCCGCTATGACGCTGTCCGCGAGGCACTATACGACCGGGAACTGAGCTCGGACCGGATCTCAGCGGTCCTGCGACCGCTCCCGGAAGACGTCCGGGCCGAGACCGAGCTGCTCGAGAGCACGCTGCGCGACATCGTCGTCTTCCGTGACCACCCGAGCCACCGTCGGCTGCGCCGCCTGCTCACCTCCGCCTTCACCCCCCGCATGGTGCAGCAGGCCCGCCCGATGATCGAGAGATTCACCGCCGGGCTCCTCGACGGGCTGGCCGACGACGGCGTCTTCGACCTGCACCGGGGGCTCACTTACCCGCTTCCCGCCCTGGTCGTGGCGGCACTGCTCGGCATACCGGAGGCTGACCGCGACGCGTTCCAGGCCTGGGCACTCGACATCGTCCTGATCGTTGGCTCCGGCTCGATCACGCCCGGGCTGGCTCGCCGGGCCAACGACAGCATGCGGCAGATGCGAGAACTGATGTCGCGGCTGGTGCGGGAACGGCGCCGCGACCCGGGGCCGGACCTGCTCAGCGCGATGATCGCCGCCTCAGCCGAGGGCGAGCGGGTGACCGCCGATGAGTTGTACGCCAACGCGTTGTTCTTGATGACGGCCGGCCACGAGACGGCGACCAACCTGCTCAGCAACGCGATCATCACCTTGTTGCGCCATCCCGACCAGCTCGCCCTGCTGGCCCAGGACATGTCCTTGCTGGACAGCGCGATCGAGGAGGTGCTGCGCTTCGAGGGACCGGTACAGATCGCGGCCCGTATCGCCGACCGTGACCGCGAGGTGCAGGGCGTAACCCTCAAGGCCGGGCAGCCGCTGATCGTCATGCTCGGCGCCGCCAACCGCGATCCGGATGTCTTCAGCGATCCCGACCGGTTCGACATCAGGCGCCCGCCCAGCCAGCACGTCGCGTTCGCGCACGGCATGCACTTCTGCCTGGGAGCCGCGCTGGCACGGACCGAGATGCAGGTCGTCTTGCCGCAGGTGCTGGCCCGGTTCCCGGAACTCCGGCTGGCCAGCGACGAGATCAGCTGGCAGCCGACACTGGACTTCCGTGGCCCCAACGAGCTCCTGGTGAGGTCGGGGTCGTGAGCACTGACCTGGATCCGCTGTTCAGCCCCCGCGGCGTCGCCGTGTACGGGGCGTCCGCCACCGACCCGGGCAAGCTTGGCAATACCCTGCTCGGCAACGTGTCCGAGGGCGTCAGCGACGTACGCTGCATACACCCGAGCGCGACTTCCATCGGGGGCGTCCCCGCGCAATCGACGCTCACCGGACCGGTCGACCTCGCGCTCGTGTCGGTTCCGGCGCATGCGGCGCGGAAGGCGGTACAGGACGCGGCCGCGGGCGGCGCGCGGGTGATCGTCGTGCTGTCGTCGGGATTCGGCGAGGCCGGTCCTGACGGCCAAGCCTTGCAGGAGCGGATCGCCGCGATCGCCCGGGAGCACGGCGCCCGGCTGGTCGGCCCGAACTGCATGGGCGTCGTAAGCCACCTCGGCGGTGACCGCTGGCTGAACGGCTCATATTTCTGGTCAGTCCCTAAGCGACCTGGCTCAGTGAGCTTCATCAGTCAGAGCGGTGCGTTCGGCGGGATGTTCCTGTCCGAGGTGCGTCGGCGTGAGCTCGGGTTCGCTCGGTTCGTCAGCCTCGGCAACGCACCTGATGTCGATATCACCGCCGCGCTCGGCTGGCTGGCCGCCGACCCGGAGACCGGGGTGATCGGCGTGTTCGCCGAGAGCCTGCGCGACGGACGGGCCTTCGTGCGGGAGGCCCGCGAGATCACGCCGGACAAACCTGTCGTGATCCTCAAGGGGGGCCTGAGCGCCGCGGGTGCACGCGCCGCCGCGGGGCACACCGGCTCGCTAGCGGGCAGCGCCCGCGCATACGAAGCGGGATTCCGGCGGGCCGGCGCGGTCAGCGTGTCCAGCTCGACGGATTTCTTCGACGTGCTGACGGCGTTCGCGCAGCCGAGTCTGCGCCGGCACGGCCGCCGGGTCGCCATCCTGACCATCTCCGGAGGCCCGGGCGTGCTGGCCGCTGACGCAGCCGAACGGGCCGGGCTCGACCTGCCCGTGCTGCCCGCGGAGCGGCAGGCCGCGATCCGCCGGTACGCTCCCGCCTTCGCGGCCACCGGCAACCCGGTCGATCTCACCCCGCAGTGCTCCGCGGATAACTTCCCCGCGGCCATCAGCGAGGTGTATGCCGACGACAGCATCGACGGTCTCGTCGTGATCAACTGCGGTCTGGACATCCCCGAGTTCGGCACCGGGGTGGCAGCCGCGCACGCCGCGACGGGCAAACCCACGACCGCGTTCCTGCTCGACGTGCCCCGGGTCCAGCAGGCCGTCGCGAACGCGGGTATCCCGTGTTTCGGCTCGCCGGAAGCAGCGGTGCGGGGCTTCGCGGCAGGAGCGGGCCAATGACTGTCGCGCTGTCGGAATGGGAAAGCAAGCGGTTGCTCGGCCCGGCGCTGCCACTGCCGCGCGAGGCGCGGACCACCTCGGCCGGCCAGGCGGTGGAGTTCGGCACCGCGCTCGGCGGCCCGCTCGTCGCCAAGGCGTCCGGGGTCGCGCACAAGTCCGACGCCGGCCTGGTCCGGACTGGCCTGACGCCAGCGCGGCTAGCCGATTGCTGGGCCGAGCTCGCCGCGGCTGGTGACGGGACCGTGCTCGTCGCCGAACAGGTCCGGGGCGAACTGGAACTTATCGTCGGCGGCAGCCGGGACGAGACCTTCGGCGCGCTGATCACCGTGGGTATCGGCGGCGTCGCCGCCGAGGTGTTCGACGACGTGGCGGTGCTGCTGTCCCCGCCGGAACCCGGCGAGCTGAGCGCGGCCCTGTCCCGGCTGCGCGCCTCCGCGCTGCTCCAGGGCCACCGCGGCTCCCCGCCGGTCGACCAGCTCGCGCTGGCCCAGATAGTCGACCTGGTGGCGGCCACGCTCGACCGCGATCCCAGCATCGTGGAGATCGATTGCAACCCGGTGCTCATATGCGAGGGCCGGCCGACCGTCCTCGACGCACTGGTGGTGAAGCGTTGACCGCTACCCTGAAGACCCCGATCGATCCGGACGCGCTGCGCGCCTCGCTCGCGCGGACCTACGCCGGATCACGGTTCCTGCGGGCGAAACTTGACGCGGCGGGGATCCAGCCAGCGGATATCCGCGCGGCCGAGGACCTTGAGCGACTGCCGTTCACCACGAAACCCGACATCCGTGACACCCCGTTCGTCGACTATGCCGCGGTGCCACCAGAGGAAATCGTCCGGGTGCACTCGTCGTCGGGGACAACCGGGCGCCGCACCGTGTGCACCTACACCGCGAAGGACGTGGCGGACTGGGCGGACATGTTCGCGCGCTGCTACCGTTTTGCTGGTGTCGGACCCGGTGACCGGGTCCAGATCGCCGTCGGCTACGGCCTGTGGACGGCCGGGGTCGGCTTCCAGGCGGGAGCCGAGCGGGCCGGTGCGATGGCGGTCCCGACCGGCCCGGGCAACACCGAACTCCAGCTTGAGATGCTGCAGACCATGGGCAGTACCGTACTCGGCGCGACCTCATCGTTCGCGCTGCTTCTCGCGGAACTGGTCGACCAGCGCGGGCTGCGGCCCGGTCTGGGGCTGCGGGCCGGGATCATCGGCTCCGAACGCTGGGGCGAGGCGGTCCGCCGGACGATCGAGGCGCTGCTGGGCATCGAGACGTTCGACGTGTACGGCCTCACCGAACTGTGGGGTCCCGGAGCCGGGATCGAGTGCTCGCGGCACGAGGGCATCCACATCTGGAACGACCACTACTATCTCGAGATCCTCGACCCGGAAACTCTCCGCCCGGTACCGCCGGGTACGGTCGGGGAGGCCGTGATCACCACGCTCACCAAGCAGGCGACGCCGCTGGTTCGTTACCGTACTCGGGACCTCACCTTTCTCTACGCACAGCCCTGCGCGTGCGGGAGTCCGTACCCGCGTATCGGCCGGCTGAGCGGGCGGTCGGATGACCAGGTGAAGGTGCGGGGCGTGATCTTCCTGCCCGCGCAGGTCGACACGGTCCTCGCCGAGGTCGGCGGGTGCGGTCCGGAGTTCCAGGCTTTCGTCGACCGTGACGCCTCGGGCCGGGACACGGTCACCATCCGGGTCGAGGCCGACGACCGCCCGGGCTTGGCGGACGAGCTGACTGTGCAACTGCGGGTCAAGATCGGGCTGCGCCTCGATGTCGAGCTCGTCCCGCTCGGCACGCTGCCTCGCACCGAGCGCAAGACGCAAC
This sequence comes from Streptosporangiaceae bacterium, assembly GCA_050012355.1. Lineage (GTDB taxonomy): Bacteria > Actinomycetota > Actinomycetes > Streptosporangiales > Streptosporangiaceae > JBEKHI01. Next base: position 6,039 of record JBEKHI010000020.1, on the reverse strand, counting down.
GGGTGTTCGACCGGCGCGAGCTGTAGCCGGGAAGAGTCCCGCTCAGCGCCCGCGCACCAGCGGGGTGTCGGCACCGGTTACGCCGATCCTGGCCGAACCGCCCGGTGAACCCAGTGGTTCGTCGCGGCCGGGGAGGACCACCTCGAAGAACTGCCGGTTGTCGTCGCGGTGCGCCAGGTCGGAGGTCCGGTCGGACGTGATCGCCTCGGTCGGGCAGGCCACCTCGCAGGCGCCGCAATCGATGCATTCAGTTGGGTGGATATAGAGCTTGCGGCCGCCCTCGTAGATGCAGTCGACCGGGCATTCCTCCATGCATGACCGGTCCATCACGTCGATGCACGCTTCGCCGATGACGTATGCCATGGTCAGCCGTTCCTCATTCCTTGATCGGGTGGTCGGTGGAGTGTCCGGGAAACAGCCCGGCCGCCGGGTCGATGACGGTGGCCGCGTTGTTGACCGCCGTGGCGGCCTCGCCAAAACCGACGGAGATCAGCCGCACCTTGCCGGGGTATTCGGTGATGTCCCCCGCCGCGTACACGCGAGGAAGGTTCGTCGCCATACGGGTGTCGACCAACAGGTGGCGCGCCTGCACGGCAAGCCCCCACCCAGCGAGCGGGCCCAGGTCAGCAGTAAAGCCCAGGGCAGCGATGATCGCTTGGGCCTTGACGTCGCAGGCTCCGCCGTCCCTCAGCTCTGTCACCCGCACCCCGCTGATCGACGCGTCGCCCCGGACCTCAGTGATCTCGCTGTTCACGATGAGGTTCACGCTGCTTTTCCGGACGGCCTCGATAGTTCCGTGGTGGGCACGGAACCGGTCCCGCCGGTGGACAAGCGTGACACAACGGGCCAGTGGCTCGAGGGTGGCGGCCCAATCGAACGCGCTGTCCCCGCCACCGACGATCACGACATCGAGGTCCTGGTAGTCGGCCGGTCGCCGGACGAAGTAAGCCAGGCCGTTGCCTTCGAAGCGGGCGGCCACCGGCAGCGGACGGGGCGTGAAAGTCCCGATCCCGCCGGTGATGACGACCGCTCCGGCGTGAATCTCCGTCCCCGCCGAGATGCGCACGACCGGGCGGTCATTCTGGTAGCTCAGGGAGGTGGCCTGCTGCCCGAGCAGGTACAGCGGCTCGAATGGCGCGGCCTGCGCAACTAGGCTGTCGATCAGGCTCCGGCCCCGCACGCTAGGCAGCCCGGCCACGTCGAAGATCGGTTTCTCCGGGTACATTGCCGTGACCTGGCCACCCACCTCCGGCAGCACGTCAACCAGTGCGGTCCGGAACCCGCGGAAGCCCGCGTAGTAGGCGGCATAGAGCCCGGCCGGGCCAGCACCGACGATCAGGATGTCAACGTCGGCACGGGACGGAAGCGCCTGGGGATCGCTGACGGTGGGTTCCATGGTGGCGACGGTATGGTCCACGCGGCCGCCCGCCAATGAAACTGGTCCGCTCAGCGGTCTCGGGCGGCGGCGACGGTTCCCGTTACCCTCCCGCGCGCCAGAGGGGTCGGCCCTCAGCGCGGCCTGGTCATCACCCGGCTGCCGGGCTCAGGTGGAAGGCGCTCCAGGGCGATATGAGCGTGCAGCGCGCCGGATCGCGCGGCGCACACCGGGCAAATGACGCATGCTGGCCAGCCGCGCGAACCCGGTTCGCGGCACCGGCTCCTATCGATGGCCCATCGATGGCGCCATTGGACACATGTCAAATTAAGGTGTGTTTGCGGCATGTTGCGAGTCCTGATCGTGGTTCACTTCGCGCCGCGAGGCCCGGGATCGGGTAGCGAACCGGGCATCCGTGCCATATCACCCTGCTGTCGCGCCGGGCGTTCCTGGTGAGTGCTGCATTACCCGTACTCTTGTCTGGGCAGTGCAGCACTCACCATGATCACCTCGAACAGAGGGGCGTCGGCGAGGACGGCATAACCGGGTGATACCGCACCAAATCGCCCGGCGACGACGACACGCCGAAAACTCACGTTGTTCTGAAACGTTTCCATAGCGCCATCGATGGGCCATCGATAGGGTCGCCGGGCCCCGGAGCGGACAACATCAGCCTCAGGCAGACCCTGAACCGCAGGAGCCCCGGGTGCCCCGGGCCCGCCCGCAGCGACTCGTCCCCTAGCACGCAAGCTACCGGTGACGCCCAGATCATCTGAGAGGCCGCGCGGATAGGCGACCGTGATCGGTCGCCTATCCGCGCGAGCGGCTAGGCCGTCCGCCGTCGCCACCCGCCGTTTTGATAAAAGCAGTATTTCCGGCTAGCGCAGTGTCTCTCTGCAGTCCAGCCCCTGGTTGTTACACCAGGTCATCTCGGAGTCGAACTTCCCGAGCCAGGGTGTGGGTTGCTGGAGTGCGGTGCTCACCTTGCCTATATAGCTGGAGGCATCGTCGACGTTCCCGTACCCGTTGTAGGCCGGCAGCTCCGGATAGGGGTAGAGGTTGATCGTCCGCACCACGGCCGTGGTGGCTGGGCCGCCCAGCGCCGGAACGGCGTCGGTCAGGTCGGTGGTCGAGGAGCCGCCGCCACCGCCGGTGGAAGTGCTGGTGGACGGCGCGTACTCGGTCGCCACCAGAGCATCCGGGGAGATGTGCTTCTCGGTCCACGCGACCACGGCGCCGAGCCCGTCATAGGTGTCGGGGCCGTTGCCGCCGCAGTGGCCGACGCTCGGCAGCAGGTAGTACTTGGCGAACTTCTGAGTGTTCACTAGTCCGCCCATCGCCTTGATGACGGCCTGGTAGTAGGCGATCGAGGTGATGGTGGGGATCGACCAGTCGGCCTCGCCCTGCCACAGGATCAGCTTGCCGCCTGCCTTTTCGAACGCACCCAGGTCGGGGTCGGTCGCGTCCCAGAACGGGGCCAGCTTCTCGAGTTCCTTGAAGAAGACGGCGGTGAACTTCTCATCCGTGACGGCAGACGCGCCCAGGTCCTTTTCAAAGGCGAAGTACTGCAGCCAGGAAGTGATGAACGACGCCGGCGTCACGCTCCCTCCCGGCGTCGTGGGGAGGTTGGCGCTGGTCCCGTTCGACCAGTTGAATTGACTGCCGAGCGAGTAGCCGCCTGGATACAGCAGCTGCCCCTGAGCGTCGACCGGCCCATCCTGGACCTTCCGCACCACCTCGATCTGCGCCGCCGTGAGGCAGTTCGTCTTCAGCTTGGCTGAGCATTCCACCGAGTCGAGTTTGAACTTCTCCTCGCAGGCCCGGTAGTCCAGCATCAGACCGACCTTCGGATAACACGCTTTCATCGCCGCGTTCAGCACGATGTCCGCTTCCGGCTGGTCCAGGATCGTCTTCCCGGTAGAGGTGTAGTTAGCGTCGTAGGTGTACTCGTGCAGGATGGAGTTGAGTTCCGTCATGATCGATGCGGGGGCACCAGCCAGGACACCATTGAAGTCCGTCGGGTATCGCTGGACCTCGCCGAGCGCCTCATGACCGCCCTGCGAACAGCCGTCGAAGTACGAGTATCTCGGTCCGGTGCCGTAGAACTCGCCGGCCAGCCCCTTCGAGACAATCGCCACGTCGTGATACGACAGGTAGGCGAAGTCGACCCGCTGCTCCGCGTTGCTGTACCAGCTGACACTGGACCCGCTGTGCCCGTCATCCTCGGCGGCGAGGACGAAGTCGCCGTCTGCCAGCGGCTTATAGGCGGTCGTCTCCGGCGGGGCGATACTGATGCTGCCGCAGAGCCCACCGCACCCTACCTGCAGATACCGCTGCCGCCAGGTGCTGGTCGGCAGCAGGATCTCGAACCCGATGTACGTGTTGATGTGCCCGGTGATCGCACAGTACTTAGGGGAATCCGACGACGCACTGGCTGTCTGGTACTCCGTGATGTCGATTCTCTGGCCAGCGACTCTTGTTGTCGCGGCGAGTTCCGCACAGGACATCCTGGCGGGGATCACCCTCAGGTTGGCCATGGCGGTGCTCGAGTCGAGCGTAGGCACGTTCGCCAGGTCGGAGAAGCTGGTCGCGGTGGAACCAGCTGTCTGCTGAGCTTCCGCGGGAACCGCGAGTACCAGGGCTGTACAAGTCACCACGGCCCCGATGATGAGTGACTTCGGTAGGCGCCTACGTCTGACGAGGCGCCTGAACGGTAGTGGGAAGTTCATCCTTGTACTTCACCTCTCGCTCACGCACGCGACTGTGGGATGCAGTCACGTGCCCATGATGCGGAAGCTACGCTTTGACAATATTGTCGTCAATATGATCAACGAAATCGCGACCACCCAGATTCGGCGGGCTCGCTAGACCTATAAATCAGAGTTCTGCCAGGGGTTGCCGGGGCCGCGTTTCCAGCTGTGGCAGGTGGGGCAACGTTTCAGAGCGCGGGTGTCCGGCGCATGGCCACGACGAGCACGGGAAAGAAAATTATCTCCGACATCTTTTGTCGTCTTGACAATTAAAATTGTCGGTGACAGAGTTACCGGCATGCAAGATGTCGCAGTGATCGAGGATGCCGCAGCCGCGGAGGTCTCGCTCGATCCGATCCGGGCCCGGATGCTCGCGGAGCTGGCCGAGCCACACACCGCGACCACACTCGCGGCGCGGCTTGGGCTTGCCCGGCAGAAGGTCAACTACCACGTCAAGACCCTTGAGCAGCACGGTCTGGTGGAGCTGATCGAGGAGCGCCGCAAGGGCAACATGACCGAGCGGGTCGTGCGGGCTTCCGCCGCGGCCTACGTGATCTCGCCGACCGCGCTCGCCGTGGTCGCGCCCGATCCGGCCCGGTCGCCCGATCGGCTGTCCGCGCGCTGGTTGCTCGCGCTCGCCGCGCGGCTCGTCCGGGAAACGGGCGCGCTCATCAATGGGGCGGCCCGGGCCAGCAAGCCGCTCGCCACGTTCGGCCTCGATGCCGAAGTGCGGTTCGCGAAGCCGGCTGACCGCGCGGCGTTCGTGGGTGAGCTCACGGACGCGGTCGCCGGAATCATCAGTAAGTACCAGACCACAACTGGTCGGCCGCACCGCCTCATCGTCGCGGTGCACCCGAGCATCACCGAAGACGCCGACCCGCCAGCAGAGGAGCAGCAGCAGCAGTCATGACCCATCCATTCGAGATACACGACGAGATGCCCGTCGACGCCACGCCGGACCAGGTGTGGGAGGCGATCGCGTCGGGGCCAGGAGTCGACTCCTGGCTCATGGGGCGCACCGAAATCGATAGCGCCAGCAAGACCGCCACGTTCAGCATGTTCGGCGAGGTATCCAGCTCCAGCATCACGGCCTGGGAACCCGGTCACCGGTACGCGACACAGGAGGACCCGAAGCCGGACGGCACCTTCATGGCCTTCGAGTGGCTCATCGAGTCACGCGACGGGGGCGGCGCGGTGGTGCACGTTGTGCGTAGCGGTCTCCTCGGCGAGGACTGGGAGGCCGAATACAACGGCCTGTCCACCGGCGACCACGCCTACCTGACGAAGCTCGCCGTCTACCTGAAGCACTTCGCACCGCGCACCGCGAAGGGCTCGCTGTTCATGCCGGGGCCGATCACCAAGGACTCGTGGGCGGCCATGACGGCGGCGGTCGGCGTCAGCGCGGACGCGGCGGACGGTCAGCCGGCGCGGCTCAGCGTGCCCGGGATCGAGCCGGTCGACGGCACCGTGGAGTTCGTGGGCTCGCAGAGCTTCGTAGGCATGCGTACCGACGACGCGATGTACATGCTGATCCACGGCTATAACGACATGGTCTTCGCGACCGCGCACTACTTCGACGACCGAGAGCCGTCGACCGAGACCGAGGCGTGGCAGAACTGGCTCGGCGGCCTCACGGCCTGATCAACGCACACCGGCCGGCCGGAACTTTTCGTGTTTTCTCAGTTACTTTTGCAGGCGTTTCGACTGCGAGATTTCGCTGAGACTGTGTCGGCGTGGCCCAGGAAACCTGGTACGGGGCTGTCCCGGAGAGCCGGCAGTCTAAGCTTTCCCGCGTGGACCAGTCGCCCGTCCGCCGCGTCCCTCGCGGCCTGGACACCTCCGTTCCGAACGTCGCGCGAATGTACGATTACTACCTCGGCGGCAAGGACAACTTCGCGGCCGACCGGATGGCTG